>NZ_CP065915.1:606111-909166 GCF_016134045.1 Pelagovum pacificum | reverse complement strand
GTGTTCCTGCGCATGGTACTTGGCCAGAACTACTGGCCCGACAGCCACCTGTCCGCGTCCGGCGATGAGCTGAAGCGCGAGGTGGAGCTCATCAAGGAGCTCGGCTTCAACGGCGTGCGCATCCACCAGAAGATCGAGGACCCCCGGTTCCTCTACTGGTGCGACCGCCTGGGCGTGATGGTCTGGGAAGAAATGCCGAGCCACTACGTCTTCGCCAACTCCGCCATCGAGCGGCTGACGCGCGAATGGACCGAAGCCATCCGCCGCGACAAGGGTCATCCCTGCATCGTCGCCTGGGTGCCCTTCAACGAAAGCTGGGGCATCACTGACATGGCCGAGCAGCCGGCGCAGGCGTCCTACGCCCGCGGGCTCTATCACCTGACCAAGGCCATCGACCCGAGCCGTCCCGCCGTGTCGAACGACGGCTGGGAGCTGGTCGAGACGGATATCGTCTCCGTCCACGACTACGCTCCGACCGGCGACGGGCTGCGCAAGCGCTACAATGACCCGGACGCTCTGGCCGAGGTGCTGAAGGGCTTCGGCGCACCGGGCCGTCGGATGCTGCTCGACGATCCCGAGGCCGGTGGCCGGCCGGTCATGCTGACCGAGTTCGGTGGGCTCAGCTTCACGCCGAAAGAGGGCGATCACTGGGTCGGCTACGCGACGGTGCCCGACGAGGCTGCCTTCGAGGCGCGTCTCGACGACTATTTCGACGCGATCTCCGAGACGCCGTACCTGATGGGCTACTGCTATACTCAGCTCACCGACACGATGCAGGAGGTGAACGGCCTGCTGACCGAGACGCGCGAGCCGAAGCTGCCGATGGAAACGCTCCGTCACATCCTGACCAAGCCCGCCGCCGCGATCCCGGGCGAGGAAGTGGATGCCGAGCGCCGCCGGGCGCTGGCGCGGACGCGCGGCGAAGAAGAGTGACGACTGGGGGCGGCGTGTTTCGCCGCCCCCTCACCCTGCCCTCTCCCCCAAGGGGAGAGGGTTCCGGCGCGCTGGTTGAAGCCTATCTCGTAGGGTGCGCGCTCGATGCGCACGCTTGTCCGCTGTCCCCTCACCCTGCCCTCTCCCCCAGGGGGAGAGGGTTTTGGCGCGCTGGTTGAAGCGTATCACGTAGGGTGCGCGCTCGATGCGCACCCTTGCGCGCCGTCCCCTCACCCTACCCTCTCCCCTAGGGGGAGAGGGTCTGGCACACTGATTGAAGCGTATCACGTAGGGTGCGCGCTCGATGCGCACCCCCTTCTGCGCGCCGCCCACCGCACACCGCCCTTGCCAAACGTCATCGCGATTTGGGTTCCTGGCAGCGCGCCGCTATGCTGCCCGCGACGCCACCCCAGCCGGAGCCCCAGCTTGCCCCTACGCGCCCTGCTCATCGCCCTGTCGATCCTGATCGCCTTACCCGCAACCGCGCAGGACCGCGCGGCGGTCGAACGGCAATTCAAGGGTTGGCTTGAACAGACAATCTGGCCGCGCGCCCGCGGCGAGGGCATCTCCCGCGCGACCTTCGATGCGGCGTTCGAGGGCGTCACGCTCGACTGGGACCTGCCCGACCTGGTTCCGCCGGGCAGCGCCACCAGCGTGCCCGAGCGTCAGAGCCAGGCGGAATTCGGCTCTCCCGGCGCCTATTTCGGGCGTGGCACGCTGGACTGGTCGACCAGCGTCGGGCGCGAGATGGCGAGCCGCCATGCACAGGCGCTCGCCGCCGCCGAGCGGGCGACCGGCGTGCCTGGCCGCATCGTGCTCGCGATCTGGGGCCGGGAGAGCGGCTACGGACGGGTCGACATCCCGCATGACGCCTTCCGCGTGCTTGGCACGAAAGGCTTCATGAGCACCCGCGCGCCATACTTCACGGATGAGCTGATCGCCGCCCTGCGCATCGCCGAGGCCGGTCATGCCGACCCGCGCACGATGCGCAGTTCCTGGGCCGGGGCGCTCGGCCAGCCACAGTTCATGCCGTCGAGCTTCCTGCGCTTCGCGGCGGACGGCAGCGGCGACGGACGCGCCGACATCTGGACCTCGGAGGCGGATACCATCGCCTCGATCGCCAGTTTCCTTGCCCGGCACGGCTGGGTCGCGGGCCGCGACTGGGGGTTCGAAGTGACCGTACCGGGGTCCGTCTCCTGCACGCTCGAAGGTCCCGATCAGGGCCGCCCCATCAGCGCCTGGGAGCAGATGGGCATCACGCGCGTCTCCGGCCGTCCGTTCCCCGAGGCGGAGCGCCCGTTGCAGGGCTTCCTGCTCATGCCCGCCGGGCGTCATGGGCCGGCCTTCATCGTGACGCCGAACTTCTACGTCCTGAAGGACTACAACATGAGCGACCTCTACGCCCTGTTCGTAGGCCATGTCGGGGACCGGATCGACTATGGCGTCGGCGACTTCTCGGCCGGATGGAGCGCGGTCGGCGGGCTGATGCGCTCCGACGTTGCTGCCATGCAGCGCGCGCTTGAAGGGATGGGGCACGATGTCGGCGGTGCCGACGGGCTTGCCGGGTTCAAGACCCGCCGCTCGATCGGGCGCTGGCAGGAAGCGACCGGCCAGCCGGCAACCTGTTTCCCGGACGCCGCGATGCGCGGGCAGCTCGGCAACTGAAGACGGTCCGTCCCGTCGCGGCCAATTGCCGGAACGGGAAGGCTGTGCGAATAAGATGCCCCATGGCTGAGGTCACTCGAATTCCGGCGCGCCGTCCGACGGTGACGCTCAAGCAGATTGCGGACCGCGTCGGCGTGTCCTCGGCAACCGTGTCGCGCGTGCTGAACTTCGACAACACGCTCTCGGTCGGCGAGGCCACGCGCCAGACCATCATCGAGACCGCCGAGGCGATGAATTACGCCCCGCCCCGTCGCCGCCGCAAGAGCGCCGAGCCGAAGGGCCGCGTCGCGCTGCTGCACTTCCTGCGACCGCAGGAGGAGCTGGTGGATCCCTACTACGTCGCCCTGCGGCTCGGGATTGAGGCGCGTTGCGCGGCGCTGCACCAGGAACCGGCGAAGCTCTACCAGACCGACGAGCTGCCCGAGGCGTCGGTGCTGAAGGGCGTGCCGGGCCTGATCGCGATCGGCTTCCACTCGCAGGAGATGATCGACTGGATCCTCAGGCACAACCGAAACGTGGTCTTCGCCGACTTCCGCCCCGACGACGATTCCGTGGACTGCGTGGACAGCGACCTCGAGGCGGCGACCGTGAAGCTGCTCGACGCGCTCGACGGGCTCGGCTACCGGCGCATCGCGGTCGCGGGGTGGAACTCCCGCCATGTCCCGGGCGCCGGTGAACCCGCGGAATTCCGGGTCCGGGCCTACGAGCGGTGGATGCGCGCCCGTGGCCGGTTCGACCCCCGGCTGATGGAAACGGGAAACAACACCGAGGAAAGCGGCCACCGCCTCGCGCAGCGCCTGCTCGCGCTCGATGACCGCCCCGACCTGATCGTCACCGGCAACGACAACATGGCCGTCGGGGCCTACCGCGCGATCGGCAGCGCCGGGCTGCGAATCCCCGACGACATCGCGGTGGCGAGCTTCAACGACATCTCGACCGCCCGCTTCATGTCGCCGCCCCTGACCACCGTGCGCCTGCCCGCCGAAGCGATCGGCGAGACGGCGGTGGATCTGCTGATGGAGCGCATAAGCGGCCGCCGCGATCTGGGAAAGCAGGTGCGGCTCGAAACGAAGATCGTCTGGCGTCGGAGCACCCGCAAACCGGGCGCCGATAGCAGCCAGTCGCGCGACTAGGTAAAATTTACTAAATTTGTTGCGGGGTGGAATTTGCCTCGCTACGCTCCTCTCCAGCCGACCCTGTCGGCGACACGTAGGGAGGAAATCATGAACAACCGTCACGCGCATTCGCGCGGCATTATCGCTGTCCTCGGGGGCAGTCTGCTGGCGGCAACTGCAGCCAGCGCGGACGACGTCACCGTCTGGGCCTGGGACCCGAACTTCAACGGCGCCGCGATGGAGCTCGCCGCCGAGCGCTACAAGGCCGACCATCCGGACTTCAATATGGTCTACGAGGAATTCGCCCGGGAGGAGATCGAGGCGAAACTCCAGACGCAGCTTGCCGCCGGCACCACCGAAGGCCTGCCCGACATCGTCCTGATCGAGGACTACTCGGCACAGAAGTTCCTTCTGTCGTTCCCCGGCGCGTTCGAGCCGCTGGGCGACACGCTCGATTACAGCCGCTTCGCCGACTACAAGGTCGAGCTCGCCACCGTGAACGGCGAGACCTACTCGGTGCCGTTCGACTCGGGCGTCTCGGGGCTCTTCTACCGCTCCGACATCCTCGAAGAAGCCGGCTTCGGCGAAGAGGATCTTCAGGACATCACCTGGAGCGAGTATGTCGAGATCGCCAAGGTCGTCGCGGAAGAGACCGGCATGCCGATGCTGACGATCGACTACAACGACACCGGCCTGTTCTCGCTGATGATGCAATCCGCGGGCGACTGGTTCTTCAACGAGGACGGCTCGCTCAACCTGGTCGGCAACGAGAACTTCCGTGCCGCGGTCGAGGCCTACACCGAGATCGTCCAGAACCCGGAAATCTACAAGACGATCAATGGCTGGTCGGAATACACTGGCGCCCTGACCGGCGGCGACGTCGCCTCGACCATCACCGGCGTCTGGATCACCGGCACCATCAAGGCTGCCGAGATGCCCGGCCAGTGGGCCGTCGCGCCGACTCCGCGCCTCGACATCGACAGCAGCATCAACGCCTCGAACCTCGGCGGGTCGAGCTGGTACGTCCTCGCCTCCTCCGACAACATGGAGGAAACCAAGGACTTCCTGTCGACGATCTGGGGCAACGACGTCGAGTTCTACCAGGAGATCCTGGTGAACCAGGGGGCCGTCGGCTCGCTGCTCGAAGTGCGTGAGGGCGAAGCCTACCAGTCCTCCGACGACTACTTCGGCGGTCAGCCCGTGTGGCAGATGTTCTCCGAATGGCTCGCCGAGATCCCCGGCGTGAACTACGGCATCTTCACCTACGAAGTGCGCTCGGCCATCACGTCCAACGTCCCGGCCATGGCCGACGGCGCCGACGTCGACACCGTGATCGAGAACATCGCCGCCGAGGCGGCCGTTCTGACGCAGTAACCTGCGACCGGGGCCCGCGCCGTCGCGCGCGGGCCCTTCGCTCACCGATTGCGGGGGAGGCACCGGCTTGGCCAAGACGAGACTGGGGCGCAACGAGAGCATCAACGGTTGGGGCTTCATCGCGCCCGCGCTGACGCTCATCGGGATTTTCATGATCTGGCCGATCCTGTGGTCGCTCTGGATGAGCTTCCAGACCGGGCGCGGCATGGCGCTGAGCTTCGGCGGGCTGTCCAACATCAAGCGGCTGGCGGCGGACCCGATCTTCCTCAAGGCGCTGACCAACACGCTGACCTACCTCGCCATCCAGGTGCCGGTGATGATCATGCTGGCGCTGGTCTTCGCGGTAATGCTGAATTCGCCCAAGCTGAAGGGCCGCGCCTTCTTCCGCACCGCGATCTTCCTGCCGAGCGTCACCGCGCTCGTCGCCTATTCCATCCTGTTCAAGTCGATGTTCGCCACCGACGGGCTTATGAACGAAGTCGTTCTCGGCCTCGGTCTCGTCGACAGCCCGATCCCGTGGCTGTCCGATCCCTTCTGGGCCAAGGTCGTCATCATCTCCGCGATCACATGGCGCTGGACCGGCTACAACATGATCTTCTACCTCGCCGCGCTCCAGAACGTGGACCGCTCGATCTACGAGGCCGCGAAGATCGACGGCGTGCCGGCTTATGCACAGTTCTTCCGGATCACGATCCCGATGTTGAAACCGGTGATCCTGTTCACCACGATCATCTCGACCATCGGCACGCTGCAATTGTTCGACGAGGTGCAGAACATCACGCAGGGCGGGCCGTCGAACGCGACGCTGACCCTCTCGCAGTACATCTACAACCTGACCTTTAAGTTCATGCCGAGCTTCGGCTACGCGGCCACGGTAAGCTACGTCATCGTGATCCTCGTTGCGCTGCTGAGCCTCGTGCAATTCTACGTCGCGAGGGACCGCAAATGACCGTCGCAGGCACCCCCATGCGCCGCACCGGCGCCCGCACCGCCACGCCCCGCCGCCCCGCGCCGGACCGGCTGAAGTCGATCGTCACCTACACGGTGCTGTCGATCGCGGCCTTCGTGTCGATCTTCCCGTTCTTCTGGATGATCGTGGGGACGACGAACTCCTCCATCGACATCCAGCAGGGCAAGGCGAGCTTCGGCACCTACTTCTGGCAGAACGTCACCACCCTATTCGACCAGGTGAACATCCTGCGGGTGCTGTTCAACTCGTTCTATATCTCGATCGTCGGCACCCTGCTGACGCTGCTCATCGCGTCGATGGCGGGCTACGCGTTCGAAATCTTCCGCTCCAAGGCGCGGGAACGCATCTTCGCCGTGCTGCTGCTGATGCTCTCGATCCCGTTCGCGGCGTTCATGGTGCCGCTGTTCATGATGATGTCGGGGGCCGGCCTCATCAACACGTACTGGGCGATCATCCTGCCGACCGTGGCGAACATCTTCGTCATCTTCTACTTCCGGCAGGCCACCAAGGCCTTCCCCCACGAACTGCGTGATGCCGCCAAAATCGACGGGCTGAAGGAGTGGCAGATCTTCCTGCGCGTCTACATGCCGGTGATGCAGTCGACCTACGCGGCGGCCACGATCATCGTGTTCATGCTGAACTGGAACAACTACCTCTGGCCGCTGATCGTCCTGCAGACCAACGACATGAAAACGATGGTGCTGACGATCTCGTCCCTGAACTCGGCCTACACGCCCGATTTCGGCGTCATCATGGTGGCCACGGTCATCACGACGCTGCCCACCCTCATCATCTTCTTCGTTCTCCAGCGGCTCTTCGTGCAGGGCATGCTGGGCTCCGTGAAATAAGGCTCGTACATGCGCTTCAAGACTGACTTCAACGACGGCTGGATCTTCGAGGGGAAAGAGGAGGTCCGCCTTCCCCACACCGCCGTAGACCTGCCCTTCAACTACCTCGACGAGACGAGCTACCAGCGCCCCTTCACCTACGAGAAGCGGTTCAAGAAATCGGCCGATTGGGACGGCAAGGAGGTCGCGGTCCACTTCGAAGGCGCGATGGCCAACGCCAAGGTCTCGTTGAACGGAGAAGAGCTGCTCACCCACCCCGACGGCTACACCCCGTTCGAGCTGCGCCTGACGGATCGGCTCACCGACGGTGAGAATGTCCTGACCGTCGTGATCGACGGCTCCGAGAACCCGGAGATCCCGCCCTTCGGCGGCCAGATCGACTACCTCACCTATGCCGGCATCTACCGCGACGTCTGGCTCAGGATCACGAGCCCCGTCGCTATCGGCCCGACCAAGATCGAGACGCCCGATGCGCTGGCCGATGCCAAGACGGTCACCGCCCGTGTCGAGCTCGACAACCCGCAGGGCCTGCCGCTCGACGGTACGCTGAAGGCGGAGCTGCTGGACGCCACCGGCGCCCCCGTGGCCGAAACACAGGCCGACGCCGCCGCGACGGTGAATCTGAATTTCGAACAGCTCACCGGGCTGGAGCTCTGGGACCTGCATCAGCCGACGCTCTACACGCTGCGCCTGACGCTGACGACGGGCGCGGGCGAGGACGTGACCGAGACGCGCTTCGGCTTCCGCACGGCGGAATTTACGACCGAGGGCTTCTTCCTCAACGGTCGCCACCTGAAGATCCGGGGCCTGAACCGGCACCAGTCCTTCCCCTACGCGGGCTATGCGCTCGGCAACGCGGCACAGCGGGCCGACGCCGACATCCTCAAGAACGACCTGCGGCTGAACCTCGTGCGGACCTCGCACTACCCGCAGTCCGTCGCCTTCCTCGACCGCTGCGACGAAATCGGCCTGCTGGTGTTCGAGGAAATCCCCGGCTGGCAGCACATCGGTGGCGAGGGCTGGAAGGCGGAGAGCGTCGAGAACGTCCGCCGGATGATCCGCCGCGACTGGAACCACCCGTCGATCATCCTCTGGGGCGTGCGGATCAACGAAAGCCCCGACGATCACGACTTCTACGTTGCGACCAACAAGGCCGCGCGCGAGCTCGACACCACGCGCCAGACCGGGGGCGTGCGCTGCCACACCGACAGCGAGTTCCTCGAAGACGTCTACACGATGAACGACTTCATCATGGGCGAGTTCGAAGTGAACGGAAACCGCACCCGCATGGGCCTGCGCTCCATTGCCGAGACGACCGGACTCGACCAGCCGGTTCCCTACCTCGTGACCGAGTTCAACGGCCACATGTACCCGACCAAGATATTCGACCAGGAACAGCGGCAGGCCGAGCACGTGACCCGCCACCTGGAGGTGCTGGATGCCGCCTACGGCGATCCGCAGGTTTCGGGCTGCATCGGCTGGTGCGCCTTCGACTACAACACCCACAAGGATTTCGGCTCGGGCGACCGCATCTGCTACCACGGCGTGATGGACATGTTCCGCGAGCCGAAGTTCGCGGCCCACGTCTATGCCAGCCAGGGCGATCCCGACGGCGGCGCGGTGCTGGAGCCGGTGACCTTCTGGAGCCGGGGCGAGCGTAACATCGGTGGCGTGCTGCCGCTGATCATCCTCACCAACTGCGACGAGATCGAGGTAGAGTTCGGCGGCTACAAGACCCGCATCAAGCCCGACCGCGAGCGCTTCCCCCACCTGCCCCACCCGCCGGTGATCGCCGACAAGCAGCACTTCGGCGGCGCGGGCGGCACCTGGGGCATGTCCTGGCTGACCGGCAAGCTCACCGGCTACGTCGACGGCAAGGCGGTGATGCACCGGGAGTTCGTGCCCGATCCCCTTCCGACCACGCTCGAGGTCGAGGCGGACGCGGACACCCTCGCGGTGCACGACGAAGTGCGCGTGATGATCCGCGCGCTCGACCAGGCGGGCAACAAGCTGCCCTTCTTCTTCGACCCGGTCGAGATCTCGCTCGACGGCCCCGCCAGACTGGTGGGCCCTGCCACGCCGCCGATGCGCGGCGGCAGCACGGGCGCCTGGATCAAGGCCACCGGTCCGGGCCAGATCACGCTCACCGTCACGCAGGCGGCGCTCGGCACGCAGACCATCACCCTGACAGCGGAGGACGTGCCATGAGCGGCGTCACCCTCAAGGACATCCGCAAGAGCTACGGCGCCTTCGAGGTCATCAAGGGCGTCGACCTCGACATCCGCTCCAAGGAGTTCGTGGTCTTCGTCGGCCCCTCCGGCTGCGGCAAGTCCACTCTGCTGCGGATGATCGCGGGACTGGAGGAGATCACCGGCGGCGAGCTGAAGATCGGCGACACGGTGATGAACGACGTCGACGCCTCCCGGCGCGGCATCGCGATGGTGTTCCAGTCCTACGCGCTCTACCCGCACATGACGGTCGAGGAAAACATGGGCTTCGCGCTGAAATATGCCGGAGTGAAGAAGGACGAGATCAAGCGCCAGGTGGGCGAGGCCGCCCGCATCCTCGAACTCGACAAGCTGATGGACCGCCGGCCCAAGGACCTCTCCGGCGGCCAGCGCCAGCGTGTCGCCATCGGGCGCGCGATCGTGCGCCACCCGGATGTCTTCCTGTTCGACGAGCCGCTGTCCAACCTCGATGCCGAACTGCGCGTACAGATGCGGATCGAGATCGCCCGGCTTCATTCCGAACTCCAGTCCACCATCATCTACGTCACCCACGACCAGGTCGAGGCGATGACCCTCGCCGACAAGATCGTCGTGCTGCGGGATGGCCGGATCGAGCAGGTCGGCACGCCGCTCGACCTCTACGACGACCCCGACAACATCTTCGTCGCGGGCTTCATCGGCAGCCCCCGGATGAACTTCCTGCCCGCCATCGTGCAGAACGGGCGCCTGGTCTTCGACGAACATGACGGCCAGTCCGTCGCGCCGCCGCCTCTGGCGACGAAGCTGTCGGACGGGATGGAAGTGACCGTCGGCCTGCGGCCGGAGCATTTCACGAAAGAGGGCGAAGGCGTGCTGGAGCTGACGGTCGAGATCGTCGAGAACCTCGGCGGCGAGACCTATGCCTATGCCCGGCAGGGCCAGTCCGGCGTTCTGACGATCGCGACGGGCGGGGCGCGGAACCTCCACAAGGGAGACACGCTCCGCGCGACGTATGACCCCGGAGACGCGCTGCTGTTCAGCCGCGACGGCGCGCGGTTGCGCTGAAGTCGATCCACAGTCTCAGGTGTTCGACCGCCGGAGAAGTCTGTTCTCAGGCGACCCGCCGGCCCGCCGACCAGACCGAGACCGGGCGCGCGATGTCACCGACCAGCCGCAACCGTACGAGGTCGGCCCGTTTGCCGCCGGCCAACTCTCCCCGGTCATCGAGCCCGACCGCCCGCGCCGGGGCGGAGGTCACCGTCGCCAGCGCCCCCGGCAGGTCCCCGGTCAGTTGCGCCAACATCATCGCGCCGGTCAGCAGCGCCGCCGGCACGTAGTCCGAGCTGAGAATGTCGAGCAGCCCCGCCTGCGCCAGCTCCGCCGCGGCCACGTTGCCCGAGTGCGAGCCGCCCCGCACGATGTTGGGCGCCCCCATCATCACCGCGATGCCTGCCGCGCGGCAGGCCTCCGCCGCGGCGAGCGTGGTCGGGAACTCCGCCACCCGCGCGCCCTGTCCGGCGCTCGCCATCACGTGCTCCGGCGTCGTATCGTCGTGGCTCGCCAGCGTTGCGCCGAGCCGCCCCGCCGCCGCGACTGCCGCCGCTTCGTGGACGGCCCCGACCTCCGCCTGCAAGTCGACCAGCCGGGCCGCGAAGCGCTCGAACATCGCTTCGTCCATCGCGTGCTTGCCCATCATGTACTGCCGGTACTTCGAGACATCCGCGAATTGCCGCTGCCCCGGCGTGTGATCCATGAGGCTGAGCAGCCCGACACGGTCATCCGGCCCGAAGCTTTCGAGCTCCTCGATCAGCGTATGCGAACAGACCTCCGCCCGCAGGTGAACGTGGTGCGAGATGCGCAGCGCCCCCGCCCGCCAGAGCGCCTGCAGCTCGGTGGCCAGACCCCTTGCATAGGCCGTTTCGCGCACGCCCTCCGCGTCACGCAGCGCACCGACCCGCAGCGCGTCGAACACGGTGGTGATCCCGCAGCCGGCCAGTTCCGCATCATGCGCGAGGATCGCGGCGTCGTGCGGCCAGGCCACCGCCGGTCGCGGCGACAGGTGCCGCTCGAGGTTGTCGGTATGCAGTTCGACCAGTCCCGGCGAGAGCAGGTCCCCTTCGCAGTCGGTCGCGCCGACGGGAACGCTACGCCCCTGCCCGACCTCGACGATCCGGTCGTCCCGCAGGACCAGCGACCCGGTCACGATCTCGTCCGCGAGGACGAGCCGCGCGTTGGCCAGTACCGTCTCACCGCTCATTGAACATGTCCTTCCGTCATTGCTCTCTCCAGCCCGTCGAGCGCGGCAGCCAAACTCCGCTCCAACGGGCCGCCGTTGTCGACCTCCACCAGCCGTAAGCCCTCGGGCAGCGGCGGCGCGGGGCGCGACAGGCGGGCCGCGATGTCCTCCGCTGTTTCCCGGCCCCGCGCGCCGAGGCGTTTGGCCAGCACGTCCGCCGGCGCCGTGACCGACAGCACGATCAGCGACGGCACCGTGGCGAGGGCGTCTTCAAGGATGCCACGAGAGAGGTTCGCGATGACCACGTCGCCCGCCCGCACCCGGGCCGGCACATCGGACGGTATGCCGTAGCAGAGCCCGTGCGCCTCCCACTGCAGGGCGAAGTTCCCAGCGGCTGCGCGCCGGTCGAATGTCGCCCGGCTCATCGGCTCGAACGGTTCGGTCTCGTCCGCCTCCCGCGTCACCGCGCGACGCACCACCTGCCAGCGGGGCCGCGCCTCGGCCAGCGCAGCGATCAGGCTGTCCTTGCCGACACCCGACGGCCCGACCACTCCGATCAGCCAGCCGCTCATGCCGCCTCCGGCGCGAAGACGGAGACGTCGACCTCGCGGTCGGCGATCGCCGACCGCGCCTCGGCATCGTGGAAGATGCCGACCAGCGCCGCGCCCCTGGCCTTCGCCTCCTGCATCATGGCAATCACAACCGCGCGATTCACCGGGTCGAGCGAGGCCGTCGGCTCATCCAGCAGCAGCACCGGGTAGGGATGGACGAAGCCGCGCGCGATGTTCACCCGCTGCTGCTCCCCACCCGAAAAGGTCGTGGGCGACAGCGACCAGAGCCGCTCCGGCAGGTTCAGCCGTCCGAGCAGGTCCGCCGCCTTGTCGCGCGCCTCCGCCTCGTCCGTGCCGAGCGTCAGCAGCGGTTCGGCCACCACGTCGAGCGCCGGCACCCTAGGGACGACCCGCAGGAACTGCGAGACGTAGCCCATCCGGTCCCGCCGCAGGGCAGAGACCTGGCGCGGCGACGCGGTCGCAAGGTCGAGCCCCGCGACTTCGATCATCCCCGCCCCCGGCGCGTAGTTGCCCTGGATCAACCGGAGCAGCGTGGACTTCCCCGACCCCGACGCGCCGGTCAGGGCGACGCATTCACCCGCCGCAACCAACAGCTGCGCGCCGCGCAGCACTGGGATGACCGCCCCGCCCTGCGCATGGAGCACGAAGTCTTTCGAGACATTGTCGACTCGGATCATCGCGTCCCTCATGTCGGCAGCACCGAGCTGACCAGCAGCTGGGTATATTCATGTTGCGGATCGTCGAGCACCCGGTCGGTCAGCCCCGCCTCGACGACGCTGCCGTGGCGCATCACCATCAACCGGTCGGCCAGCAGCCGCACCACGCCGATGTCGTGAGTGACGATCACGACCGCCAGCCCCATCCGCCGCACCAGCCCGCGCAACAGGTCCAGCAGCCGCGCCTGCACGCTGACGTCGAGCCCGCCCGTCGGCTCGTCCATCAGCACGAGCCGCGGCCCTGTGACGAGACCCCGCGCGATCTGCAACCGCTGCTGCATGCCCCCCGAGAAGGCCGTCGGACGGTCGTCGATCCGGGCCGCGTCGATCTCGACCCGGTCGAGCCAATCCTCCGCAGACTGCCGGATCTGCCCGTAATGCCGCGCCCCGCCCGCCATCAGCCGTTCGCCGACATTGCCGCCGGCCGAGACGTTCATCCGCAGACCGTCCCGCGCGTGCTGGTGAATGAAGGCCCAGTCGGTGCGCATCAGCCGCCGCCGCTCCGGCTCGGACAGCGCCAGCACGTCCCGCCCCTCATAGCCGATGATACCGGCGTCCGGCGCGAGGTGACCGGCGATGCAGGACAACAGCGTGGACTTGCCCGACCCGCTCTCACCCACGATGCCGAGCACTTCGCCCGGATAGACCTCCATGGCGATGTCCCGGCAGCCGGTCCGGCCACCGTAGGACTTCGTCAGCCCCCGCACCTGCAGCAGCGGGCTTTCTTCGGTCATGGCCAGGGCGGTCATTGGCGGCGCTCCATGCAGTAGTCGGTGTCCGAGCACTGGAACCGCCGGGTGCCACGGTCGTCGGCCACGATCTCGTCCAGGTAACTGTCCGTCGCCCCGCAGAGGGCGCAGGTCCCGTCGGCCCGCGACGCCTCGAACGGGTGATCCTCGAAATCGAGGCTCTCCACCCGGGTCCAGGGCGGCAGCGCGTAGATGCGCTGCTCCCGGCCAGCGCCGAACAGCTGGATCGCCGGGCTTTCGAGCTTGGGATTGTCGAAGCGCGGGATCGGCGAGGGGTCGAAGACATGCCGCCCGTTCACCAGCGCGGGGTAGGCGTAGGCGGTGGCGATGTTGCCATGGCGCGCGATGTCCTCGTAGAGCTTCACATGCATCAGCCCGTATTCCTCGAGCGCATGCATGCGCCGGGTCTCCGCCTCGCGCGGCTCCAGAAAGCGCAGCGGCTCGGGGATCGGCACCTGGTAGACGAGGATCTGGTCCTCGCTCAACGGCGTCTCGGGAATGCGGTGGCGCGTCTGGATCACCGTCGCATCCCGCGTGCGCGTCGTCGTCTCGACCTCTGCGACCTTCGCGAAGAACGAGCGGATCGAGACCGCGTTCGTCGTATCGTCGGCCCCCTGGTCGATGACCTTGAGCCGGTCCTCGGGCGTGAGGCAGGCCGCGGTGACCTGCACGCCGCCGGTGCCCCAGCCGTAGGGCATGGGCATCTCGCGGCTCGCGAAAGGCACCTGGTAGCCGGGAATCGCGAGCCCCTTGAGGATCGCACGCCGGATCATCTTCTTGGTTGCTTCATCGAGGTAGGCGAAGTTGTAGTCGGTCATGGCGCACCTCTCAGATCCGGGCGCGCGCGACCTCCGCGATACGGGTCAGCGCCGGGCCCGGATCGGGCAATATGTCGTTGTTCCAGAGCCGCAGCGTGGCGATCCCCTGCTGGCCGAGCCATGCGTCCCGCCACCCGTCCCGCGGCGTGCCGTGACCGCCCCCGTCCGCTTCGACCACCAACCGGGCCTCGGCACAGTAGAAATCCGCGATGAAGGGTCCGAGCGGCGTCTGTCGGCGGAACTTCAGCCCCAAGAGCCGACGGTTGCGGAGGTGATACCAGAGCAGGCGCTCCGCCGGCGTCATGTCCTGCCGCATTTGTCGCGCGCGCGAGGTTGAGAGGTCGGTCTGCCGCATCGCCCTCTTCTAGGGCGAGCCGGGTTTCGGAGTGATGAACGACCCCCTCACCCTGCCCTCTCCCCCGGGGGGAGAGGGTTCCGGCGCTCGGTTCGATACGGTCGCCCCGGCTGACCGTACCTACGCAAGCCGCGCGACATAGCCCTCTCCCCTTGGGGGAGAGGGTTGGGTGAGGGGCAGCACCCGCCCCCCAATCACCAAAGCGCAACAAAAGCCCCCTCCCCCCGGGGGAGAGGGTTGGGTGAGGGGCAGCACCCCACCCCCAATCACCAAAGCGCAACAAAAGCCCTCTCCCCCCGGGGGAGAGGGTTGGGTGAGGGCCAGCACCCCACCCCCAATCACCAAGGCGCAACAAAAGTCCTCTCCCCTCGGGGGAGAGGGTTGGGTGAGGGGCCAGCGACCCGCTCACGCCCCAGCCTCCCGCCGGATACGCCGGATCAGCTCCAGCTCCGCCTGGAAATCCACGTAATGCGGCAGCTTGATATGTTCGAGAAATCCCGTCGCCTGGATATTGTCTCCGTGCATCAGCACGAATTCCTCGTCCTGCGCGGGGGCACCGACATTGTCCTCGCCGAGCTCGCGCCATTGCAGCGCCCGGTCGACCAGCGACATCGAAATCGACTTCCGCTCGCATCGGCCCAGCACCAGCCCGTAGCCGCGCGTGAACTGCGCGGGCTCCTGCCGGGAGCCGGTGAACTGGTTCACCGTCTCGCATTCGGTCACGACGATCTCGGCAAAGGCGACGGAGAAGCCGAGCTCGGGGATATCCACTTCGACCTCGACCGCACCAACGCGAAGTTCTCCGACGAAGGCGTGGGTCCGCCCGTAGCCGCGCTGCGTCGAATAGGCGAGGCCGAGCAGGAAGCCCTCGTCGGCGCGCGCCAGCGCCTGCAGCCTGAGGGGCCGCGACGCAGGCAGCTCCATCGGGGCACGGGTCAGGTCGGCCGGCTCGTCAGCGCTGTCGGGCTCGGCCCGCAGCACCCCTTCCCGCCCGAGGTGGTCGGACACGCGGGGCCGCACATCCGGAGCGGCCTCCGCCATCCGCGCCGCGGCGTCCTCATCCCCGGCCGCGAGCGCGAAGTCGAGCAGCCGGTGCGTGTAGTCGAACGTCGGCCCCAGGACCTGCCCGCCGGGAATGTCCTTGAAGGTGGCCGAGACGCGCCGCTCGCAGAGCATCGCGCCGGTGTCGATCGGCGCAGAGGCGCCGAGACGCGGCAGCGTGGTGCGATAGGCCCGCACGAGGAAAATCGCCTCGATCAGATCGCCCCGCGCCTGCCGCACGGCAAGCGCCGCCAGCGCTTCGTCATAGAGCGACCCTTCCGACATCACCCGCGCCACGGCGAGCGTGAGCTGCCCGGCGACCTGCTCGGAGGTCAGCGCGGGCACGGAGCGGTCGCCCCGCCGGCACTCGGCAAGCCATGCATGCGCCGCCGCGATCGCCTCTTCGCCGCCTTTTGCCGCGACATACATCAGTCGGCCTCCTTCAGTCGGGTGGAGCGCGGCACCGCCGCCAGGCGGTCGCCGCAGGTCAGGATCAGGTCGAGCCCCTGCGGATAGAGCGCCGCGTTGCGGGCCAGCACGTCGGTGTCGGGCAGGCGCAGCCGCACGGTGTCGCGAATGCCTGGGCCGACCAACACGGGCCCGTCAGGGGACAGGTGGTCGACTTCGACGACAAGCGTGGCCGACCGGTCGGGATAGTCCGGCGTGCCGACCGGGTAGTCGGCGACCGGCAGCAGGTCCGGCCAGGCTCCGACAGCGAAAGTCGCCTCGGCTGCGTCGGCCTCGGGCGCTCCGGTGTGGAACAGGAGCCAGTCCCGCGCCGTCACCGCATCTCCGCGAAAGGAGACCGGCGTCGTGGGATCGGCAAGCGTTAGCAGGACCTGCGCAGCTGCGACCGACAGACCTTCAGGGGCGTGACCCGGAAGGCTGTGGATTTCGCCGGGTCGGGCCATCGCCTGCATGATGATGCGGAACGCCCGGGCGGAATCTCGGGCCGGGTCGGCAAAGCCGGGAGCGCGCGCCATCAGTCCTCTCCCCGGACGAGTGTCTCGAACTCGACACGTGTCGCCTCGGCCTTCGCGGCGGTCTTTTGCCGCCGTTCAGCCTCTTCTCTGGCCAGCGGCTCGATAACTGCGCGCCGCACGTCGTCGGCGCGGGCGCCCTGCAACAACGCATCGACCAGCGCGGCCCGCGTCGCATGCTCCCGGTCACGGCCCTGCACGAAGGCATGTCCCTCCGTCCCGTCGGCCAATAGCAGGGCACAGCGCGTCGCCGTCACTTCGCCAAGGTTGAACGGCGCGCCGGTCCCGCCGGTGCGACCGCGCATCATCACGGTGCCGCTCTCGGGCGGGCGCAGCCAGTCGTGGCTCGGCAGATCCCCGACTGCCTCCAGTGCGGAGGCGAGGCTTTCCGGAATGGCGCGGGCCAGGAGACCCATATCGTCGGCACGTGTCATGGCGACTCAACAACTAGACAATTTTGAATCAACAACTAGACAAGACGGCATCGAAGTGCCAGTGAATTCTTTATGACAGAGCAACCGATCTGGGCGGCCATCGCCGCGGCGCTGCGGGCCGAGATCGCCGAGGGCGCACGACGCCCCGGTGACCGGCTGCCGACGGAGGCGCAACTCGCCGATCGTTTCGGCGTCAACCGTCACACCGTGCGTCGCGGTCTCGCGGCGCTGGCCGATGAGGGTCTCGTCCGCTCGCGCCGGGGGGCCGGGGTCTATGTCGCGCCACGCTCGACGGACTATCAACTTGGCCGCAGGGTCCGGTTTCACCGCAATATCGAGGCAGCCGGACGCCTGCCCGAGAAACGCTTCACCCTGATCGAGACGCGCCCTGCCCGCCCGGTCGAGGCCGCAGCCCTGGGACTGGACGAGACCGAGACCGTCGTCGCGTCCGACGGGATCAGCCTGTCCGACGGCAGCCCGATCGCGCTCTTCACCAGCATCTTTCCCACCGACCGGCTTCCCGGCATGGCCGACGCGCTGGCCCGCGTTCATTCCGTGACCGAGGCGCTCCGCCTCTGCGGTGTGCCGGACTACGTGCGGACCTCGACCCGCATCAGCGGCGTCACGGCCGATGCGGCGCAGGCGGCACGGCTGGAGATCCGCCCCGGCGCGGCACTGATCCACTCCGAGAGCATCAACGTCGACACGACCGGCCGACCGATCGAATACGGACAGACGTTCTTCGTGGGCGAACGGGTGACGCTCACCCTCGATCACTCGTAACGGTCGAGGAACGCCTCGGCGGACAGCTGTCGGAAATCCTCCAGCCGCTCGCGCAGTGTCGCGTGATCCCAGTCCCACCAAGCGAGCGCCATCAGACGGGCTTCGGTATCGGCGGACAGCCTGCGCCGAAGCGGCGCGGCGGGAACCCCGGTGACGATGGTGTAGGGCGGCACGTCCCTGGTGACGACCGCGCCGGCGGCGACCACCGCACCGTGACCGACCGTTACCCCGGGCTTCACCATCGCCATCGCGCCGATCCAGGTGTCATGCCCGATATGTGCGAGCCGCGCACGGCGGCGGGCGAACCAATCCTCGTCCCGGTCCGCATCGTCCCAGTAATCGTCCGAGCGATAGTGGAAGTGATGGAGCGACGCCTTCTCCATCGGGTGATCCGTCGCCCCGATCCGCGCACTGGCGGCGATGTTGGAGAACTTGCCGATCCGCGCATTGGCGATATCGGCGAAGCGGTCGCAGTAGGAGTAATCGCCGAAGTGGCTGTTCGAGATACGCGAGCCGCGCCCGATCTCGACGAAGGCGCCGAAGCGGCTGTCGTCATCGATCTCGCACTCGGGATGAAAGAAGGGGCCGGTCGGCCTGAAGGCGGGCCATGTCAGGATCTCCCCTGTGCGAGTGGTGACCTGTCCATTTTCGGACTCCCGTTCATCTGATGTCCCTCGACCGACGGTTTCGCATCCCCTGTCCGACAGTGGACGATTGTCCGGCGAACGAACCGATGCCCGGTTGCGGCCAGCTGTCGGTCAACCGACTCGTCACCGATACCGGACACGCCGCCGGATTCGAATGTCAGTCCGTGGCCCCGCCGCCCGAGATCAGCCGCCGCCGCAACCAGCCGGACAGCGCGTCCATCAGGAAGACCATCAGCACGATCAGGATGATGTAATAGGTGACCTCTTCCCAGTCTTTCTGTGTGATGATCGCCTGCGTCAGCAGGAGCCCGATCCCGCCTCCGGTGATTGCGCCGATCACGGTGGCCGAGCGGGTATTCGACTCGAGGTAGTAGAGCACCTGGCTCAGCAGCACCGGCACGATCTGCGGGATCACGCCGTAGCGGGCCCGGGCGAGCGGCCCCGCGCCGGTGGAGCGCACGCCCTCGATCTGCTTCTCGTCCACGTTCTCGAGCGCCTCGGAAAACAGCTTTCCGAAGGTGCCGGTATCGGTGAACATGATGGCAAGCGCGCCGGTCAGCGGCCCCGGCCCGTAGGCGCGCGACAGGATCACCGTCCAGATCAGACCGTCCACACCCCGGAGAAAATCGTAGAGCCGCCGCGTCGCCTGCCGGAAGATGCCGAGCGGGGCGAAGTTGCGGGCCGCGAGGAACGCGGTCGGCAGCGCGATAAGCGCCGCGCCGGCGGTGCCGATGAAGGCCATGAGGATCGTCTCGAAGATCGCCCAGACCACCTCCTTGTGGCGCCACATGTCGTTGTTCCAGAAGTCCGACCAGATCGCCCCGGCCTCTCCGCCGAAGGCCGCCGCCGCAAGCTGCCCGAAGGACAGGCCGGAATAGGGGCTGTCGAGGGTGAAGAAGAACAGCTCCCACCCCGGGAAATACCGCATCACCTCGGTCCGGGCGCGGGTGATGTTGACCCGGCCCGCGTCGGTGGTGATCGCGACCCGGTTGCCGGAGGCGTTGATCCAGTCGGGCAGCGGACCGTCGGGATAGCTGGCCTCGACCCCGCCGGAGCGGGAGGCCTTCGCCTCGATCACGCCGTAGCCCGGCACGTCGTAACGCAGCCCGCCCTCACCGAAAAGCCGCACGAGGTGACTGTCGCCGAGGTCGATCAGCGTCTCGCCCGCCGGCGCTGTGGCCGGGGTGACCCAGCCCGGGCTCTCGCCGGCGGGATAGCGACCCTTGCGCTCGCCCTCGATGGCGTACTCGACATCGCCCGAGCCGTTGTCGCGGGTGACGTGGACCTTGTAGCTGACCATGTCGGCAAGCAGGATCGCGCCGTTCTCACCGTCCGCCTCCGCCAGCACGCGTGGCGTGTCGAAGGCGAAGAAGACATAGACGAGATAGGCCAGCACCAGCGCCGGAACGCCGAAGATCCAGAGCTGCGACCGACGCAGACCGGCGCGCGCGGTGGTGAAGGCGGCGGTGGTGTCGGTCATGTCGCGGCTCCCTTCGTGAGGCGGTTGCGCAGGGCGCTTCCGGTCTGGTCGACGATCACGATCGTGGCGAAGAGCAGGACGAAGATCGCCGCCGCCTCGGCGAACTTGCCGGGGCCGAAGGACATGGCGTTGCGCAGGTCGTAGCCGATCCCCCCTGCCCCGACGAAGCCGAGGATGGCGGAGGCACGGATGTTGATCTCGAACCGCAGGAGGGCATAGCTCAGCCAGTTCGGCGCGACTTGCGGCAGGATGCCGAGCATCATCCGCTGGCTCCAGGTCGCCCCGACGGACCGCAGTCCCTCGACCGGGCGAAGCGAGGCATTCTCGGCGACTTCGGAGAACAGCTTGCCGAGCGCGCCGACGGTGTGCAGCGCGATGGCGATCATTGCCGGAATCGGCCCGCCGCCGAGCACGAAGATCAGGACCAGCGCGATGACGAGTTCCGGCAGCGCGCGCAGGATGTCGAGCAGCCGGCGCAGCGGCGCGACGGCCCACGGCGCGGGCGCGAGGCCACGCGTGACGAGCAGCGCGATCACCGCGCCCGCAAGCCCGCCGATCAGCGTGGAGGCGCCGGCGATGTTCACCGTCTCGATCAGGGCGGGGAACGCCTCGGCGATCAGCCCCGGCAAGCTGCGCCATTGCTCCGACGCTTCGGCGAGAACGTCGGCGGGAAAATCGAGGATGTGCGGGATACCGGGCCAGAAGCCACCGGCGTTGCGCTCGTCGGCGATCATGAAACCGCCGAGGAACAGCAGGACGAAAAGCAGCGCCGCCACCGACGACCAGAGGCGACGGGTGCGGACCTCGGCGAGGTAGCTGTCGTGGATCGTGGCGGTGGTCATCGGGCCTCTGATCGGTTGGCGGGGTTGGGGTGGCTCCCCTCACCCAACCCTCTCCCCCGGGGGGAGAGGGCTTTGGTGGCGCGGGGTGGTTGGGTTGTGGCAGGGCCCCTCACCCAACCCTCTCCCCCGGGGGGAGAGGGCCATGCGGTGCGGGGTGGTTGGGGTGGTCAGTCGGTCCCTCGTTTCGGTCGTGCGGGATGGTGCGGTCCCTGCCCCGCACAACTGACCGAACCGGGCCGACTTCCCCTCTCCCCTCGGGGGAGAGGGGCAGGGTGAGGGGATCGCCCTCAGCCGCCGATCTCGCGCTGGCGCACTTCGACGATGGTCTCGTAGGCCTCGTGGCTGATCGGCTGGAAGCCCGCCGTCTCACCGGCCGCGACGCCGTAGGCGCAGTCGGGGTCGGTCTCGTGCAGGGTCTCGACGAGCTCGACCATGGTCGCCTGGACGTCTTCCGGCAGTGCCGTGCGCAGCACGACCGGGCCTTCCGGGATCGGCTTGGAGCGCCAGATCTCGACGAGGTCGTTCATGTCCACGATGCCGGCATCGGACGCCTTGCGCAGCGCGCCGGAGTTGTAGCCGTCTTCCCAGTTGCCGAGGCCGTCGGCCCAGGTCACGCCGCCGTCGACGTCGCCGTTGTTGACCGCAACGATGGTCTGCTCGTGACCGCCGGTGAAGACGACGTCCTCGAAGTACTCGCCCGGCTCCATGGTGATGGACTCACCCGACTGCGGGATCTCGACGGAGGGGATCAGGTAGCCGGAGGTGGAGTTCGGATCGCCGAAGCCGAAGACCTTGCCTTCCATGTCCTCGAGGCTGGTGATGCCGCTGTCGGCGCGGGCGAAACCGATCGAATGGTAGGAGAAGGACCCGTCGAGGTTGGTCTTCACCAGCACCGGCGTCACGGCCTCGGGGTCCTGCAGGTAGATCGCGGCGTAGCTGGAGGCGCCGAGCCAGGCCATGTCGAGCGTGCCGCCGAGCAGGCCCTGGATCACGCCGTTGTAGTCGGCCGGGGTGAAGATGTTCACCGGCACGCCGAGCGCCTCGGACGCATAGTCGGCGAGGCACTGGTTGGCCGTCATGCGGTCCTGGGCGTTCTCGCCGCCAAGCACGCCGATGTTGAACTCGTCGAGCTCCTGGGCGAGCGCGCCGGAGGCCAGCGCGGTGGTCGCGGCGAGTGTCAGGATGGTGGTCTTGAAGGTCATCTTTCTCTCCTTCGGGTTGGCGCCGGCCCTGTCCCGGTCCCGGCGTGTAAGTGGATCAGACCGCGGCCTTCGCCTCGCGGATGGCGTCGGCGGTGGTGTCGCGGATCTCGGTGGAGGTGGCGTCCTCGGAGAAGGACGCGTCGGCGCCGTAGATGTCGCGGGCGACGCCGGTGGTGAGCTGTTCGGGGGTGCCGTCGAACACGACGCGGCCCTGCTTCATCCCGATCACGCGGTCGCAGTAGCGCCGCGCGGTGTCGAGCGTGTGCAGGTTGCAGATGACCGTCCGGCCATCCTCCTCGTGGATCGTGCGCAGCGCCTGCATCACGATCTGCGCGTTCATCGGGTCGAGCGAGGCGATCGGCTCGTCGGCCAGGATGATCTTCGGATTCTGCATCAGCGCGCGAGCGATGGCGACGCGCTGCTGCTGACCGCCCGACAGCGCCTCGGCGCGCTTGGCGGCCTGCTCCTCGATCCCGAGCCGGGCGAGGATGTCGATGGCGCGGCGGATGTCGGCATCGGGCCACATCGCGGTGAGCGCACGCAGGGTGCCGGCACGGTAGAGCGTGCCGTGCAGCACGTTGCTGACCACGTCCATCCGGGGCACGAGGTTGAACTGCTGGAAGATCATCGCGCACTCGGCCTGCCAGCCCCGCGCGGCCCTGCCGGTGAGCCCGCTGACCTGACGACCCTCGAAGGTGATTACCCCTTCGGTCGGCCGCTCGAGCAGGTTGAGCATCCGCAGCAACGTCGACTTGCCCGCGCCGGAAGCCCCGATGATGCCGATCATGATCGGCCGGTCCACCTTTACGGTGACCTTGTCGACCGCCGTGGCGGACCCGAACCGCTTGGTCAGGCTATCAATCTGAAGCATTCGCCCCCCCGGTGCTTGCTGGGTGGCTCGCTACAGTCGCCAGACCACTGGCACGTGACAGTGGCGTTAAGGTTTCGTGACAGGGGGCGGTGAGGTCGGTAGCGGAGTCATCGACGGCCCGGTACGGCGATCCGGGGGGGGGGGTGGACAGCTCGATTTTTTCGAGCAAGCCCGCGGGACTTTGGCGTTGCGCGGCGCCTCAACCAATCGCCATCGCCGGCGGCGGCCCGGCGATGGCGCGGCGGCCTTTGGCCTTTGGTCCACGCGCCGGGAGAGTGGTGCGGGAGCCCTTCGGCTCCCACACCCTACGATCTACTCGTTAGCCGCAAAATCGGCCGGCGAAGGCGCAGCCGTCTTCGCCTGTGCTCCGCAACATCGCTTAGGAGGAACGGACTCAGACGATCCCGCCGCCCGCGCCGCTGACGGCCGGGCGCTCTTCGGCGACGGCGGCGCGGTAGCAGGCTTCGCGGTAGGCGGCGACGGGGTCGATGGCGCCGCCCGTCTCCTGCCGGGCCATCGCGAGGATCGGCTCGACATCCGTCCGGAACGCCTGCTTCAGCGTCAGCGTCGCCATCAGCGCGTCGTTCTCCTGCTGGAAGCCACCCAGCGCGGCACGATCCACGAGCAGCGCCTGCGCGTACGCGCGCTGCACCTCGGTGGCCGAGATCATCAGGCTCTCGATCGGATCGGTGACGTTATGGCTCTGGTCCAGCATATGCATGGGGTCGAAGTCGGGATCGGCTTCGGCCTCGACCAGTTCGTTGAAGACGAGGAACAGGCGGTAGGGATCGATGCTGCCGGCATCGAGATCGTCGTCGCCGTACTTGCTGTCGTTGAAGTGGAAGCCGCCGAGCTTGCCGAACTGGTTCAGCCGCGCGACGATCATCTCGATGTTCACGTTCGGCGCGTGGTGGCCGAGGTCGACGAGGCACTTCGCCTTCTCGCCGAGCTGCTGCGCGATCAGAAGGTTCGTGCCCCAGTCCTGCACGACGGTCGAGTAGAACGCCGGCTCGTACATCTTGTGCTCGGTTAGCAGCGTCCAGTCGTCCGCAAGGCGGTCGTAGATCACCCTGGCGGAGTCGAGATACCGCTCGAACTGACGAGTGAAGTTGCTCTGACCCGGGAAGTTGGAGCCGTCCCCGACCCAGATCGTCAGTGCCTTGGAGCCGATCTTCTCGCCCAGCTCGATACACTCGATATTGTGGTCTACCGCCTGGCTGCGGGTCGCGGCGTCCGTGTGCGAGAGGGATCCGTACTTGTAGCTGAGCGGATGATCCTCGTGATCCTGGAACGTGTTGGAGTTCATCGCGTCGAAGGTGAGGCCCGCCTCCTCGGCGCGGGACAGCAGGTCCTCTGCCGGGGCGATGTCCCAGGGGATGTGCAGCGACACCGACGGCGTGGCGCGGGTCAGCTGCTGGATGACGCCGCAATCGGCGAGCTTGTCGAAGATGTCGCGCGGCTCGCCTGGTCCGGGAAAGCGGGCGAAGCGGGTTCCGCCCGTGCCGACGCCCCAGCTCGGGATGGCGACACCGAAAGCGGCGATCTTGTCCTTGATGGCGTTGATGTCGATCCCGCGCCGGTCGAGCCGCTCTCCGAGCGTGTCGTAATCGACGGCGAGATCGGCGGCGCGGGCCGCGTTTCCGGCCTCGATGATGGACTTGTCGATCATGTCTTTCCTCCCATGCGGCCCGCCCCTCTCCGGCGGCCGGTGTTGTTTCGTCCTCTCAGCCGACGATCGAGTAGCCGCCGTCGATCACCGGCACGGTGCCGGTGACGCGCCGGGCCTCGGGGCTGGCGAGGAAGGCGCAATAGGCGCCGACGTCGTCGATGGTGGCGAGCTGCCGGGTCGGCGCGCGCTCCGCGGCGCGGGCCAGCAACTCGTCGAAATGGCCGATGCCGCTGGCCGCGCGGGTGGCGAGCGGTCCGGGCGACAGCGCGTGGACCGAGATGCCCTTCGGTCCGAGCTCGGCGGCGACGTAGCGGGTGGCGCTTTCCAGCGCCGCCTTCACCGGGCCCATGATGTTGTAATGTTCGACGGCCTTCTCCGATCCGTAGAAGGACACCGTCATGCAGGTGCCGCCGTCGGGCATCAGCGGCTCCGCCAGCCGGATCATTCGCAGGAACGAATGGACGGAGATGTCCATCGCCATGCCGAACCCCTCGGCCGAGCAATCGACGACCCGGCCATGCAGGTCCTCCTTCGGAGCGAAGGCGATCGAGTGCAGCACCGTATCGAGCTTGCCCCAGTGATCCGTCACCGCCTCGAAGACCGCCTCCAGCTCACCGGGTTTCGACACGTCGAGCGGCAGGATCAGATCGGCCCCGAGTTCCTCGGCGAGGGGCCGGACATGAGGCTCCGCCTTGGCGTTCAGATAGGTGACCGCCACGCGCGCCCCCTGCGCCCGGAGCGCCTTCGCGCAGCCCCAGGCGATGGAGTTTTCGTTCGCGATGCCGACGACCAGCGCCGTCTGACCTTCCAGCGAGAACAAGGGCCCTCTCCCGATCAGCGCGTGAAAGCCTGAACGTTGCCGGCGTCCACGTTGATGATGTTGCCGGTCGACTTGGCCGACAGGTCGGAGGCAAGGAAGTAGGCCGCCTCGGCAATGTCCTCGGGCAGGACCGAGCGCTTCAGCATGGAGCGGTTGCGATACATCTCCTCCAGCCCCTCCTTGTCGGTATTGTAGGTGCCGGCGCGCTGTTCCAGCCACTCGCCTTCCCAGATCTTCGATCCCTTCAGCACGGCGTCCGGGTTCACCACATTCACGCGGATGCCGTCCGGCGCGCCTTCCAGCGCGAGGCAGCGGGCGAGGTGGATTTCCGACGCTTTCGCCGTGCAGTAGGCCGAGGCGTTCGGCGAGGCGGCAAGGCCGTTCTTGGAGGCGACGAACACAATCGCGCCGCCGATGCCTTGCGCCTTCATCACCTTGAAGGCCTCCCGGCTGACGAGGAAATAGCCTGTCGACAGGATCGACATGTTCTTGTTCCAGAGGTCGAGCGTCGTCTCCTCGACCGGCGCGGAGCTCGCGATGCCGGCGTTGGAGACGAGGATGTCGATGCCGCCGAACTCGGCCGAAACCTCGGTATAGGCCGCCGCGACCGCGTCCTCGTCGGTGACGTTCATGTTCACCGTGCGCACGACATCCTGGCTGAAGAGGCCGGACAGCTGTTCGGCCGTCTTCGCCAGCGCGCCGTCGTCGATGTCGGCGAGCATGACGCAGGCGCCTTCGCGCAGGTAGCGCTCGGCCGTGGCCGACCCGATCCCCCCGGCCCCGCCGGTGATGAGCGCGACACGGCCAGCCATCGACTTCGGCTTGGGCATGCGCTGGAGCTTCGCCTCCTCGAGCAGCCAGTACTCGATGTCGAAGGCTTCCTGCTCCGGCAGGCCCTGGTACTCGGAGACCGCGTCGGCGCCCCGCATCACGTTGATGGCGTTGACGTAGAACTCACCCGAGATCCGGGCTGTCGCCTTGTCCTTGGCGAAGGTGATCATGCCGACACCGGGCACGAGGTAGACGACCGCGTTCGGGTCCCGCATCGGGGGGGAATCGTCGCGTTTGCAGCGCCCGTAATAGGCGGCGTAATCGTCGCGATAGGCCGCGATTGCATCGGACAGGCCAGCGACGGTGGCGGCGACGTCCGGCTTGGCCGGGTCGAAATCGACGACGAGCGGGCGGATCTTGGTGCGCAGGAAGTGATCCGGGCAGGAGGTGCCCAGCGCGGCGAGGCGCGGCATGTCCCGGGCGTTGACGAATTCGAGCACTGCGTCGCTGTCGGTGAAGTGGCCGACCATGTGCTGGTTGCCCGACACGAAGCCCCGGATCGCCGGCATCAGCGTCGCCGCAGCCGCGCGGCGGTCGTCGGCGGACAGGCTCTGGTGCGCCGCTCCGCCGAAGGCTTCCTTGCCGGCGGTCTGCTCGACGAACCAGTCGGAGGCCTTCTGGATGATCTCGAGCGTCAGCTCGTAGCAGGCCCTGGCGTCGTCGTCCCAGGTGAATAGGCCGTGGCTTTCCAGCACGACGCCCTTCGCCTCGGGGTTCTTTCTGCAGAAATCCTCGAGCCAAAGTCCCAGTTCGTAGCCGGGCCGCTTCCAGGGCAGCCAGCCGATCTCGTCGCCGAAAATCTGCTGCGTCAGGGCTTTGCTGTCGTTGGCCGCCGCGATGGCAATGATCGCGTCGGGGTGCATATGGTCCACGTGCTTCTTCGGCACGTAGGCATGCAGCGGCGTGTCGATCGAGGCCGCGCGCGGGTTCAGGTTGAACGTGCAGTGCGGCAGGTAGCCGACCATCTCGTCCTCGTATTCCACCCCGCGATAAAGCCCCTTCAGCGCGTTCAACTTGTCCATGTACAGCGTCGCGAAGCCGTCCATCCCGATGGAGCCGACGTCCCCGCCGGACCCCTTCACCCAGAGCACCTCGACCGTCTCGCCGGTGAGCGGGTCCTTCTGGCTGACCTTGGCGGACGTGTTGCCGCCGCCGTAGTTCGTGATTCTCTTGTCCGAGCCGAGCAGGTTGGACCGATAGAGCAGCTTCTCGGGCTCCGTCATGCCGTCAGCCCGCGCGGAATCCCATTTGTTCTCAAGGCGATCGGGGGTGGCGGGCTGGCTCATCGGGTGTCTCCTCCTGGCGCGTCGGTCCGGCGCTTTGTCGGCGCGACCGTGCGCCTGACACGCTCCGAAGTCAATCACTACCGATCACGTTCGATCATGCTGCGCCTGCAAACGATCGAACATGACGGAACATGATTGACAACTTGTCGCGACTCGGACCAGATGGCTGGAACTTGGAGGGGAGGCCAGATGCACGAGAAAGACAGGCAGAGGATCATCCTGTCGGCCGTGCAGGATCGCGGGCTCGTCACGGTGGTCGACCTCTGCGCCCTCACCGGTGCGTCCGAGGCAACGATCCGGCGCGACATCAACACGCTCGACCGGCTGAAGCGGCTGCGCCGGGTGCGCGGCGGGGCCGAAGCAATCGCCTCCGCGCCGTTCGCGGGCCTCGCGGGGCGGCCGTTCTCGGTCAACGAGACGATGAACATCTCGGAAAAGCAGGCGATCGCCGCGGCGGCCGCGGAACTCTGCGACGACGGCGAACCGATCATCATTAACGGCGGCACGACCACCTTCCAGATGGTGCACCCGCTCGCGACGCGGCAGTTGCAGGTCTTCACCAACTCCTTCCCGATCGCCGAACACCTGCTGAAGAACAGCCGCAACACGGTGCTGCTTTCAGGCGGGATCATCTACCGCGAACAGAACATCGTGCTCTCGCCGTTCGAGAACGACGTGACGCGCAATTTCTATGCCCGCCGGATGTTCATGGGCGCGCAGGGGATCGGGCCGCTCGGCCTGATGGAGCAGGACCCCCTGCTGATCCAGGCGGAACAGAAGCTCATCGGCCAGGCGGAGGAACTGGTCGTGCTGGTGGACAGCTCGAAATTCGCGAACCGGTCGAGCCTCGTGCTCTGCCCGCTGTCGCGGATCGACGTGCTCATCACCGATGACGGAATAGACGACCGGACCGCCGCGATGCTCGATGCCGCGGAGATCCGTCTGATCGTGGCCGAAGCCGGCGGAAGGAGGGCGGAGGCCGCGTCCTGAGACGACCAGAGGAAAACGTACACTCAAGGGAGGACAAGATGAGTGCACTAAATAGACTGACGACGACGGCAGCGCTTGCGGCCGTCATGGTGGCCGGACCGGCCATGGCACAGGACGAAGTGCGCATCGCGCTCGTCGCCAAGGCGCTCGGCATCGGCTTCTTCGAGGCCGCCGCGGAGGGCGCAGAGGAAGCCGCCGCCGAACTCGGCAACGTGGAGATCATCTACACCGGCCCCACCGACACGACCGCAGAGGGCCAGATCGAGGTCATCAACTCGCTGATCGCCCAGCAGGTCGACGCGATCGCGGTTTCCGCCAACGACACCGACGCGCTGGTTCCTGCCCTGGAGCGGGCCATGCAGCGCGGCATCACCGTGATCTCGTGGGACAGCGGTGTCGCACCCGCCGGCCGGGAGCTGCACCTCAACCCGTCAAGCAACGCGCTGATCGGCAACATGATCATCAAGCTCGCCGCCGATGAACTGCCCGAGGGCGGCGACGTGGCGGTGCTGTCGGCGACCACCACCTCCACGAACCAGAACATCTGGATCGAGGAGATGAACAAGGTGATGGGCGACTATCCCGACATCGAGGTGGTGGCGACGGTCTATGGCGACGACCTTGCCGACAAGTCCTACCGCGAAGCCCAGGGCCTGATGCAGAGCTATCCGGACCTCGACGCGATCATCGCGCCGACCTCCGTCGGGATCGTCGCTGCCGCACAGGCCGTGGTCGACGCCGGCAAGGTGGGTGAAGTGAACGTCACCGGCCTCGGCCTGCCGTCCGAGATGGCCGGCGCGATCGAAAGCGGTGCGTCCAAGAGCTTCGCGATCTGGAACCCGATCGACCTCGGCTATTCCGCCACGATGCTCGCCTACAACCTCGCCACCGACGTGGCCGAGGCGGAGCCGGGCGCGGAGATACCGATGGGCCGGATGGGCACGCTGACGCTCGACGACAACAACGAAGGCGCGATGGCCGATCCGTTCGTCTACGACGCCAGCAACATCGACGACTTCAAGGACATCTTCTGAAGTCGGCAGACGTAGGATGGGTCACCGACCCATCCTACCCCCTCTCCCAGTGGACAATGCCCCATGTCGGACCCCACCCCGATCCTGTCGATGGACGACATCACCAAGGTCTTCCCCGGCGTGAAGGCGCTCGATTCCGTCCGGCTCGACCTCTATCCCGGCGAAGTCACCGCACTGGTGGGAGAGAACGGCGCAGGCAAGTCCACGACCGTGAAGATCCTGACCGGCATCTACCAGCCCGACGCCGGCACGATCCGCATCGACGGCGCGCCGGTCACGCTCGACAGCGCCAATGCCGCCACCGCCGCCGGCATCACCGCCATCCACCAGGAAACCGTGCTCTTCGACGAGCTGTCGGTGGCCGAGAACATCTACATCGGTCATGCGCCCCGGACCCGGTTCGGCCTGATCGACCGTGCCCGCATGAACCGCGATGCCGCCGCGCTGCTCCGCTCCGTCGATGCGCCCTTCGCGCCCGAGACCCGGCTGCGCGAGCTCGGCATCGCCAGCAAGCACCTCGTCGCGATCGCCCGCGCCCTGTCGGTCGACGCCCGCGTGGTCATCATGGACGAACCCACCGCCGCGCTGTCCCACAAGGAGATCACCGAGCTCTACGAGCTGATCGAGAGCCTCAAGGCGCAGGGCAAGGCGATCCTCTTCATCTCTCACAAGTTCGACGAGATCTTCCGCATCGCCGACCGCTACGCCGTGTTCCGCGACGGCGCCTTCGTCGGAGACGGACGCATCGGCGACATCGACGAGGACACGCTCGTGCGGATGATGGTCGGTCGTTCGGTCGAGCAGATCTTCCCCGAGCGTGACAGTTCCGCCGGGGACGAAGTGCTGGTCGTCAGCGACTACGCTCACCCGACCGAGTTCGCCGACATCTCCTTCACGCTCAGGCGCGGCGAGATCCTCGGCTTCTACGGCCTCGTCGGCGCTGGCCGGTCGGAGCTTATGCAGGCGCTGTTCGGCATCACCCGGCCCTCGGGCGGGACACTGACGCTCGGCGGCAGCGCGAAGGCGATCCGCTCGCCGGCCGACGCGATCGGGGCGGGCATCGTCTATGTCCCCGAGGACCGGGGCCGGCAGGGCGCGATCATCGGGCTGCCGATCGTGCAGAACGTCACCCTGCCCTCGCTGTCGCGGACGTCACGCTCCGGCTTCCTGCGCATGGCGGAGGAGTTCAAGCTCGCCCGCGACTATTCCCGCCGGCTCGACCTGCGGGCAGCCGCGCTCGACCAGGACGTCGGGAACCTGTCGGGCGGCAACCAGCAGAAGGTCGTCATCGCCAAGTGGCTCGCGACGAAGCCGCAGGTCATCATCCTCGACGAGCCGACCAAGGGCATCGACATCGGCTCCAAGGCGGCGGTCCATGAGTTCATGGCGGAACTCGCCGCAGAGGGGCTGTCGGTCATCATGGTCAGCTCCGAAATTCCGGAGGTCATCGGCATGTCCGACCGTGTCATCGTCATGCGCGACGGCCGCATCGCGGCCGAGCTCGACCGCGACGATCTTTCCCCCGAGACGCTGGTGCGCCACGCCGCCGGCATCGGTGCCGGAACGGAGGCCGCATGAAACAGCTCCGCCATACCTTCCCGCTGCGCGAGGCGATCCTCGGCGCGGCGATCGTCATCCTGCTGGGCCTGATCTCGGTCCGGTTTCCGGGCTTCATCGAGCCGGCCAACCTCGCCCGCGTGTTCAACGACACCGCGCCGCTTATCATCCTCGCCCTCGGGCAGATGGTCGTGATCCTGACCCGCTGCATCGACCTCTCCGTCGCGGCGAACCTCGCGCTGAGCGGCATGGTCTGCGCCATGCTGAACGTCGCCTATCCCGGCATGCCGATCCCGGTGATCCTCGCCGTCGCGCTGGTGCTCGGTGCGGTGATGGGCGCGTTCAACGGCATCCTCGTCTGGAAGCTGAGGATCCCGCCGATCGTCGTGACGCTCGGCACCATGACGATCTACCGGGGCATCATCTTCCTGATCTCGGGCGGCAAGTGGGTGAACAGCCACGAGATGAGCGGCGCCTTCACCGGCCTGCCCCGGACCGAGCTGCTCGGCCTGCCGGTGCTGTCGTGGGTGGCGATCCTCGCCGTGGCGGTGTTCGGGCTGATGATGTCGCGCACCGCGCTCGGCCGGTCGATCTTCGCGGTCGGCGGAAACCCGAACGCGGCGGTCTACACCGGCATCGATGTCGGGCGGACGCAGTTCTTCGCCTTCGTGCTGTCGGGCGCGCTCGCCGGGCTGACCGGCTACCTCTGGGTCGCGCGCTACGCGGTGGCCTACGTCGACATCGCCGGTGGCTTCGAGCTGGAGGTCGTGGCGGCCTGCGTGATCGGCGGCATTTCCATCGCCGGGGGGATTGGCTCGGTCAGTGGCGCGCTGCTCGGCGCGCTGTTCCTCGGCGTGGTGAAGAACGCGCTGCCGGTCATCAACATCTCGCCCTTCTGGCAACTCGCCATCTCGGGCAGCGCGATCCTGATCGCCGTCGCCTTCAATGCGAGCTCGGGCCGCGCGAAGGGCCGGATCATCCTCAAGGACGCGGAGGTCCGGACATGAGCGACATGACATCCGCAACCGGGCGGCACATCCCCGACCGGCTCCGCTCCCGAACCGTCGGCGTGCTGACGTCGTGGGAATCGCTGCTGCTCGCCGTCGCGATCGCGATTTTCGTCCTCAACAGCTTCGCCTCACCCTACTTCCTGAACGCCTGGAACCTGAGCGACGCGACCTTCAACTTCACCGAGAAGGCGATGATCGCCTTCGCCATGGCGCTGCTCATCATCGCGGGCGAGATCGACCTCTCCGTCGCCTCGATCATCGCGTTGGCGAGCACGGCCATGGGCCTCGCGCTGCCGTACGAGCCTTCCGTTGCGGTGCTGGTGATGATCGGCCTCGGCACCGGTCTGGCCTGCGGGGCCTTCAACGCGGTCTTCGTCACCGTGCTCGGCCTGCCGTCCATCGTGGTGACGATCGGCACCATGAGCCTGTTTCGCGGCATCAGCTATATCGTCCTCGGCGACGAGGCGTTCCGGGGCTACCCTTCGGGCTTCGCATGGTTCGGACAGGGCTACGTCTTCTGGGTCATCACGGTCGAGATGGTGATCTTCACCGTGCTCGCCGTGATCTTCGGCATCCTGCTGCACACCACGAACTTCGGCCGCGCAGTCTACGCCATCGGCAACAACCCGACCGGCGCCCTGTTCAGCGGCATCCGCGTGGCACGGGTGAAGTTCATCCTGTTCCTGCTGACCGGGCTGATGTCCGGCGTCGCGGCGATCTGCCTGACGGCGCGGCTTGGCTCGACGCGCCCGTCCATCGCCTACGGGATGGAGCTGGAAGTCGTCACGATGGTGGTGCTCGGCGGCGTGAGCATTCTCGGCGGGTCCGGGTCCATTCCCGGCGTCGTCATCGCGGCCTTCGTGATGGGTCTCGTCACGTTCGGCCTCGGCCTGCTCAACGTGCCGGGGATCGTCATGTCGATCTTCATCGGCCTCCTCCTCATCGGAGTGATCGCCCTGCCCCGCCTCTGGGCGATGGCCCGCGCCAAACGGAGAACGCCATGATGCAACGCCACGTCTTCCGGATGCGCCTGAACCCCGGCATGGAGGCCGAGTACCAGCGCCGCCATGACGAGATCTGGCCCGAACTGGTCGAGCTGCTGCGCGGGGCCGGCGTGCAGGATTACTCGATCCACTACGATGCGGAGACCGGCCTGCTCATCGGCATCCTGCTGCGTCCCGAGGATCACGGCATGGACGACCTGCCGTCGCATCCGGTGATGCAGCGCTGGTGGGCGCACATGGCCGACCTGATGGAGACCGCCCCGGACAACGAGCCGGTCGCCGTCACGCTGCCCAGACTGTTTCACATGCCATGACCGCGCCACGCCACATCGCCGTCATCGACGTCGGCAAGACGAACGCCAAGCTCGCGCTCGTCGACCTTCAGACGCTGACCGAAATCGACGTGGTGACCCGCCCGAACGAGGTGCGCCGCGGACCGCCGTGGCCGCATTTCGATACCGAGGCACACTGGAATTTCTTCCTGAGCGCCCTGTCCCGCTTTCACCGTGAGCACGGGATCGACGCGATCTCGGTCACGACGCACGGCGCATCGGCGGTTCTGCTCGACGCGAACGGAAGGCTTGCCGCGCCGATCCTCGATTACGAGCATACCGGCCCCGATGATATGGCCGACGCCTACGACGCGATCCGGCCGCCCTTCGCGCAGACCGGGTCGCCCCGGCTCGGCATGGGGCTGAACCTTGGCGCGCAGCTGCACTGGCAGTTCGCGACCGACCCCGGCCTGCTGGAGCGCACGGCCCATGTCCTCACCTACCCGCAATACTGGGCCTTCCGCCTGACGGGAGATGTGTCGAGCGACGTGAGTTCGATGGGCTGTCACACCGACCTCTGGAACCCGCGCGAGCGGACCTTCTCCGATCTCGCCGGGGCACTCGGCATCGCCGGAAAGGTCGCCCCGGTGCGCAAGTCGGCGGACGTGCTCGGCCCCGTTCTGCCCGAAATCGCGGAGGCGACCGGCCTCGCCCCGAAGACGCCGGTCGTCTGCGGGATCCACGATTCCAACGCCTCTCTCTATCCTCACCTGCTGTCGCAGCGCCCGCCATTCTCGGTCGTCTCCACCGGCACATGGGTCATCGCGATGGCCATCGGCGGCGCGGACGTCACGCTCGACCCCGCGCGCGACACGCTCATCAATGTCTCCGCGCGGGGCGATGCGGTGCCGTCGGCCCGCTTCATGGGCGGGCGGGAGTACGAGATCGTCCGCGCCGGAAAAGACCTGTCCGCGACAGAAGAGGATGTCGCCGAGGTGCTCGCCTCGGGCCTGATGCTGCTGCCTGCGGTCGAACCGACCAGCGGCCCGTTCCCCGGTCGTGCGATGCGGTGGCAGGGCGTGGAACCGCCCGAGGGGTCGGGCCAGCGCGCGGCGGCGCTGTCCTTCTACCTCGCGCTGATGACGGACACCTGTCTGGACCTTGCCGGGGCACGGGGGTCGACCATCGTGGAGGGGCCTTTCGCGCGAAACGCCCGCTACCTCGCGATGCTTGCGGCAGCGACCGGTCGGGACGTTCAGCAGAGCCGCTCCGCCACCGGCACCAGCCTCGGTGCAGCGCTTCTGTTCGCGCCGGACGGCGGAACCGCTCTGCCTGAGCCGGAGCGCGTTCCGACGCCCGCCAACGCCGAGGCACTCACCGCCTATGCCGCACGCTGGAAAGCGGCGCTCGACGGTTGAGCGGGCCGGACATGACCGGTCGACGGAGTGCTCACTCATGCGGCAGCGACTTCGCGAGACACCGCCAGAGCCGCGATTAAGGTTGAAGTAAAATTTTTTAGATGAGAGCATGAGCGGACAAGGGACACGCTCATGTCGCACGCCAACTCATCCACTTCCTCGCCCGCCGACCAGCCCGGTATCGCCGTTGGCGCCCTCGTGCGGACACGCCGGCGGGCACGGAACATGACCCTTCAGGAGCTGGGGCATAAAGTTGATCTGTCAGTCGGTTACCTCAGCCAGATCGAGCGCGACATCGCGATTCCCTCCATCGGCTCCCTCACACGCATCGCCCACGCGCTTGGGCTCGAACTCGGCCACTTCATGTCGAACGAGGGGCCGCGCGGTCTCGTCAGCAGGGCGCACGAGCGGGAGACGACCTGGATCCGCAAGGGCGGGATGACCTACGAACGGCTGCACGCCGAGTTCCCCGGCGCGACCTTCTCCGCCTACATCATCACGCTGCCGCCCGGGTTCGTCGGCGAGGTCGACAACCACGAGGGCGAGGAGTTCGTGCAGGTCCGCTCCGGCCGCTTCATCTTCGAAGTCGACGGCACCAGACACGACCTCGGCCCCGGCGACGCGCTTCACTTCCGCTCCGACATGCGCCACCAGGCGAGCAATCCCTACGACGAGGAAGTCGTCATCACGTGGCTCGGCAACGCGCCGGCTCTCAGGCTGCGGCCCGACGCGGAAAGCGGCAATGGCTGAGCGCCGCCTGCCCCTCGACTGGCTGGCGCGGCGGCTCGGCCTGATGCTGGTGACGCTCTGGGCGATCATCACGCTGACCTTCCTGCTGATGCACGCGGTCCCCGGCGGCCCCTTCGTGTCCGAGAAGATGCTCGCGCCCGAGATCGAGGCGGCGCTGAACGCGAAGTTCGGCCTCGATCAGCCGCTCTGGCGGCAATATCTCAACTACCTCGGCGGCGTGGCGACCTTCGACCTCGGCCCGTCATTCAAGTATCCCGGCGTCACGGTGAACCAGATGATCGCCGACGGCATTTCCGTCACCGCGCAGACCGGGCTGCTGGCGGTGATCTGCGTTGTCGCGCTCGGCGTTCCGGCCGGCATCATCGCCGCACTGAACCGGGGGCGGTGGCCGGACACCGGGGTGATGTTCCTCGCCACGCTCGGCGTCGCGATCCCGTCCTACGTGCTGGCAACCGTCGCGCTCTATGTATTCGCGCTCAGGCTCGGCTGGGTGCCGGCGTTCGGGCTGGACGACTGGCGCGGCTACCTGTTGCCGGTCTTCGCGCTGTCGGGCTTCTGGCTGTCCTTCGTCGCCCGGCTCACCCGGTCGAGCCTGCTCGAAACGATGGAACAGGACTACATCGTCACCGCCCGCGCCAAGGGCCTGACGCCGGGCACGATCCTGATGCGCCACGGGCTGCGCAACTCGCTGATCCCTGTGGTCACGGTTCTGGGCCCCGTGGTGGCAAACCTGCTTACCGGCAGCTTCGTGATCGAACAGATCTTCGCCCTGCCCGGCATCGGGCGGCATTTCGTGCTGTCGATCACCAACCGGGATTACACCGCGATCATGGGGATCACGATCTTCTACGCCGCCTTCCTGATGCTGATGATCCTGATCGTCGACATCCTCTACCTCTGGCTCGACCCCCGCATTTCCTACGGGAGCCGCCGATGAGCATCGCGCCAGAGATGTGGGAGCCGCTCCCGAAAGAGGCCGAGCGTCCTGCCGAAAGCGGCCCGGTGCAGGGCTTCTGGGCCGGTGCGGCGGCGCGGCTGGTGCGGCACAAGCCGGCGATGGCCGGGCTCGTCTTCATCGTCGTGCTCATCACGGCGGCGATCTTCGGGCCGGCCGCCTCGCCCTGGACGTACTTCGAGCAGGATCTCGAACTGTCGAACCTGCCGCCAGTGCACAGCCCCTATCGCGTGGGGGACCAGCGGGTCTTCGTCAATTCCGGCAACCTCGGCCTCTACGAAGTCGGCGAGGACGGCTCAATCACCGCGCTGATCCGGCCGGACGAGCGGGACATGATAAACCGCCGGTCGATCTGGGCGATCGACGGGCGCGAGGTCGTGCTCGACTACTCCGTCCGTCCCGCGATCCTGACCGTCGACGGCGCCCCCGCCGAGCAGGAGGGCCGCACCCTGAACCGCGCGCACCCGTTCGGGACCGACCAGCTCGGCCGGGACGTGCTGGTGCGCCAGCTCTACGGGGCGCGGATCTCGCTGATGGTCGCGGCGGCGGCGGTGCTGACGAACTTCGTGATCGGCGTGCTCTACGGCGGGATCTCGGGCTACCTCGGCGGTCGGGTCGATACCGTGATGATGCGCATCGTCGAGATCGTCGCGACCATTCCGCTGACGCTCTACGTGATCCTGATGATGGTCGTGCTGCAATCCGGCCTCTGGTCGGTGATCCTCGCCATCGGATCGGTCTACTGGGTCGACATGGCCCGGATCGTGCGCGGCCAGATCCTGACCCTGAAGGCGCAGGATTACGTGGCCGCCGCCCGCACGATGGGGGCCCCGACCAGCCGCATCCTGTTCCGCCATCTGCTGCCGAACGCCTTCGGGCCGATCCTCGTGACGCTGACGATGCTGATCCCCTCGGCGATCTTCATCGAGAGCTTCATGTCCTTCATCGGCCTTGGCGTGACACCACCGCAGGCCAGCTGGGGCACGCTGACCTCCGAAGCGGTCGAGACGCTGCGCACCTATCCCCACCAGCTGTTCTTCCCGGCGCTCGCGATCTCGCTGACCATGCTGGCGTTCAACTTCCTCGGCGATGGCCTTCGGGACGCGCTGGACCCGAGGTTGTCGCAATGAGCCTGCTCGAGGTCACCGGCCTGACCACGGCCTATCACACGCGGCGCGGCCGGGTGCAGTCGGTGCGCGGCGTCGACCTGCGGCTGGAGCGGGGCGAGATCCTGGGCCTCGTCGGCGAAAGCGGATCGGGCAAGTCGGTGACCTGCATGTCGCTGCTCAGGCTGCTGAAGCGTGGCGGCCGGATCGAAGGTGGCACAGCCTACTTCGAGGGCGAGGACCTGCTGGCGATGCCCGAGGGCAAGCTCGCCCGGCTGCGCGGCGACCGGGTCGGCGTGGTGTTCCAGGACCCGATGTCGGCGCTGAACCCGACGATGACCGTAGGCCGCCAGATCACCGAAGTGCTGCTGCGCCACCGCAGGATGACCCGCGCCGAGGCGCGCGCCCGCGCGGTGGAGCTGTTCGGGCTGGTGCGCATCCCCTCCCCCGCGGCGCGGATCGACAGCTACCCGCACGAGTTCTCGGGCGGGATGCGCCAGCGGGTCATGATCGCGATGGCGTTGGCCTGCGAGCCGGCGCTGCTGATCGCGGACGAGCCGACGACCGCGCTCGACGTCACGATCCAGCGCCAGATCCTCGCGCTGCTGAAGGAGCTGCGCGACCGGCTTGGCATGGCGATCATCCTCGTGACCCACGACCTCGGCGTGATCGCCGAGACGGCGGACCGGGTGATGGTGCTCTACGGCGGGCAGGTGATGGAGGAAGCGCCGGTGGCCGACCTGTTTGCCGCGCCGCGCCACCCCTACACGCGGGGCCTGATGGCCGCGATTCCCGACCCGCGCCGCGCGGGCGAGGCGCTCGCCCCGATCCCCGGCACACCGCCGGACATGCGCGCGCCGCCCCCGGGGTGCCCCTTCGCGCCCCGCTGTCCCGAGGCGCGGCGCCAGTGCCTCGACCCGTCACCGGTCTACGAGGTGAGCGCGGCGCATCGTGCGCGCTGCTGGCTGCTCGACCCCTCTGCCCCGAGGGTAGGATGGGGTGAAGACCCCATCCTACGGGAGACGACCCGATGACCCCGCTCGTGGAACTCGACGACCTCGCGATGCACTTTCCCGTCCGGGGCGGTGTGCTGAAGGCGGTCGACGGAATCTCGCTGACCATCGCGCGAGGGGAAACGCTCGGCCTCGTCGGCGAGTCCGGCTGCGGCAAGTCCACGCTCGCCCGCACCCTGATCCGGCTGCACCAGCCGAGCGCGGGACGCATCCTGCTGGACGGGACCGACATCACGTCGATGGACGAGCGCCGCCTGCGGCCGCACCGCCGTCGGATGCAGATGATCTTCCAGGACCCGGTCGCCGCGCTCGACGGACGGATGACGGTGGCGGAACTGATCGCCGAACCGCTCGAGATCGCGAAGGTCGGCAATCGCAAGTCCCGCGCCGCCACCGTGCGCGAGCTGCTGGAGACCGTCGGCCTGCCCGCCGACGCCGCAGCGCGCTACCCGCATGCCTTCTCCGGCGGGCAACGCCAGCGGATCGGCATCGCCCGTGCCATCGCGCTGAACCCCGACCTCGTGATCTGCGACGAGCCGATCAGCGCCCTCGACGTCTCGATTCAGGCGCAGGTGGTCAACATGCTTGCCCGCCTGAAGGCGGAGCGCGGGCTCGCCTACCTCTTCATCACGCACGATCTGTCGATGCTGCGCCACATCGCCGACCGGATCGGGGTGATGTACCTCGGCAAGCTGGTCGAGATCGCGTCCTCCGATGCGCTCCACGCCGCGCCGCGCCATCCCTACACGCGCCTGCTCTGGTCCTCGATCCCGGTACCGGACCCGGCCGCCCGCGCCGACGGTCCTGTCGAGACCGGCGAAGTGCCGAGCCCGCTCGACCTGCCCTCGGGCTGCCGCTTCCGCACCCGCTGCCCCCGGGCCAGCGCGCTCTGCGCCGAAGTCGAGCCCGCCCTGAACGAAACCGGCGACGGCCACATGGTCGCCTGCCACCACCCGATCCCGCCGGAAGAGACGGGACCCAAGTCCGACAAGGAGAGAACACATGCGTAAGCTGATGATGACCGCCGCAGTCGCGGCGTTCGCCGCGGGCCCCGCGCTCGCCGCGGGCGACCTCGTCTACGTGGTGAACAACGAGAGCGCCACCTACGACCCGGGCCTCACCTCCGAAACCTTCGCCGCGCCGATCATCGGCAATACGTTCGAGGGTCTCGTGCGCTTCGACGAGTCGGGCGAGATCGTCCCGGCAATGGCCGAGAGCTGGGAGGTCAGCGAGGACGGGCTGACCTACACCTTCACCCTGCGCGACGCGAACTGGTCCGACGGCCAGCCGGTCACCGCGGAGGACTTTGTCTATGCGTGGAAGCGGGTGCTCGACCCGGCGGCGGGCGCGATGAACCCGGCGATGTTCTACCTCATCGACGGGGCGGAGGACTTCTATGCCAACGACGGCGAGGGCGAGGTCGCGATCAGCGCGCCCGACGACAAGACCTTCACCTTCACGCTGGCGCAGCGCGTCCCCTACATGTTGCAGATGCTCACCTACACCAACTTCTTCCCCGTCCGGCAGGACGTGGTGGAGGCCGACCCCGACGGCTGGACCCGCGACCCGGAAACCTTCGTCGGAAATGGCCCCTTCAAGGTCAGCGAGTTCAACTTCGGTGAATCCGTCGTCTTCGAGAAGAACGATGAATATTACGACGCCGATGCCGTGTCGCTCGACACGCTCACCTTCCGGCTGATCCCCGACCAGGCAACCGCGCTGACGGCGATGGAATCGGGCCAGGTCGACGGGATCGAGGCGGTGCCCGCCCCGGAAATCCCACGCCTGATGGCCGAAAGCGACGCCTTCATGGTGATCCCCGCGCTCGGCACCACCTACGCCTTCTTCAACCCCGCCGCAGCGCCGCTCGACGACGTGCGGGTGCGCCAGGCGCTGTCGATGGCCGTCGACCGGCAGGATCTCGTCGACTTCGTGCTCCAGTCCGCCGACCGCCCGGCGACCGGCCTCGTTCCCTACGGGCTGACGCTGGCGGGCGAGGATTTCCGCGATGGGACCGACACCTTCGGCCTCGCCACCGAGGCGCAGCCGGAGGCGGCGGCGGAGCTGCTCGCCGAAGCCGGCTACCCGGACGGTGAGGGCTTCCCCGAGACGGTCTTCGTCACCTACACCTCGCCGCCGATCGAGAAGCTGCTCGAGGCGATCCAGCAGATGTGGAAGGAGAACCTCAACATCGACGTCGAGATCCAGGCGACCGAGTGGCAGGTCTACTATCCCGAGGTTCAGAAGATCGAATACCAGATCGCCCAGATGGGCTGGGGCGCGGACTATCCGCACCCGATGACGTTCCTCGACATCTTCCTGCCCGGCTCGCCCAACAACCTCGCCGGCTGGGAAAACGAGGCATATGCCGACGCGATCGCCGCGGCAAAGTCCACGGACGACGAGGCGGAGAGCCTGGCGTCGATGCGCGAGGCGGAGGCCATCCTGATGAACGACCACGTCATCCTGCCGATGTACCACCGTTACAACTACATGATGATGTCGCCCGAGGTCGAAGGCTTCTGGCGCTCCTCGCTGAACGTGCCCTACTTCCGCGACGTGACCATGCCCGAGTGATCGGCTGACATCATGCGACTGGACGCGCCCGGTGATCGCCGGGCGCGTTTCCTTTTCTGGCTCGCCGTGCCTTCGGCCCGTCGATCCGCCGGGGCGCTGCCCCGGACCCCGAAGGTATTTGGGGCCAGATGAGGAGAGCGGCGGGTGACGGATGTCCGGTTTCGGACACGCGCCGTAATCGTTTTCAGAAAACCATTGCCGATCTGCCCGGAGCCACTGGTCACTCGTGCAGGAACGTGCCAACCATCGGCGCGAACGGCAGCAACATGGGGGGAGGACCATGGACAAGGTCGGTATCGGGATCATCGGTCTCGGCAATATTTCGGCAGCCTATTTCAAGGCGGCGAAGAACTTTCCCATTCTCGACATCGTGGCGGTCGCGGACCTGAACCACGAGCTCGCGAAGGCGAAGGGCGCGGAATACGGCGTGCGCGCCGTCCCGCTGGAGGAGATCTACGAGGACCCCGAGGTCGAGATCATCCTGAACCTCACGATCCCGCGCGCCCACGTCGAGGTGGGGCTGGCGGCGATCGGCTCCGGCAGGCACGTCTATTCCGAAAAGCCGCTCGGCATCGACTTCACCGAGGCGAAACGGCTGATCGACGCGGCGAGCTACGCCAACCTGCGCGTCGGTTGCGCGCCGGACACGTTCCTCGGCGGCAGCCACCAGGCGGCGCGGGCGCTGGTCGACGACGGTGCCATCGGCGCGCCGGTCGGCGGCTCGGCCACGATGGTCAGCCCGGGCCACGAGCGCTGGCATCCCTCGCCCGCCTTCTACTACGACCACGGCGGCGGGCCGATGCTGGACATGGGCCCCTACTACATCACCGACCTCGTCAACCTGCTGGGGCCGGTGGCCCGCGTCTCGGGCTTCGCCAAGACGCCGCGGGCGACGCGGACGATCACCTCCGAGCCATTGAACGGCCAGGAGATCGAGGTGAAGGTACCGACCCACATCGCCGGCATGATGGAATTCAAAAATGGCGCGGTGGTGCAGATCACCATGACCTTCGACGTCGAAGGCACCCGCCACCCCAACATCGAGCTCTGGGGCACCGAGGGCGCGATGGTCGTCCCCGACCCGAACCGCTTCGACGGCGCGCCCGTCCTGCTGCCCGCACGAGGCGAATGGACGGAGCAGACCGTCACCCTGCCCTTCGCCGACGGCAACTACCGCTCGCTCGGCCTCGCCGACATGGCGCACGCGATCCGCGAGGGACGGCCGCACCGGGCGAACGGCGCCATGGCGCTGCACGTTCTCGAAGTGATGGAGGGTATCGGACGCGCGTCCGATGAGGGACGCGTGCTCGAGATGACGACCACCTGCGACCGGCCGGACCCGCTCTCGGCCAGCCGCATCGACACAGGAGGAGACACCACATGAGCAAGGCACTGGTTTTCTGGGGCGGCTGGGACGGCCACGACCCGAAAGAGGGCGGCGAGATCGTCGAGCAGATGCTGACCGAGGACGGCTACGACGTCACCCGCGCCGAGGGCACCGGCATCCTGACCGAGGCCGACCTGCCCTCGTTCGACCTGATCGTGCCGATCGTCACGATGTCTTCCATCAAGGACGAAGAGCTGAAGCCGCTGACCGAGGCGGTGAGGGCGGGCACCGGCCTTGCCGGCTATCACGGCGGCATGGGCGACAGCTTCCGGCAGGCGACCGAGTACCAGTTCATGGTCGGCGGCCAATGGGTCGCGCATCCCGGCGACGTGATCGACTACACCGTCAACGTCACCCGGCCCGATGATCCGGTGATGGAGGGGATCGAGGATTTCCCCTACCATTCGGAGCAATATTACCTGCACACCGATCCCTCGAACGAGGTTCTGGCCACCACGACCTTCACGGGCGAACATGCCCACTGGATCGACGGTGTCGTGATGCCGGTCGTCTGGAAGCGACGCTACGGCAAGGCGCGGGTCTTCTACTCCGCGCTCGGCCACAAGGCGCACGAGTTCGAGGTGCCGCAGATGAAGACGATCCTGCGGCGCGGCATGCACTGGGCGACGCGCCAGCCCGGCGAGTAACCTGGCGCCGGCTCAGGCCGGTTCCGGCAGGACCAGATTGCGAAGAGCGGCGGCAAGTGTGCGCCGCTCTTCCTCCGACAATCGCAGCAGCAACGTCTCCTCGAAGCGTGCGGCCTCGGCCGCGAGATCGTCGTGCACGATCTGCCCCTCGGGCGACAGCGACAGCCGCGCGTTGCGCCGGTCGGCGGGGATCACCTGCCGCACGATCAGCCCACGCCCCCGCAACAGACCGACGGCACGGGACAGCTTCGTCTTGTGCAGGCCACTCATCTCGCCGATCCGCGCGGCCGTCAGCTCTCCGTGGCTGCCGAGATGGGCCAGCACGCGCCATTCGGTCCGCGACAGGTCGTGACGCTCCCGCGTGATCCGCTCGAAGCCCGCCTCGATCGACTCGGTGGCGCGGGCGAGGATTTCCGGAAGGTGGTCCGGCAGCTCCGGTTGGCGGGTCATCGTGTCCTCGGCAGCGCGCTTGGTCTTTCCGGATATTTCCCGTCACGGACCAGCGGCGCAAGGTCGCAAAGCGCCTCCGACGTCACCGCCGCGCTTCCCCGAGTGCGCACTTGACCGTCCGCTCGCCTCACGCATAGCGTGTGGAGCAGGCGGGGGGAACTTCATGTCAGTTTCGGTAGGCTCGGACACGTCCGAACCGAAAGAAAAACGCGGAATCAATTCGATCCGCGTCGGTTTCAGGTTGATCCGCGCACTTCTTGACGCCGATCGCCCGATGACCCTGACCGAACTGTCCCGCGCGGCGGGGATGCCGACCGGACAGGCGCACCTCTACCTCGTCAGCTTCGCGGGAGAGGGCCTGCTGCTTCATGACAGCAGGACGGGGAGCTATTCGCTCGGCCCCACGGCACTGCGGCTCGGCCTCGGGGCGATGCGCCGGATGGACGTGCTCGACCTCAGCCAGGAGGTGATCGACGCGCTCTCGGCACGGACCGGGTACAATTGCTACGTCTCCGTCTGGTCCGGCCTGTCCCCCGTGCTGGTGCAGAAGTCGGAGAGCGCCGAGAGCATCTTTCCCGTAGCACTGAGGCTCGGCGGCGTGGTCCCTCTGCTCAGCACCGTGGCGGGGCTGGTCTATGTTTCCATGCTTGATGGGCCTGAGCTCGACGAGGCGATCGCGCGGGAGCGTGCAGGCGCGTCGGGGCGCGCCGCCGCCTTCGTGGAGCGGGTGGCGGAAGAGAAGATGGACGAGATCCGCCGACGCGTGCGCGAACAAGGCTGCGCGACGTCGGACCTGCTCGCCCGTCCCGCGTCGAGCGCCATCGCGGTGCCGGTTTTCGATTACCAGAAACGGGTCAGCTGCGTGATCGGTCTGGTCGGGCCGCCGGGGGTCATGGACCTGTCGCTCGACGGGAAGTCCGTCGCCGCCGTTCTCGAGGCAGCGTCGACCCTCGCCGACAGGATCGCCGGGTCGATCACGCCACCGCGCTAGAGGTCCTTCACCAGCCGCAGCGCATCGTAGATCGCCGCGTGGATGTTGCGCGAGGCGACGGCATCGCCGATCCGGAACAGCCGGAACCGGCCGTCGGGGTTCGTGGCGATCGTCTGCGGACGCCCGTCGATCAGGGCGGCCTGATCGACCTCGCCCCGGTTCACCGAATGCTCTTTCAGCTCGAGATACAGCTCATCCAGCGGCAGGATTCCGTGGTTCACCACGAGCTGGTCGACCAGACGCTCGCGCGTGACGTCGCCGTAGTCGCTGCCGATCGTGACGGCGAGACGGTTGCCCTCGCGCCGGGCCGCCAGCACGCGCCAGGTCACGGTGAAGGTCGTATCGAGCGTCTGCAACTTGCGCATCGCGGGGACGAGGCTCATGCCCATGACCTCGGCTGCGAAGGTCCGGTCGGGCGTCATCACCTCGACCGACGCGCCGCTCTGCGCGGCCTTTTCGGCAGCCTGCAGACCTGCCGCATCGCCGGCGTCGTCATAGACCAGCACCTCCTGCCCCGGCTTCACATCGCCCGAGATCAGGTCCCAGCTCGACACGGTGAGGTCCGCGCCGTCGAGCACGTCGGTGTTGGGCAGGCCGCCTGTCGCGACGATGACGACGTCGGCCGCCTCGTCGAGGATGTCGGAGGCATCGACGTAGCTGTTGTAGCGGATCGTCACGCCGAGCCGTTCGCACTCGGCCAGTCGCCAGTCGACGATCTGGATCAGCTCGCGCCGCCTCTCGGTCAGGGAGGCGAGGCGCACCTGCCCGCCGGCCTCGGCCGCGGCCTCGTGAACGGTGACGGCGTGACCGCGCTCTGCGGCAACGCGTGCAGCTTCGAGCCCGGCGGGGCCGGCGCCGATGATGGTCACCCGGAGGGGCGTCTCGGCGGGAACGATGTCATGCGGCATCGTCAGCTCGCGGCCGGTGGCAGCGTTATGGATGCAGAAGGCCGCGCCCCCTTGGTAAATCCGGTCGAGGCAATAGTTCGCGCCGACGCAGGGGCGGATTTGGTCCTCGCGCTTTTCCATCACCTTCCGCACGATCTGCGGATCGGTCATGTGGGCGCGGGTCATGCCGACCATGTCGAGCTTCCCTTCCGCAATGGCGTGCCGCGCGGTCGCGACATCCTGGATGCGGGCGGCGTGGAAGGTCGGCACACCGGTCGCCGCCCGGACCTCTCCGGCGAAGTCGAGGTGCGGCGCACTGCGCATCCCCTGAACCGGGATGACGTCAGTGAGCGCGGCGTCCGTGTCGATCCGGCCCCGGATGATGTTGAGAAAGTCGACCAGCCCGCTGTCGCGCAGGCGGCGGGCGATCTCCACCCCCTCCTCCCGACCGATACCGCCGGCGATGTCCTCGTCAGCAACCATGCGGATGCCGACGATGAAGTCCGGCCCTACCCGGTCACGGATCGCTTGCAGCACCTCGGTCGAGAACCGCATCCGGTTGTCGAGACTGCCGTTCCATGGCTCGTCCAGCTCGTTCAGGCGAGGAGACCAGAAAGCATCCATCAGGTGGCCGTAGGATTCGAGCTCGATCCCGTCGAGGCCGGCCGCCTGCATCCGCTCCGCCGCATCGGCGTAGTCGGCGATGATCCGGGCGATGTCCCAGTCCTCGATTAGCTTCGGGTAGGCGCGGTGCGCGGGCTCCCGCATACGGGTGGGCGCCACGGTCGGAAGCCAGTCGCCACCGTCCCACCGGGACCGCCGCCCTAGGTGCGTCAGCTGGATCATTACCGCGCAGTCGTGCGCATGGCAGGCGTCGGCGAGGTCGCGCATCCATGGCACCACCTCGTCCTTGTAGGCGAGCACGTTGTTGAAGGCCGGCGGGCTGTCGGCAGAGACGATGGCCGAACCCGCCGTCATGGTCAGCGCCACCCCGCCCTTCGCCCGCGCCTCGTGATAGTCGCGGTAGCGCTCTCGTGGCATGCCGTCTTCGGGATAGGCAGGTTCGTGAGAGGTGACCATGACCCGGTTCTTCAGGGTCAGGTGCTTGAGGCGGTACGGCTGAAGCAGCGGATCATCGGACATGACCCATGGTTAGGTCCGGCCCGAATCCGTCGATTGTCTCAAAACGTCTGTTTTGGTCGCAAACCGTTCAACGCCCGGACAAGCAGCGGCCAGCGCGGCGCAGCCGCTTCGACCGTGGCCGTGACTGGCGCGGGGCGCGGCGCGGCCGCCGGGGCCGGTTGCGGAGTCTGCTGCGGCATGGCGGAAGGCGCTGTCGCCGCCGTCGGGGCCGGGGCGGGCGTCGGCTTGGGCGGCTTCGGCCAGTAGGTGATCGAGGCCGCGAACGCGACGAGGATGATGAGCCCACCGCCGAGCAGCAGGCTGTCCATCACGATGTCCTCGCCCGTGATGCTCTTGATCGCCTGGATCGCATAATCGAGCACGGAGCCGAGCGCGAAGACCGCCAGAGACTGCTTGCCGAGCAGGGCGAAGGGAAACATCACCTTCCGCTCCGCGATCCAGCGGAACAGCGCGAAGCCGGACACGACGCCCAGCAGGGCGATCGCGTGGAACAGGCGCGGTGCGGCAAGGTAGTTCTTCGAGAACGAGGTGAAGACCCGGCTCAGCCCGGCTTCGTTGGCCAGCCAGAGCCCGTGGTTGCCCATCGTGCCGAGCGCCGGCCACTCGCGCCACGCCAGCGACAGCAGCAGGAATGCCAGTGCCACCCACCTGAGCCACTTCAGGTGCCGCCACGGGCCAAGGCCCGACCGCGTGCGGAAGCCGACGATCAGACCGACGACGAAGATCATCTGCCACGTCATCGGGTTCAGGAACCAACCACCGCCACCCGGATAGCTCGGCAGGCTCCACTGGTAGTGCCCCGCAACCCCCCAGAGCAGCGCCGACCCCGCCAGCAGCCAGACGGGCCAGCGCATGCCGACGAAGATCAGCACCGGCGCCACCAGCAGCAGCACGATGTAGAGCGGCAGGATGTTGATATAGCCAAGCTGGTGGGTCAGCAGCGGCACCCCGATGAGGAAGCCGAGCGGATCGCGGAAGAGCGTCGCGATGCCGTGCTTGTACATCAGATCCGGCGCCTGCAGGAACCGCGCGGCCCCCGCCGCGACGGCCAGCGCCGCCAGCGTTATGAGCATCTGAACGAGGTAGAGGGTCCACGCCCTCTTCCAGACCCGTCCGGCTGCCGACAACAGCGCCGCGCCCTTTGCGCGGAACGATGGCGAATAGGCGATCCCGGCCGAGATCCCCGACATCAGCACGAATGCCTCCGCGGCGTCCGAGAAGCCCCAGGACCGGATCGTGTAATTCTCGTAGAAATTGCCGGGCGCGTGCGTGACGAAGATCGTCACCAGCGCCATGCCACGGAAGACATCGAGCCTCGCATCGCGCTTGCGAAGGGCCGGGGCGACAGCGGGGTCAGCCATGCCTCACGCCAGCCGCGCCGCCGGCGAGCGCCGGGGTCTCCGCCACGCCGTTGGCGGTGGTCGACGGGCGCGGCATGGCAGCGGTCCAGTCGGACTGGATACGCTCCTGCGTTTCCATCACTGCCGGGGGACGCACTTCGGCGGGCGTCAGGAACAGGGCGCGCCGGGTCATCGGCCGCGACGTGCGTGCGACGATCACGGGGGCGAACAGCATCGGCGCCGCGATCGGCACGAGCCACGGCACGAGCGCCGGAGAAGCCGCGAAGGCGGCCACGAACAGGATCAGTCCGGCGAGCGTGATCCACCCGGCGGCGTTCCAGGCTTCGGACAGCGAGACGCTGCCGTCTCCTGCCCGGCCCGTCGGCCAGCCACTGTCGCGGCCCAGCAGGATCTGCAGGATCGAGCGTGTCTGGTACATGAGCAGCACCGGCGCGATCAGGCAGGCGATGCCGAGTTCCGCGAGCGAGGAGAGGAACGTGCGCCCTACGCCGCCGAACGTGCGGATGCGACCGCTGAAGACGGCCTCGACCAGCACCAGGATCTTGGGCAGCAGCAGAAGGCCGATAACCCCGACCGCCAGCTCCATCGCTTTGCTTTCCTGCAGCGCGGGCAGGACCGGCGCGGGCCAGTTCTCGACGGGGAAGTAATTCACCGTCTCGGGCATCGCGGCGGCGGCGAGGGTCGCGAACAGGTAGCCGAGCCAGAAGATCGAGGCGACGTAGGCGAGGATTCCCTGCAGGAAGACGAAGCGGCTCCAGGAGCGCAGCTTCGGGGCGCCGATCAGCCGGGCGTGCTGAAGGTTGCCCTGGCACCAGCGGCGGTCGCGCTTGGAATGTTCGAGGATGTTGGCCGGACTTTCCTCGTAGGAGCCCGAAATGTCCTCATCCAGTCGCACGATCCAGCCACCCCGCGCCAGCAGCGCGGCCTCGACATAGTCGTGGCTCAGGATGGGACCGCCGAACGGCGGCTTGCCCGGCAGGGCCGGCAGGCCACAGCATTCGGCGAAAGCCTTGATGCGGATCATCGCGTTGTGGCCCCAGAACGGGCCGGTCTCGCCCTGCATCCGTGCCGCGCCGCGCGCATAGACGGGTGAGTAGATCGCCGCGCCGAACTGCATGACCCGACCGAACAGCGTCGACGCGCCCACCACCACGGGCAGCGTCTGCAGCAGGCCGAGCCGGGGTTCGGCGACCATGCGGCGCAGCATCTCGACCATCGTGCCGGGCTCCATCAGGCTGTCGGCATCGAGGATCAGCGCATAATCCCACGCCGCGCCCGAGGTCTCGATGAACTCGCGCAGGTTACCGGCCTTGCGTCCGACATTCTCGGTCCGGCGGCGGTAGAAGATGCGACCCTCGGCCTCCCGGTCCTCGAGCAGCCGCGCGAACATCCGCTCCTCGCGGGTCGCCGTCAGCTCGTCGCTGGTGTCCGACAGGATGGCGAACTGGAAGCGATGGCCCTCGGGGTGCTGTTCGAGCGCGGCATCCATCGCCGCGATACGGGAAAATGTCGCGACCGGATCCTCGTTACAGACCGGCACCATCACGACGCATCGGGCGTCCTCATCAAGCTCGACCGGCACCGGCGTGACAATGGCCCGCCGCGGGAACAGTCCGATCAGGACGAGGGCGGCGCCCCACGACAGCCAGAAGGTCGCCCCGAAGATCGCGACGGCTGCAACCTGGGCGAAGGCCCCGTCGCCGGCGGACCCGTTGAATCGGTTCAACCAGACCGCGGCCACGGCCATGCCGAGGCTGAAAACCACCGCGAACGCGCGGGAAAGCCATGTGTCGTAGGGCGCCTTGATCATGCTGCGCGCGACCGGAACCTGAAGACGCGGCTCACCATCGACCAGATCGTGCCGACCTCGCGCGAGCGATAGACAGCCTGATCAGGCATGGCGAGCGGCGCATACGGCAGGTTGGCGGATCCGGGCGCACGCCGCACAAGGCGATCGCCGAGGGCTTGGGACTGATCCATGTCGTTACTCATCAGGCATTGATCCATTGGTAGAGCCAGATTTCCGTCAGTTTCCTCCCGTAGCCGGCGATATGGGCATTGAGCTCCACGATCGCCCCGTCTTCCGCTTCCACGTCAAACGCGGCGCGCCACTGCCCGGTCTCCTCCACCTTGTGCAGCGTCGCGGTCGTGATCTCGCCTCCTCCGGCGGATGCGACCAGCGTGATCACCGGAGGGATCGGCTCCCCGTCCGGGTCGTCTTCGGGCGCGGAGGGGAACGCGGCCTGCGGCGGCAGCCGCGACAGCATCCCGCCCGCGAAATCCACAACGAACTTGCGGGCGTTCTCGCTGCTCTCCACGCCGGAGAAACCGCCGGCGCCGGCCCGCGTCTCGAAGACATAGGCAAGCTCGCCGTTCGGTTCAGGTGACAGATCGCCCCAGTGCAGCCGGTAGGCGAATTCCGCCTCGTCGCCGGCCTCAAGCGGTTCTTCCGGCGTCCAGAAGGCAACGATGTTGTCGTTCGCCTCGAGCCGGGTCGGGATCTCGATGAGCCGGACGGTGCCCCTGCCCCAGTCCGCGAGCGGCTCGACCTTCAGGGAGGGGCGGCGCTCGTAGTTCGCCTCGCTGTCCTGGTAGTTCTCGAAGTCACGGTCCCGCTGGTACAGCCCGAACGATACCGGGTTTTCCTCGGCCAGGAACGCACCTGAGAGGTTGGGCGGATTGTTCAGCGGACGCCAGATGTGGTCGCCGTCCCGACGCTCGATCAGCAGGCCGTCGCTGTCGTGAACGGCGGGGCGATAATCGTCGAATTCCGAGCGATTCTTTTCGGAGTAGAGGAACATCGAGGTCAGGGGCGCGATGCCGAGCTGACCGATATCGCGGCGCGCGAACAGGCGCGCGGTGACATCCATCACGGTCGTCGCGCCGGGGGACAGCACCATGCGGTAGGCGCCGGTCAGGCTCTGGCTGTCGAGCGCGGCATAGACCACGACCGCGCCGGGAACCTCGTCGCGGCTCAGCCAGAACTCGGAGAAACGGGGGAATTCCTCTGCCCGCTCGGTCGCCGTGTCGATGGCGACGCCGCGAGCCGACAGGCCGTAGGCGTTGTCACGGCCGAGCGCGCGGAAGTAGCTGGCGCCGAGGAACGATACCAGCTCGTCGAAGCGGTCGGGCCGGTTGAGGCGGGTGTTGAGGCGGAAGCCGGCGATGCCGGGCAACGCGTGCTCCGGTCCGACTTCGTCTTCCAGCGGGCCGCGATATTCGAAATCGTCCGTGGTGAAGATCACTTCGGTCGACATGCCGTCCGACACTTCGAACAGGCGCACCGGCTCCTGGAAGAGCCAGCCCATGTGAAAGGCGTGAACCTGGAATGCGTTCGACGGTTCCTCCGACCAGCGGGCGTGGTCGGAGCGGAAACTGATCATCCGGTAGGCGTCGTAGCTGTCGGCAGCGGGGCGAAGATCGACCGGCGCGGGTGCCTCGTAAGCGGCCTCGGCACGGGTGCGCATCATGTCCGACAGGATGTCGTAAGAGAAAGGTTCTCCCGACGGCTCCCCTTCGCCCTCGACGGTCTCCTCCTGCGCCGGATCGTCCTGTGCACGCGCTGCCCCGGCGGGCAGACCGATACCGAACAGGGCAAGCAGCGCGAGGGTGTCGCGGCGGGAATAGTCGTAGGTCGAGGCTATGCGGCCCGCGGACGGGTCGTTCTTCATGGTATGTCTTCCGCCGTGCGTCAGGGTCATCGAGCTGACAACTGCAATTGTTTCGTATCGGTTGCATCTGACGAGGCAGGTTCCGAACGAGTCGGACTATTTGGCGGATTCTTGCACAAATGCTAGGCACGATAGCGGCGCGATGCCGCCGAAGGCGTCGTTAATTTCGCGACTGCAGCAAAAATAGGCAGCGCGCGTCACGGGGTCGTCACGGACCGGCGAGTAGACTCGGATTTCGGCCCCTACGTCACCCGATGATTCGGCTAAGCGACTGGAATCAGGGGGCGAACCGAGTCGCCCTCGATGTAGTCCATCTCCCACACAAGCGGGGACGGAGGATCGCTTTCAGGCGGGTCGACAAGGGCCAGAACACGCCTGCCGACGGCCTGACCGAGTGCCTGCAGCGAAAGTGCGTGACAGGCGAGCGATGGCCTCAGGTAACGCAACTGCGGGTTTTGCCGGAAACCGATGATCGACATATCGTGACCGGGCCTCAGCCCCCCCTGCTGCAGCCCGTCGTAGAGGCCGCTCGCCATCAGTTCGTGAGCGAGGATCACCGCCGTTGGCGGTATGTCGAGTGACATGAGCCGGTTGGCGAGCGCCATGCCACCGTTCTCCGACGAACTGACCCGCTGGACCAGGTCGGGGTCGGGATCGAGACCGAGATCGGCGACCGCAGAACGGTATCCCTGCAGAAACAGGTGGGCGAGGTTCACCGACCGGCGCGGCATCGCGATCGCGATACGGTTGTGTCCCATCGCGGCAAGCCGGCGGACGGACTGGCCAGCCACGCCCTCGAAGTCGAGGTCGATCCAGGGATAGTCGCCCTTGGTCTCGCTTCGCCCGAGGGCCAGGAACGGCGTGCCGGTCTTCAGCAGCAGTTCGATGCGGGGATCGTGGCGTCGTGTGGCCGAGATGACGAGCGCATCGGCAACGCCGCGCGCGATCTGACGCTGCAGGAACTCGATCGGGTCGTCCGCGCTTCGGCAGGGTAGCAGGACGAGGTCGAATCCCGACTTCGCCAGAACCTCCTGCACCGAATCGAGAAGCCCCATGAAGAAGTTGTCGCCGCCAAGCGCGCTCGGATTGCCGATCTCCATCACGAATCCGATCGTGTTGGTCGATCCGCGGCGCAGGGCACGGCCCATCTGGTTGGGCCGATAGCCCATTTCCAGGGCCATCTTGAGCACGCGTTCCCGCGTCTCTTTCTTGACGTCGGGCTTGTTGTTCAAGGCCCGCGAGACGGTCCCGATGGAGATGTCGAGCCTCTCGGCCAGCTGTCTGATCCCTGCCATCGGCGCCGCTCCGTAAACGTTTCCAAAATCTGTTTGACACATTCCGACTCGTCTCACTAGGGTCGGAAACGTTTACGGCCCACGACGGTCGGCGACAGGTGACCGGCAACGGCACCAAGGGAGGAGTTTCAGAACATGCGTGCAGTCATGGTCGGCTGCGGCGCCATGTCGAACGGTTGGCTCAAGGCCATCCGCGAGACACCGGCGCTGAACGAACGGGTAGATATGGTGGGCTTCGTCGATCTCGACGAGACCGCCGCGAAGCGACAGGCGTCCGAATACGGATACACGTCCGCCGTGACGGGATCCGACCTCGAGGCGGTGATCGCCGAGGCGAAGCCCGACGCGGTGTTCGACCTCGTCATTCCCGGCGCGCGCCGCAAGGTCGCCGCGCAGGCGCTCAACGCCGGCTGTCACGTGCTGTCGGAAAAGCCGATGGCCAACACCCTGCCCGAGGCGAAGGAGCTTCTGCAGATCGCGCAGGACGCGGGGAAGATGCATGTCATCATCCAGAACCGCAGGCACCTGCCCGGTATCAGACGGCTGAAGGACGTCATCGAAAGTGGCGCCATCGGCGAGCTGACGGCGCTCCACGCCGATTTCTACATCGGCGCGCATTTCGGCGGCTTCCGCGAAGAGATGGACCATGTCCTGCTGCTCGACATGGCGATCCACACGTTCGACGCCGCGCGCTTCCTGATGCCCTCCGAACCGGTCGGCGTCTACTGCCAGGAAACCAACCCGGAAGGGTCGTGGTACAAGCACGGTGCCGCCGCCAACGCCCTGTTCGACAACGCCGACGGCTCGGTCTTCACCTACCGTGGCTCGTGGGTCGCCGAGGGCGCGAACACCAGCTGGGAAAGCTCCTGGCGGGCGATCGGCACCAAGGGCACCGCGCTCTGGGACGGTTCGACCGACGGCCTGAGCGCCAACGTCACCACCAGCGCGACGGACTTCATGCCCGCAGTCGAACCCGTCGCCCTGCCCGACCCGAAAACGCTACCGGCCGAAGCGCATGCCGGCGTCATTCTCGACTTCGTCGAAGCCGTGGAGACAGGCCGCACCGCGCTGACCGCCAACACCGACAACATCAAGAGCCTCGCCATGGTTTTCGCCGCGATCGACAGCGCGGAGACCGGGGCGCGGGTGAAACTCGACATCTGAAGGATACCGGACACGTGAACGACGCCGCAAAAGACATCCGCATCGGAACCATGATCTCGGCCAGCGGGGGCGAAGCCGCCGACCGGATCAAACAGATCGGCCACCTCGGCTTCGAGAGCTTCGAGCCCTTCTTCTGGCAGACCACCAACGGCCAGGACCTCGCCGAGCTCGGCAAGCGCTGCAAGGACGCCATCGGCGACCGCGACATCGAGATCAACACGCTTGGCATGTTCGGCAACCCGCTCGAGGGTACGGACATCGACAAGGAGACGCTGCAGGGCTGGAAGGACTGCATCGACAACGCCCACCACTTCGGCGCGACCTGCGTCGCCGGCTTCACCGGCCGCCTGCGGGGCAAGCCCCTGCCCGAGAGCCTGCCGCGCTACAAGGAAGTCTGGAGCGAGCTCGCCAAGCGCGCCGCTGACAAGGGCGTGAAAATCGCCTTCGAGAACTGCGCGATGGACGGCAACTGGCAGACCGGCGACTGGAACATCGCCCACAATCCCGACGCGTGGGAGATGATGTTCAACGAGACGCCCGACGACAACATCGGGCTCGAGTGGGAACCCTGCCACCAGATGGTCTACCTCATCGACCCGCTGCCGCAGATCCGCAAGTGGGCCGACAAGATCTTCCACGTCCACGGCAAGGACGCGACGATCCGCTGGGAAGTGATCCGCGAGCACGGGATCTTCGGCAAGGAGGACTTCGTCTGGATGCGCACGCCGGGCTTCGGCGACAGCAACTGGGTCGACGTCATCAGCGAGCTGCGACTCGCCGGATACAAGGGCTCGATCGACATCGAAGGCTGGCACGATCCGGTCTACCGCGATGCGCTCGAGATGACCGGGCAGGTGCGCGCGCTCAACTACCTGAAGGAGTGCCGGGGCGGCGATTTCGTCGACATCACGGCGCAATACGAAGGCGGGGATCCGTCCCTGACCTGACCCGGAAGGGCCGGCAGGGAAATTTTCCGAGAGCGAGGGAAGGCAACGCTTGACGAGAGTTGGGAAAACCTTTTTCCATCAAAGGAAAACGGTTTCCGATTCATCAGAGCGGACCTTTGGGAGGAGGACGTCATGACTGTTGCAGCCGAGCGCACGCGTCTTTCCGACGTCGCCCAGAGGGCGGGCGTCAGCCTCGCGACGGCCTCCAAGGCTTTGAACGGGACGGGACGGATGACGACCGAAACACGGCAGCGCGTGCAGCATGCCGCGTCCGAGCTCGGCTTCCGCCCCAACACCCATGCCCGCGCGCTGATCGCACAGCGCAGTTTCACGGTCGGGCTGCTCACAAACGACAGCTACGGGCGCTTCTCGATGCCGGTCATGTCCGGTGTTTCGGAGGCGCTCGTCAGCAAGGGCGTCTCGGTCTTCATGTGCGGTGTGGAGAACGACCCGGAGCTCGGCCGCATCCATCTCGACGCGATGCTCGACAAGCAGGTCGACGGGATCATCGCCACCGGCAAGCGCGGCGACCGGCAACTGCCTGCGGAACTGGCCGAGCTTCCGATCCCCGTCGTCTACGCCTTCTCCAAGGGGCCGGACGACGCGGTGACCCTGATGCCTGACGATGCGCAGGGCGCACGCGAGGCGACCGAGTGGCTCCGCCGGAGCGGCCGGCGTCGGCTGGCGCACGTGACCGGTCCGGAGGGCTTCGCCGCCGCCGAGGTGCGCGCCGCTGCCTTCCGCGAGATCGCCGGCCCCGACGCGCCGGTGCTGTTCGGCGACTGGAGCGAGGCGTGGGGCCACGAGGCCGCGGCGCGGCTCTGGGACGGCGGCAACGGGCCCGACGGTATTTTCTGCGGCAACGACCAGATCGCCCGCGGCATCATCGACGCGCTGCGTGAACGGGGCGTCGACGTGCCCGGCGCGGTCGGCGTGATCGGTTTCGACAACTGGGGCGTGGTGGTGAGGGCGACGCGCCCGCCGATGACCTCGGTCGACATGAATCTGGCAGAGCTGGGACGACAGGCCGGACGCCTGATCCTCGCCCTGTCGAGCGGCGAGGACGTGGCACCGGGCATCCGCCACCTGCCCTGTTCGCTCGTCGTGCGGGAGTCCTGCGGAGGCGCAGGGCCGGACAGAATGACGGCATGATCCGGCCGGGCCGCGGCAACGTGGCCGAACGGATCGCCATTAATCGCCGGAGGGGCAAAGAGGACCCCGAAGGTGCGTACCGCGGCAATCGCCGCATTTGGGAGGAAAGACATGACAAACAAGACCCTGACGTCCACGGTCGCGCTCGCCCTCGGGCTGGCCGGCACGGCGGCGTTTGCCCAGGACCCGGTCACGCTGACCGTCTGGTCGATCGACGGCGATGACCGTCCCGGCATCTCGGACACGTTCTCGGCCGAGTTCAACGAGCAGCACGACGACATCCAGATCGACTACCGGATCGTCGCGTTCGACGAACTAGTGAACGAGACGCTGCGCGCCTACGCCACCGGCAACGCGCCCGACATCGTCAGCTTCGACAACCCCGACTTCGCGCTGTTCAGTTCGCGCGGGGCGATGCTCGACATCACCGAGATGGTCGAGAACTCCGACATCATCAACGCCGAGAACTACTACGAAGGGCCGATGAACTCGGTCATGTGGGACGGCAAGATCTACGGCATCCCGAAATACACCGACACCATCGGCGTGTTCTACAACAAGGACATGTTCGAGGCCGCCGGCATCGAGGAACCGCCGCAGACCTGGGCGCAGTTCGAAGACTACGCCGAGCGGCTGACCGACCCGGAGAACAACGTCTACGGCGCCACCTTCTCGGCCCGCGCCGGTGAAGAAGGCACGTTCCAGTTCCTGCCGCTGATCCAGATGTCGGGCGGGTCCTACGAGGACGTGGTCACCGACGGCGCCGTCGAAGCGCTCGAGATGATGAAGCGGATGATCGACAACGGCTGGGCATCGCAGGACGTCCTGTCGCTCGGCCAGTGGGACTCCACCGGTACGTTCAACTCCGGCAACGCCGCGATGGCGATCTCGGGCCCGTGGGAAATCGACCGCATGGTCGAGGACGCCGAGTTCGACTGGGGCGTGACCCTGCTTCCGGTCTTCGAGGAAGGTGACGAGCGTTCGTCGGCCCTCGGTGGCTTCAACCTCGGCATCATGTCGACGACCGAGCACCCCGAAGAGGCGTTCCAGGTCCTGGAGTACTACGCCAGCCAGGACGACCGGATGTTCCCCGAGTTCGGCAACATCCCGGCCCGCTCCGACATCGAGCTGCCGGAGAGCGGCATCGCGCTGAAGGACGAGGCGCTCGCCGTGTTCCAGGAGCAGCTGCAGTACGCGCAGCCGCGTGGTCCGCACCCTGACTGGCAGCAGATCTCGAAAGCGATCTACGACGGCATGCAGTCCGCGCTGACCGGCCAGATGGAGCCCCGCGCCGCTCTCGAGCAGGCCCAGGCCTCGATCGACAACATCGTCGAGTAAATCGACCAACCGTCCGGCCCCCTGCGCGACAGGGGGTCGGACCCTCCCCTCGTGCCCGAAGGAGATACCTGTTGCGACGTATGCTTGGCAGCCTGCGTGACGGCGTCGGATTCGACATGCTGCTGATCGGGGCCTCGATGCTCTTCCTGATCGCGCTTGCCGGCCTGCCCCTGATCTACAACGTAATGATGAGTTTTCAGGAAGTGGACATGTTCACCCTGGGCTCGCTGTTCCGGCCGTTCGTGGGCCTCGAGAACTACCGAGAGGTGCTGGCAGAGCCGATCTTCTGGCCGGTGATGATCAACACGCTGGTCTTCGTCGTCGGTTCGATGGCGGGGCAGTTCGTGCTCGGCTTCTCGCTCGCCATCTTCTTCGCGCAGAAATTCCCCTACTCCGGGACCATCCGGGGGCTGTTCCTGGTCTCGTGGGTGATGCCCGGCCTCGTCGTCGGCGCGATCTGGGGCTGGATCCTCGCCGGTGACTTCGGGGTGCTCAACGTCATCCTGCGCGGCATCGGCGTCATCGACACCAACCTGTTCTGGAAATCCGACCCGGCGCTGTCGCTGTGGGCGGTCATCATCGCCAACATCTGGCTCGGCCTCGCCTTCAACATGCTTCTGCTGTCTGTCGGCCTCGCCGCGATCCCCGGCGACCTCTACGAGGCAGCCGAACTCGACGGCGCGAATGCCTTCCAGCGGTTCTGGACGATCACCCTGCCGATGATGCGCCCGACGATCGGCGCGGTCCTCGCGCTCGGCCTGATCGGGACGTTGCAGCAGTTCGACCTGTTCCCGGCCCTGACAGAGGGCGGCCCTGCGAACTCGTCCAACGTGGCGCAGTACCTGTCCTGGCAATACTCGTTCCAGCTTTATGACTTCGCCAAGGGCGCGACCGTCTCCGTGATGATGTTCGTCCTCGTCCTCTTCGCCTCGATCGTCTACGTGCGCTCGACCCGGCACGAGGTGCGCGGATGACCAGTCCTTCACTCAAATGGCTCATGCTGGTGGCGGCACTGGCGCTGGCGGCGATCTACCTGTTCCCGCTCTACTGGATGTACGTCACCTCGCTGAAATCCAGCTCGGAGATCTTCGCCAACCCGCCGACCTTCATCCCGCGCAACACGGACCTGTCGATCTTCCCGGAGGTCTGGCAGCGGCGGACGATGTCCACGTACCTGTGGAACTCGCTGGTCATCGCCTTCGGGGTCACCACCCTGACGGTGATCTTCGGGACCGGCGCGGCCTACGTGCTGTCGCGCTACCGGAACGTCTGGATCGACCTCGGGTTGTTCTTCATCCTGATGCTCCAGGTTCTGCCGGCCTCGGTCATGGTGACGCCGCTCTACGTCGGCTTCAACGTGGTCGGGCTGCTGGACTACCCGCGCCTTGCGGTGATCCTGGCCGCAGCGGCGAAGGCCATGCCCTTCTTCGTGGTGCTGGTGCGGGCGACCTTCATGACGGTCCCGCGTGAGCTGGAGGAAGCCGCCCTGATGGACGGCAACTCCCGCTGGGGCGCGTTCTTCTTCGTAGTGCTGCCGCTGGCCCGCAACGGGACGCTCGTCTGCGCGATCCTGACCTTCATGCAGGCCTTCGGGGAATACATCTATTCCAAGTCCATCATTCAGACCCCTGCCCTGCAGCCCGCGAGTGTCGGCCTGTCCGGCTTCCTCGGTCCGAACTCGACCGACTGGAACTCCATCATGGCTTACGCGGCGATCTACGTGACGCCGATCCTCGCCACCTTCGTCATCCTTCAACGCCGCATCGTCGCCGGCCTCACTTCGGGGGCGCTCAAATGACCGCACAGATCGAACTCAACAAGGTGGAGAAACACTACGGCGCCTTCCACGCGCTGAAGTCCATCGACCTCACCATTCCCAAGGGCCAGTTCGTGGCGCTCGTCGGGCCTTCGGGCTGCGGCAAGTCCACGCTGCTGCGCACGATCGCGGGGCTCGAGGGCATCTCCGACGGGCACATCGCCATCGCCGGCAAGGACGTCAGTCACATGCCGCCGCGCAAGCGGGACCTCGCGATGGTGTTCCAGTCCTACGCGCTCTACCCGCACATGACGGTGGCCGAGAACCTCGCGTACTCGCTGCGGATCAAGGGCGTGAACAAGAAGGAGCGACGCAAGAAGGCCGAGGAGATCGCCCGGATCACCGGCCTCGAAGAACTGCTCGACCGGCTGCCCCGGCAGCTGTCGGGCGGTCAGCGCCAGCGGGTCGCGATGGGCCGCGCGGTCATCCGCGAGCCCGAAGCCTTCCTCTTCGACGAGCCGCTGTCGAACCTCGACGCAGCGCTGCGGGTGAACATGCGGGCCGAAGTGCGCAAACTGCACGACCGGCTCGGCGCGACCTCGGTCTACGTCACCCACGACCAGGTCGAGGCCATGACAATGGCCGACCACGTCGTCGTCCTCCGTGGCGGCGTGATCGAACAGCAGGGCGCGCCGCTCGAGCTGTATGACCGCCCGGTGAACCGCTTCGTGGCGGGCTTCATCGGCTCGCCCGCGATGAACTTCATCGAGGGCACGATCGAGGCCGACGGCAAGTCGGTGAAGCTGGCCCTGCCGGGCGATCCGATCATCGCCTTCGAAGGGACCCGCCCGGCGGGCGAGAAGGTCGAAGTGGGCATGCGCCCCGAGCATCTGCTTCCCGGTGGCAGCGGCAGCAGCCTGACCATCCCCGTCTCGCTGGTCGAGCGGACCGGCGCGCTGTCCTACGTCGTCAGCGACACCGATCCGCCGGTCACCGTCTCGTCCACCGACCGGATGGAGGGGATCGAGCGCCAACAGCTCACGGTTGCCATCGAACCCAAACGCGTGCACCTGTTCGCCCGGGAGAGTGGCGAGGCACTGCTGAGGTAAGAGATGCGGATCACCTTCATCGGCGCCGGTCTCATGGGGACCGGCATGGCGCTGAACCTCGCGCGTGAGCACGAGGTGGAGGTGATCCTGCACCGCAACCGGGAGCCGGAGAGCCGGCTCCGCGACGGCGGCGTCTCGATCGCGGCCGAGGCACGGACCTCCGCCGCGACCGCCGACGCCGTCTTTCTCTGTCTTCCGAACGCCGATGTTGTGCGGGCCGTGGTCGACGATCTCTCCCCTGCCCTGCGGCCCGGCACGCTGGTGGTGGACACAACGACCTCCCTGCCCAAGGCGACGCGGGACATCGCGGCCACCCTTGCGGACCGCGACGTCGCCTTCATCGACGCCCCGGTGACCGGCATTCCGGTCAATGCCGAGAACGGCGATCTTGTCTCGATGGTCGGGGCAACGGGGGAGGCCTTCTCAAAGGTCAAGCCATTGCTCGGGCTCACATCGAAGGCCGTGCATCACTTCGGTCCGCCCGGTGCGGGCCACGCTGCGAAGCTTATCAACAACTTCATCACGCAGGGACAGGCGGCGCTCACGATCGAGGCGATGCGCCGCTGCGAGGCGGTCGGCATCGACCGCGACCAGATGGTCGAGGTGATCTCGAACAGCGGATCCCGGTCCGGCACGTTCATGATGATCATGCCGAGCGTCGTCGCGGGAAGCTACGACGGGCTGCAGTTCAGCCTCGCCAACGCGATCAAGGACGTCCGCTACGTCGAATCGATGTTTGAAAGCTCAGGCGCGCCGAGCGACCTGTCATCCGAACTGGTGCGCTTCTTCACCGCGCAGCTCGATGGCTACGCGCCGGAGACGCATATCCCGGCGCTTCTGAAGCCGAAACCTTAAGTGTGCGTGCGCATGTCCCGGGCGTCGAGCACGGGGGCCGCGTCCAGATCGGCCGCGTCGAGCATCGCCGCGACGCGTTCCAGCGTGGCGACGAGCTGCGCCTGCTCCCAGTCTTCCAGCGACTCGAACTTGCGGACATAGCGCTGTTGCAGCGCGTCCGGTGCGTCCGACAGAACCGCACGGCCCGCAGGCGTCGCGGTAATGTTGATCTGCCGGCGGTCGGTGCTCGACCGTTCGCGCTCGACCATCCCGTGCCGCACCAGCTTGTCGACGAGCGACGTGACGGTTGCCTGGCTCACGTGCATCTGCGCGGCGATGGTGGTTGCGGTGCAACTGCCCTTCTCCGCGACGATCTGGAGAACCCTGAACTGCACGGCCGTAAGCCCCGCCGATGTGGCGAGGTCGCGTCCGAACTGCTCCGTCGCGCGCAGGATGCGCCGCAGAGCGATCAGCGATTGGTCAGTCCTGTCCATACGTCTCCGCCGTTTGGGGTCGCGTGTGAAACTGGCAGGTTTGCCATCCGCTCTCAATGCTATGTCAGATGCCATTGTCATTAGCCTCACCTAAGAGCACCCCATCAGGAATTGAAGATCCATAGACCATATTTACATGGGCTTAACAACCTCGGGGAAGAAAATTACTTAGACCCTTGAAGTATCACCCTGCTCGGACTACTTAGTCTATCGAAGCAATTAAGGAGGTAGAGGCTCCATGGTTGATACGTTGGAACGTGCCCGCACCACTAAGAAGACGGCTGTCCTGAGGACGCCGACCAAAGACGACGGTTCTGCCGTCTGGGAACTTGTCGCGGAATGTAAGCCGCTCGACGAGAACTCGATGTACATGAACCTCGTTCAATGTGACCACTTCAGCGAAACCTGCGTCATCGCCGAGATGGATGGCGACGTTGTTGGCTGGATTTCCGGACACATCCCGCCGAGCGAGCCGGAGACGCTCTTCGTCTGGCAGGTCGCCGTGTCCGAGAAGGCACGTGGTCAGGGCCTAGGCACCAAGATGCTGCGCGCAATCGTGGAGCGTGACGTCTCCAAGGACGTGAAACAGGTCAAGACGACCATCACGCGCGACAATGACCCCTCCTGGTCGCTCTTCCGGCGCTTTGCCCGCCGGTTCGGCACCGAACTCGTTGACGAGCCCCACTTCATCAAGTCGGAGCACTTCAACGGTCAGCACGATACAGAACACATGGTGACGATCGACCTCGGCCGCGGCGCCGGGCAGGGTCAGGCGGCAGCCTGACCCCACGGTCTCACCGTTCACTCCCAAAATTCGAAGGAAACGACATGACGACACACTCGTCTGATAAGGCTATCTTTACCCGACGCGAATCCGAAGCACGCAGCTACAGCCGCGGCTTCGACACCGTATTCACCAAGGCCAGCGGCACCGAGATGACCGACGCGGAAGGTCGCACCTATATCGACTTTCTCGCCGGCTGTTCCTCGCTGAACTACGGCCACAACGACCCCGACATGAAAGCCGCGCTGATCGATCACATCAGCCGCGACGGCGTTGCGATGGGTCTCGACCTGCACACCGACGCGAAGGGCGCCTTCCTCGGTGCGTTCGAAGAGAACATCCTCAAGCCGCGCGACATGGACCACAAGGTCATGTTCATGGGTCCGACCGGCGCCAACGCCGTCGAGGCGGCGATGAAGCTGGCCCGCAAGGTCACCGGCCGTCATAACGTCATCGCCTTCACGAACGGCTTCCACGGCGTAACGCTCGGCGCGCTTGCCGCGACCGGCAACGGCTATCACCGTGGCGCCGCCGGCGTGACGCCGTCCGGCGTCTCCCGCCTGCCTTACGATGGCTACATGGGCGAAGGCGTCGACACGACGGACTATATCGCCAAGGTTCTCGATGACGCGTCCTCGGGCGTCGACGCGCCTGCCGCGATCATTCTCGAGACCGTCCAGGGCGAAGGCGGCCTGAACGCCGCGAACCGCGAATGGGTCGAGAAGGTCGGCAAACTGGCGCACGAACACGGCGCGCTGCTGATCATCGACGACATCCAGGCGGGCTGCGGCCGCACCGGCAGCTTCTTCAGCTTCGACGGCTGGGACGTGCAGCCCGACATCGTGACGATGGCCAAATCGGCCTCCGGCTTCGGCCTGCCGATGGCGCTGATGCTCATCAAGCCCGAGCACGACATCTTCGGCCCGGCCGAGCACAACGGCACGTTCCGCGGCAACACCCACGCCTTCGTCACCGCGAAGGTCGCGATCGAGAAGTTCTGGAGCGACGACACCTTCAAGGGTGAGATCGCCGAGAAGACCGAGATCCTCGAAGGTGAGCTGAAGAAGCTCGCGGCGATGGTTCCGGGCGCCTACCTCAAGGGCCGTGGCATGATGCGCGGCGTCGACGTCGGCACCGGCGAGCTTGCCTCGGAAATCTGCGGCAAGGCTTTCGAGAAGGGCCTGATCGTCGAGACCTCCGGTCCGAACGACGAAGTGGTCAAGATCCTCGCGCCGCTCACGACTCCGGTCGAGACGTTCCGCAAGGGCCTGTCGATCCTTCTCGAGTCCGCGTCCGAAGTGACGTCCAACAACAGCATTGCAGCGGAGTAACCCCATGATCGTCCGAGACTTCAACGAGATCATCAAGAACGAACGCGACCGCGTGGTGAACGACGCCCAGTGGTCCTCCGTGCGGATGCTGCTGGCTGATGACGGGATGGGCTTCTCGTTCCACATCACGTTCCTCGAGCCCGGTTCGGAACATACGTTCCACTACAAGAACCATTACGAGAGCGTCTATTGCATGCAGGGCAAGGGCTCGATCACGGACCTTGCCACCGGTGAGACCCACGAGATCAAGCCGGGCGTCATGTATGCGCTGAACGAGCACGACAAGCACACGCTGCGTGCGGAAGAAGAGCTGGTCATGGCCTGCTGCTTCAACCCGCCGGTCACCGGCAAGGAAGTTCACCGCGAAGACGGCTCCTACGCCCTCGAAGACAGCTAAGGGATCCGGGAGGGAGATCCTCCCGGTCACGACACACATGAGTTCCAAGAACCATTCCGTCGAAAAGATCGGTGGCACGACCATGAGCAAGGTTCACGACCTGCTCGACCCGATGTTCATCGGGGACCGTGCCAAGGCCGACATCTATAACCGCGTGTTCGTGGTCTCCGCCTTCGGTGGCATCACGAACCTCCTCCTCGAGCACAAGAAGTCGGGTGAACAAGGAGTCTATGCCCTTTTCATCAACGACGACGACGATCACGGCTGGCTCGACGCGCTCAACACCGTCAGCCAGGAGATGCGCCGCATCCATGCCGACGTGCTGGAGCACAAGGCCGACATGCAGCTCGCCGACGACTTCGTCCGCGAACGCATCGAGGGCGCGCGGTCCTGCCTGTTCGACATCCAGAGGATCTGCTCGTACGGGCACTTCCGGATGTCGACGCAACTGATGGTCATCCGCGAGCTCCTGTCGGGGCTGGGCGAGGCGCACTCCGCCTTCGTCACTTCGCTGCTGCTGCAGCGCCGCGGCGTCGCCGCGCGCTTCGTGGACCTGACCGGCTGGCGCGACGAGGCGGAGCATACGCTGGAAGAGCGTATCGCGGCCGGCCTCGACGACATCGACTTCTCCGAGGAGCTGCCGATCGTCACCGGTTACGCCCAGTGTTCCGAAGGTCTCATGAAGGAATTCGACCGCGGCTATTCCGAGGTCACCTTCTCCCGCATCGCGGCGCACACACAAGCGTCCGAAGCGGTGATCCACAAGGAGTTCCACCTGTCCTCCGCCGATCCCAAGGCGGTCGGCGCGGAGAACGTGGTGAAGCTCGGCCGGACGAATTACGACGTGGCGGACCAGCTGTCGAACATGGGGATGGAAGCGATCCACCCCTCTGCGGCGAAGACCCTGCGCCAGGCGGGTGTCCCGCTGCGCGTCGCCAACGCGTTCGAACCCGAAGATCCGGGCACGCTGATCGACGACCAGCCGGCCGACGCGCCGGGTGTCGAGATCGTCACCGGGCTGAACATCTTCTCGATCGAATTGTACGAACAGGACATGGTCGGGGTGAAGGGCTACGACGCCCGCATCCTCGAGGTGCTGAGCAAGCACAACCTCTGGATCGTGTCCAAGTCGTCGAACGCGAACACTATCACCCACTTTGTCTCCGCCACGCGAGACAAGGTGAGGCGGGTCGTGGAAGAGCTCGAGGGCCTCTACCCCTCGGCCACGGTGACCGAGCGAGCGCTCTCGCTCGTCTCGGTCATCGGCCGCGATCTTACGGGTCTGCGCGTGCTGTCACGCGGTCTCCGCGCTCTGGACGAGCAGGACATCGACGTGATTGCCGCGCAGCAGACCTCCCGTCGGGTCGACTGCCAGTTCGTGGTCGAACGCGAGAAGATGGATCGCGCCATCAAGGCGCTCCACGACATGTTCTTCTCCGCCGAAAACTCGTCGGAACGGCCTGACCTCAAGGTCGCCTGACAGGACGGAGAGCCGACGGTGCACCCGTCGCTGACACTAAAAGACCCCGGTCATCGAAAGATGGCCGGGGTTTTTCCTGTTCGCCTGTCGGTCGGTTCAGATCGCGACGAGGTGGTTGTCCCATCGGCAATCATGCCGCGCCTGCCATGCGGTCCGGTCGGCGTCGATCCCTTCGACCAGACCAGTGCCCGTGGTCAGTGCGAAGCCGGTCCCGGCGGCGCTGACTCCGCAGACATCCGCGCTCGCATGCTGGCCGAGAAATGCGCCCGTCTCTGCATCGAACCGCTGCGCCAGTCCGCCGCGCGGCGACGTGATGGCGACAACGCCGCCCGACAGCGCGACGCTGCCGGCGTAACCTTCCATCCGGCGATGCGCCTCGTCCGGTGCGATCAGCAGCCGCGCCGCCTCGCCACGTCGGTGCAACCCGACGAGCGGCGGATTGTCGGCGACATCGCCCTGCCACTGCATCGCGAAGGCGACCTGCCCGTCCGGTGAGACGGCGAGGTGGCGGATGGAATTCTTGTGCAGCGCGCGGTCCAGTTCGACCTGCTCCAAGATGCGACCGTCGAGCGTCACGTAGGTCAGGTTCGGCTCCATCAGGGGAATGTTCAGCTTGGTGCGCCCGCTGTCGGGATGGGTGTCGATGCCGCCGTTGGCGACGACCAGCGTCTCATGGTCCGGCATCAGCCGCGCGTCGTGCGGGCCGACCCCGCCCGAGGGGAACTCATCAATGCGGGTGTAGTCGGCGCGCGTGTCCCACACGCCGATCACCCCCTGCCCCGCCTCGTAGTCGTTCTCTGGCGTGAAAAGCGTGTGACCGTCCGAAGAGAAGGCGCCGTGGCCGTAGAAGTGCCGGCCCTCCGGGCTTTCGAGCCGCGCCTTTTCCGTGCCTGTGGCGCAGTCGATCACGAGCGCGAAGGTGCCGGGACGCCGAGCGAAGGCCACTGCCTCCGGCCGGGTCGGATGCGCAGCGGCGGCATGGCCCCGGTCGGGCAGCGGCAGGTCGAACAGGCGCTCCCCCGCAGCCGTCAGGCCGAACAGGCGGTAGCTGCCGTCCGGCACCTGCGCCGCGGCAAGGTAGGCCGGGCTGCCCGCGTCTGCCCAAGTGGGCCGGGGAAAGGAGGCAGCGGCCGCGAGGCCGGCGAGAAATCCGCGCCGAGTGGTCATGTCAGTCCCCGTCCAGCGAATTGAACCCGGCCGCCACGCCGAGCACCGGGCCGAGTTCGGTCGACACCACTCGCCGCGCGGTCTGGATATCGGTCTGCAGCGCCTCGATGGCGAAGCGGCCCTGCGGGTCCTCGACACCGGCGAAGATCGGATCGTCGAGCGCATCGGCCCTCTCGATCGCGCGGGTCAGCGCGACGTCGAGGTTCGCCTGCGTTTCCGGCGCGTCCGCTGCCAGCATCAGCGCAAGTTCGCGATTTGCATCGAGCGAGATGCGGACGTGTCGTAGCGACCGGCCCGAACGCCACGCCTCGGCCCGCGCCGGGCGGGGGCGGTCGAAGGTTCCCATCGGGCGGCCCAGCCGGGTGTCGGACGTGAACTCCAGCCCGAAGTTGACCGCCTTGAACAGCTCCTGCGCCGCTTCCTCGGTGGAACGGTATGTGTCGTTCTCTCCAGCCGTCGCGATCAATGTGCCGTAGCCGTCGGTCCAGTCCTGCCGGATGGTCGCACTGACCGAGGCGATGTCGCGCGCCACGGCCTGGACCAGTGCGCAGTGATAGTCGGGGTCGCCCGCGGTCGAGAGCGTTTCGTCATAAAGCAGGAATTCCATCGCGTAGAAGCCCCGCGCCGCGACGGAAACGTCGGCGAACCCCTCCTCCGTCTCCACCACCGGATCGGCATCGGCAATCAGCCCGTTCAGCGCGGAGGGGGTCGCGCCCCGGCTGTCGGGCCAGAAGGCGAGCGAGAAGGCCCGATCGCCGACTTCGGACGGACCGAAGCGCAAGTGGCTTACGGCGATCCAGGCATCGAAGGCGTCGTTGTAGGCCTCCCGCAGCACGGCATCGTCGGGGGCGCAATGCTCCTCTGCCACGTCGGCGAGCGTAGCGCTCTCTGTCGCGAGCGCCTCGTAGCCGGGCAGAATATGGTCCTCCACGATACGTTGCAGCGGCACTTCCGCGGCGAGGGGCGTGGCGAACAGGATCAGGGCGAGGGAACGGATCATAGGCTCTCCAGGAATCGGATGAGGGCCGCGCGGTCCTCGGGCGTCATCGAGACGACCATGTCACGTTGCGCTTCTGCTTCGCCACCGTGCCAGAGCACCGCTTCGAGCAGGGAGCGCGCCCGACCGTCATGCAGGAAATAGCTGTGGCCCGACACCTGTTCGGTCAGCCCGATGCCCCAGAGCGGAGGCGTGCGCCACTCGCGCCCCGTCGCACGGGCCTCGGGGCGGTTGTCCGCCAGCCCCTCGCCCATGTCGTGCAGCAGCATGTCGGTGTAGGGCCAGATCAGCTGGAAGCTCTGTGCCGGCACCGGGTCGCCGGCAAGGCGGTGCGTCACGAAGGATGGCTGGTGGCAGCCTGAACAGCCGGTCTGGAAGAACACCTCCTTGCCGCGAAGGACCTCGCGGTCGTCGACGTCGCGCCGGGCGGGCACGGCGAGGTTGCGGGAATAGAAGGTGACGAGGTCGAGCCCCGTCTGATCGATCTCGAACTCGCGGTCATCGCCGTCGCCATGGGGCGCTGTGCGGCAGGCGTCCTGGATCGTGGAGCACTCCCCGAAAGGATCGGGAAACAGCGGGTTGGAGATGCCGATGTCTCCGGCGAAGGCGCCGGCCGATTGTTCGCGGATGGTCGCCATGCCGGCCTTCAGCCCGAACCGGCCGAGCATCGGCATTCCGAACTCGCCGGACCAGACGATGTTGGCCCGGCCCGAAATGCCGTCCCCGTCCTCGTCCTCGGGATCGACATTGGCGAGGATGTCGGCAGCCGGAATGGCTTCCAGCAGACCAAGACCGATCATCTGCGGCGCGACCCTGGGTGAGAGCATCGCCCCCTCCGCCAGTGGCCCGTAGCCGAGGTCGACCACATCATAGGTCGGCGCGCGCAGGCTGGCCGACTCACCGCCCGACAGCTCGACCGGGATCTCCTCGTAAGTGATCCGCATCTGCCCTTCTGCCGGGATCCCGGCGAGGGCGTGGTCCTGCAGCTGCGTGCCATAGGTCGGATCGGGCGCGGTGCCGAGGTAATCCTCGATCTCGGCCATGTCCTCAGGCGTCGGCCCCTCGACCGAGACCCTCAGGAACATGGAAATCGCATTGTCTCTCGGCCCCTCCGGCGGATGCCCGCGCCCGTCCTTCAGGTGGCAGCGCTGGCACGACCGCGCATTGTAGAGCGGCCCGAGCCCGTCGGAGGCCAGTGTCGACGACGGCGCGGAAACCCACAGCTTGCGGAACAGCCCGTTGCCGACCTTGAAGTCCAGTTCGCCATCGAAGCCGATATTCGCCGACGGCTGCGAGAAGGCATCGGCGTTGTCGCGCGCCCGCACGGTCGTCGCACCGGCGCTGTTCACTTCGAAAGACTGCGGTTGCGAGAAGTCCGTGGGCGGCGCCGTGACCTGATCAATGCGGTCCTGCTCCGCCTCCGTGCGGGGCACGATGTCGAGGTGCGGTTCATCGAACGGACCGGCGATGGCGGCACCTGCGACGATCAGCCCGGTGATGGTTGGAAGAAACAGCCGCATCCGCGTCCCTGCTGCATTGCGCTCGGCGCCCTTATCTTATAAATAAAGTCAGGAATAAAGACCCCAACCTCGGGTCTCCGTTGAGACGAAAGCGCGCACTGATGACGGCGATTGCTCTCCGCAGCTTCGACACCGCACCGCCACCCGTTCAGCGGCCGGCCGGCGAGTCGGGCGAGTTCCTCGCACACCTGCGGCTCGCCGCCCTCGCCTGCCGGGCCGCGCCGCGCACAGACCTGTTCGAGGCCTGTGCCACGCTTGCCATCAGCCGCGAACGCGCCCCCGAGGCGCATGCACGCGTCCTGATGCGGACCCTCGCGCAGGCGCTGCCGCACCGGCCCCGCCTCCACCGGCCGGGGACCGAGGAGACGAGTTTCGATGAACAATGGCTGGTCGCCCTGTTCCGCGCCATCCGGGCCGAGGACGACGACAGCTTCGAATTCCTCCTCCGCTCGCGCGTCCCGGTTCATGTCCGCCGCAACATCGCCTTTCTTGTGCGCTCTGCCGCGGGGGCCGTTGACAAGTTTTAGAATTATTCTAAATCTAATCCCAGACGACATGGGGACCGGCTGACGGCAAGGCGGCGGCCCCCCTGACAATCATCCTTGCCGACGATCAGAGGATAGATGTCATGACACAGACTGCTGTCGACCTGGGCCCCGATGCCAAGAGCGCGATCTGCGAAGCCCTGAACCAGAGCGTTGCAGAAACCGCCGTCGCGACGATGCTCGCCCAGAATTTCCACTGGAACGTGACCGGCATGGCCTTCGGCCCGCTGCACGCGCTGTTCCAGACCATCTACGAAGATCACTTCATAGCGCAGGACGACCTCGCCGAACGGATCCGCGCACTTGGCGGCCACGCCGAAGGGACGCTCGCCGGTATGCTGAAGCGCTCCAAGGTGTCCGAATATGCCGAGTCCGACGGCCTCGATGCGCAGGTGATGATCAAGGCACTGCTCGAAGCGCAGGAAACGCTCGCGGCCACCATTGGCGGCGCCGGTGCGATCGCCGCCGATCACGGCGACACGCTGACCGAGGACCTCGCCATCGCGCGCGGCCAGACCCACGAGAAATTCGCCTGGATGCTGCGCGCCCACCTCGTCTGAGCGTGCCACAAGCGACGTGACGATCAGACCGGCAGGACCGTCCTGCCGGTCTTTTTCTTGAGCTTCTTCAGGTAGGCCGGTGTCCAGTGAGTGTAGCGGCCCATGTCGGACTGCTGGTGGACGAGCATCCGCAGGAACTCCTCCTGGAACTCCGGCTTCTTGAGCGATTTGAACATCTTCTTCTGCCCCTTCGTCATGGAGCAGCCGATGCAGTGCCCTTCGCGTCGGAACTTGCAGACATCGATGCAGGGGCTCGGCAGTTTCGTCTTCGCCATCTCGGGCCTTTTCGTCCGTCTGGGTGTCTGACCCGGACAGATGGTCCGCCGCAGTGACCGGGACAAGGGCTGTGGCCCGTTCTCCGGCGGTGCACCTGCGGTGCGCCCTGGGAGCCCTCCCTTCCGGTCGGGCGGATCAGGGGGCTGTCTGCCCCCTCTGGGCCTTCGGCCCATTCACCCCCGAGAGGTATTTGAGGCCAGGCGAGAGAGCTCGGAAGCGCCCCCGCCCGGCCGGGTCTCTTTACTGAAAGACGGCGTCGGGGTCGTCGAGGCTGTCGGAGCCCTCGAACTCGATCCCCTCGGTGCCGAGCGCCGCGACGACACGCTCGATCGTCCGTGTCTGGTCGATCAGCGCCTCGACGCCGCCCATGATTAGCGCCTCGCCCTCGGCATTGCCACGCTCGAGCATCTGGTCATAGGCGAAGCCGGCCTCGGCGGCGAGCTTGATCTGGCCCAGCTCACGCATCGTGTGGGCAAGCTTGGCCTGCATCTCGGTATCGAGCGCCGGATCGGTCGCCGCGACGAGGTCGGAGAGCGACGCGCCGGAGACGACGGAGCCGTCGACCCGCTGGTATTCGCCGAGGTAGACGTTCTGCACGCCGAGCCCGTCGTAATAGTGGCTGTTGTGCGTGTTGTCGGAGAAGCAGTCATGCTCTTCCTCGGGATCGTTCAGCATGATGCCGAGGCGCATGCGTTCGCCCGCCTGTTCGCCGTAAGAGAGCGACCCCATGCCGGTGAGGATCGCGTCGAGCCCCATGCCTTCGTCGCCAAGCGCGCGGCGGGCTTCGCCGCTCTCGGCCCACTGGGCCTTCATCCAGTCGAGGTCGGCTACCAGAAGCTCGGTCGCGGCGACGAGGTACGCGCCACGGCGGTCGCAATTGTCGTTGGTGCATTCCTCGCCCGAGGCGAAGTCGGTCCAGGACCGGGCGCCGGCACCGGGAGCATGGCCGTTCAGGTCCTGCCCCCAGAGCAGGAACTCGATTGCGTGGTAACCGGAGGCGACGTTCGCCTCGACCCCGTCCGCCTCCTGCAGGACGCTCTCGATCAGGGTGGGCGAGATCTCGGTGGCGTCGACCTCTTCGCCCGACAGTTCGAACGTCGGGTTGGCGATGACGTTCAGCGTCGCGAAGGCGTTCTCGTCCGTCGGACCGCCGTAGGAGGCGTCGACGTAGTCGATCAGGCCTTCGTCCAGCGGCCAGGCGTTCACCTTGCCTTCCCAATCATCGACGATCGGGTTGCCGAAGCGGAAGACCTCGGTCTGCTGGTAGGGCACGCGGGACGCGAGCCACGCCTCTTTCGCCGCCTGCAGTGTCTCGGCCGATGGCGTCTCGACCAGAGCAGTCACCGCCTCCTGCAGTGTCATCGCGGTGACGAGGCTGTCGGAATAGGCCGCGTGGGCGATGTCGGCGTAGGTTGCGAGGACGGCGTCCTCCGAGGGCGCCTCCTGCGCAACGGCGGTCAGCGGCAGGCAAAGCGCGGTCGCGGCGGTGGTCAGAAGTTTCATAGGGGTCCTTTCAGTGAATCGTGTCGGATGCCGGTTCGGGGACCGACGGTGTCCGGTCCAGCCGCCGCAGGGCGAGGCCGAGACTCTCGGCCAGCGTGACGAGGCAGGGCGCGATATCGGCGCGCACCAGCAGGGTCGCGACGAGCATGGCGTCCTCCCGGTCGCCGTCGGCGGCGAGGGCGATGAAGTTGGCGAAGCAGGCTTCGTCCGCGCCGAGGCAGCGGCAGGTCGCGTGATGACGCATCAGGGGTCTGCGGCCGAACCGCGCGCAGAGCGTGCAGATGTCCTCGAGCGCACTGGCCGCCGCGCTGCCGTGCCCGGTGCCGAGCATCCGGGCGAAGTCGGCGCGGACGCCGGCGCGGGCTTCGGGCCCGTCGAACCAGCGGCGCAGGCAGACGACGGCGCCCGCCTCGATCCCCGACAGCTCGTCCATGAACCCGACCGGCGCACCGCCACGCTGTTGCCTAGGCTGCTCCGACATCTCCGTGCTCCCCTCGCGACCGTCGTGCGGCGCCCGATGCGACAGGCCATGCCGGCTGCGTCGCGTGAAGTGTCCCGGATCGGGTTGGCCCGATTGCGGCGCCGGGCTTCCCGTCCCTTTCCGCAACCTGTCCCGACCCGGAACATGATTAGTTGAGCAAAATTGTCGGACTTGTCAATGCGTCTGTTTCAGACACGCGAAGGCCCGCGCCAGGGCGGTCCCGCGCGGGCCTTCCATTACACTACTCAGAAGGGAGACACCGCCCGTCGGCGCGTTCCCGGCACTTTATCGCTGGCTGGTCTGCCAGTCGGGATGGATCCACGGCTGCCGGTTCGATGGTGCCAGCATCGGACCTCCGAGCACGTGATCGGCCGCTTTCTCGCCCGTCATGATCGACGGCGCGTTGAGGTTGCCGTTGGTGATGCGCGGGAAGATCGAGCTGTCCGCGACCCGCAGGCCATCCACGCCGATCACCCGGCATTCCGGGTCCACGACCGCCGTCGGATCGTCGGCTCGACCCATCCGGCAAGTGCCGCAGGGGTGATAGGCACTCTCCACATGTTCGCGGATGAAGTCATCAAGCGCATCGTCGCTCTGCGCGTCCGCGCCGGGCTGGATCTCCTTGCCGCGGAAATCGTCGAAGGCGGGCTGCGCGAGGATCTCGCGGGTCAGGCGGATGCAGGTGCGGAAGTCCTCCCAGTCGGACGGGTCGGACATGTAGTTGAAGACGATCCGTGGCGCGTCCTCCGGTTTGCCGGAGCGCAGCGTCACCTCGCCCCGCGAGACGGAGCGCATCGGCCCGACGTGGGCCTGGAACCCGTGGCCCTCTGCCGCCGTCTTGCCGTCGTAGCGCACGGCGATCGGCAGGAAATGAAACTGGATATCGGGATATTCCACGCCGGCGCGGCTGCGGATGAAACCCGCGCTTTCGAACTGGTTCGACGCGCCGAGGCCGGTCTTGGTGAACAGCCACTGCGCCCCGATCGCGGCCTTTCCGAACAGGTTCCAGTAGCGGTAGAGGCTGACCGGCTTCGTCGCGGCCTGCTGGATGTAGAGCTCGAGATGGTCCTGAAGGTTCTGACCGACTCCGGGCCGGTCGGCGACCACGTCGATCCCATGCTCGGCGAGGTGCGCGGCCGGACCGATCCCTGACAGCATCAACAGTTTCGGTGAGTTCAGCGAGGAGGCCGAAAGGATCACCTCGGCCCGCGCGCGGATCACCTCGCGCTGGCCGCCCCGGTCGAGTTCCACGCCGACGGCGCGGCCTTCCTCGATCACCACTCGGCGGGCGAGGCCCCGCACGAGGGTGCAGGTCTCGCGTTTCAGCGCGGGGCGGAGGTAGGCGCTCGCGGCGGACCAGCGGCGCCCGCGCCAGATGGTCGAGTCGAAGGGGCCGAAGCCCTCCTGCTGCTCGCCGTTGTAGTCGCCGGTGACCTGATAGCCGGCCTGCCGGCCCGCCTCGACGAACGCGCGGGTGAGCGGGTTCTTCCGGGGCCCGCGTGTGACATGCAGCGGACCGTCGGTGCCGCGCCACTCAGGGTCGCCGCCGTGGCCGCCGTCGTGCCAGTGCTCCATCCGCTGGAAGTAGGGCAGCACGTCGGCATAGCCCCAGCCATCGGCGCCCTGCCCGGCCCAGTGGTCGTAGTCCTTTGCATGGCCGCGCACGTAGATCATGCCATTGATCGAGGACGACCCGCCGATCACCTTGCCGCGCGGCACAACCAGCTTGCGCCCGCCCAAGTGCGGCTCGGGCTCGGTCGAGTAGCCCCAGTCATAGCGCGGCATGTTCATCGGAAAGGACAGCGCGGCCGGCATCTGGATGAACGGCCCGGCGTCGCTGCCGCCGAACTCGATCACGATGACCGACTTGCCGGCCTCCGACAGGCGGTAGGCCATGGCGCAGCCGGCCGACCCGGCCCCGACGATGACGTAGTCGGCTTCCATCAGAAGGGCGCCTCCGTCGGATTCATCGAGACATAGACCGACTTGCGTTCCGAAAAGTGCTCGATCGCCGCCCTGGAGTTCTCACGCCCGACGCCGGACATCTTGGATCCGCCGAACGGCGCCTCGACCGGCGTCAGGTTGTAGGTGTTGATCCAGGTCGAGCCGGCGCGGAAGCCCGCGGCCATCCGGTGAGCGCGCGTGATGTCGCGAGTGAAGACCCCGGCGGACAGCCCGAATTCGGTATCGTTGGCGCGGGCGAGGACTTCTTCTTCCGTGTCGAAGTCGAGGACCGACATAACGGGGCCGAAGATCTCTTCCCGCGCGATCGCCATGTCGTCCGTCACGTCGGCGAAAATTGCGGGCTCGATCCAGAAACCGTCGCCCTCGATCGCCTTGCCGCCGAAGACCATCCGGGCGCCCTCCGCCTTGCCGGTCTCGATGTAGCGCAGCACGATCTCGCGCTGCGCGGCGCTGACCATCGGGCCGAGGTTGGTCGCCTCGTCCAGCGGATCGCCGAGAGTGGCACTGGCCGTGCGCTCTGCCAACCGGGCGAGGAACTTCTCCTTGATGCCCTTTTGGACGAAGACCCGAGTCCCGTTGGAGCAGATCTGACCCGTGGAATAGAAGTTGCCGTTGATCGCGGCGGACACTGCGCTTTCGAGGTCGGCATCGTCGAAGATGACGAGGGGGGATTTGCCGCCAAGTTCCATCGTCACGTATTTCATCCCGTCGGCGGCGGCGGCATAGACCTTGCGACCGGTCGGCACGGAGCCGGTGAGCGACACCTTAGCGACGCGCGGATCGGTGACGAGCGCGGAGCCGACCTCGCCCATGCCCTGCACCACGTTGAAGATGCCCGGAGGCGCGCCGGCCTCGGTCAGGATCTCGGCGACCTTCAGGGCGCATAGCGGCGTCGTCTCGGACGGCTTGAAGATCATCGCGTTCCCGCAGGCGAGCGCGGGCGCACCCTTCCACGCGGCGATCTGGGTCGGGTAGTTCCACGCGCCGAGGCCGACGCAGACGCCAAGCGCCTCGCGCCGGGTGTAGACGAAATCACCGTCGGGCAGCTGGATATGCTCGCCGGTCAGAGTGCCCGCCAGCCCGCCGAAATATTCGAGCGCATCCGCCGCCGAGGTCGCATCGGCGACCAGCGTCTCCGACAGCGGCTTGCCGGTATCGCAGGTCTCCAGCACCGACAGCTCGTGGTTGCGCTCGCGAATGATGTCGGCGGCGCGGCGCAGGATGCGGCCCCGCTCGGTGCCCGACATGGCGGCCCACGCGGGTTGCGCGGCGCGGGCGGCCTCGAGCGCGGCGTCGATCACGGCAGGCGTTGCGGCATGGACTTTGCCGATCACTTCGCCGGTGCCGGGATAGATCACGTCGAACGGCGTGCCGCCCGTGTCCTCGACATAGGCGCCGTTGATGTAGTGGCTGGCTTTCGGTTGCGTGTCCTTGGGCAGGGGCATGTCGATCCTTCGGTTCTTCGGTGCGCCGGGGCGGTCCCCCGCGCGATAGGTTCTGGTATCGAACCGCGGCCCCTCCCCGGCCGCGGCTCCCGGTGGAGGCCGGTTATTCGCCGCGCGGAAAGCGGGCGTTCTCCTCCACCACGTTCAGGTCCATGTGGTTGCGCATGTACCGCTCTGACGCCTTCTGGAGCGGCTGGAAGTCCCACGGGTAGTAGCTGCCGTTGCGCAGCGCCTCGTAGACGACCCAGCGGCGGGCCTGGCTCTGCCGGACGTCGGCGTCGAACCGGTCGAGGTCCCAGCGGCGGTCGGCCTCGGCCTTCAGCTCGGCCAGCACCTCCGCATGGTCGGGATCCTCGGCGAGGTTATCCAGTTCATGCGGATCGGCTTCGAGGTCGAACAGCTGGTCCGGGTCCAGCTTGCAGAGGTTCAGCTTCCACTTGCCCGAGCGCAACGAGATCATCGGCGCGTAGGAGGCCTCTGCCGCGTATTCCAGTGCGACAGGCGCGGTGCGCACTTCGCCCCGCCCGTAGGGCAACAGGCTGATGCCGGTGGTCCAGGGCGCGACTTCCTCCATCGACACGCCGGCGAGGTCGCAGAGCGTCGGGCAGACGTCGATGTTGGAGACAGGCTCCGTCACCAGTCCCGGCTCCATCGACGGGGCGGAGATCATCATCGGCACGCGGGCGGAGCCTTCGTAGAAGCTCATCTTGAACCACAGTCCCCGCTCACCCAGCATGTCGCCGTGGTCGGACACGAAGAGGATCACCGCCTCCTGCCGGGTGCGCTCCAGCACGTTGAGGATCTCGCCCACCTTCTCGTCGAGGTAAGAGATGTTAGCGAAGTAGGCCCGGCGCGACCGGCGCACGTCCTCGTCCGAGATGTCGTAGCTCTTCCAGTCGTTCGCGTCGAAGATACGCTTGGAATGGTTGTCCTGCTGCTCGTAGGGGATCGGGCCGATCTCGGGCTGCAGATGTTCGCAATCCTCGTAGAGATCCCAGAACTTCTTGCGCGCGACATAGGGATCGTGCGGATGCGTGAAGCTGACCGTCAGGCACCAGGGCCGGTGGTCCTTGGCGCGGGCGAGATCGTAGAGCTTGTGCGTGGCGTTGTAAGCGACCTCGTCGTCGTACTCCATCTGGTTGGAGATCTCGGCGACCCCAGCCCCGGTGACCGATCCCATGTTGTGATACCACCAGTCGATCCGCTCGCCCGGCTTGCGGTAGTCCGGCGTCCAGCCGAAGTCGGCGGGGTAGATATCGGTCGTCAGCCGCTCCTCGAAGCCGTGCATCTGGTCGGGACCGACGAAGTGCATCTTGCCCGACAGGCACGTGTAGTAGCCCGCGCGGCGCAGGTGGTGCGCGTAGGTCGGAATGTCGGAGGAGAACTCCGCCGCGTTGTCGTAGACCCGGCTCACCGACGGCAGCTGCCCGGACATGAAGCTCGCCCGGCCCGGCGCACAGAGCGGCGAGGCGGTGTAGCAATTGCGGAATCGGGTGGAGCGCTCCGCCAGCTTCTTGAGGTTCGGGGCGTGCAGGAAGTCGGCGGGGCCGTCGGGGAACAGCGTCCCGTTCAGCTGGTCCACCATGAGGATGAGGATATTGGGAGAGGTCAATTGGAGTGTCCGATTTCCCGGTCGATTGCGTGGAGGACATGGGCTGCGGCGCTCGCCCCGTCGGTCGCCTCGGTGTCGAGCGCGAAGCGCAGGTAGAGCCCGTCGATCAGCCCGCCGATCCGCTGTGCGACCCCGGCGGCGTCATCGCCGGCCAGTGGCCGCAGGTTGTGGACGAGATTCGACTGCAGCCGCCGCTGGTAGATCGACAGCAGCCGCCGCGCCTCGGGCGAGGTCTGGGCGAGCACGTAGAAGTTCAGCCACGCCGCGATCGCATCCCGCCGGAAGTTCGAGGGCGAGAAGCTGGCCCGCACGAGGCTCTCGAGCCGCTGGCGCGGACCGTCCGCCACCGCGAGCGCGCCGCGCACCTCCGCCCCGTAGAGCGTGAGGATGTAGCGCATCGCGGCGAGGAAGATCTGCTCCTTGTCACCGAAGTAGTGGAATGCCAGCGCGGAAGAGACTCCTGCACGTTTGGCAATCTGGCTTACGGTGATATTGAGAGTGCCGTTGGCCCCGATCTCGCTGATTGTGGCCTCGACGAGTTGTGCGCGCCTTTTGGGCTCAGCGGGCATCTTGGTGATCCATGTCGGTGATTTGGGTTGCCAAGGCACCGTAGGATGAGCCTAATTGACCCGTCAATCAATAACTCGCCGAATGGCGAAATCCACCACACCCGCCCTCGCCGGCGGGATACCAGGGAGACTGGAATGAAACTGCTGACCACCACATGCGCCCTTGCGATCGCGACTGCCGGAGCGGCGGCCGCCGACTGCGAAACGGTGATCTTCTCCGACGTCGGCTGGACCGACATCACGGCGACGACTGCGGCCACGACCACCGTTCTCGAGGCACTCGGCTACGACACGGAGATCAAGGTGCTGTCCGTGCCGGTGACCTACACCGGCCTCGCCGAGGGCGACGTGGACGTGTTCCTCGGCAACTGGATGCCGACGATGGAAGGCGACATCGCCCCCTACCGCGACGCCGGAACGGTCGACACCGTGCGCGCCAACCTCGAAGGCGCAAAGTACACGCTGGCGACCAACGCCGCGGGCGCCGAGATGGGAATCGCCGATTTCGCCGACATCGTCGACAACATCGACGCCCTGGACGCGACGATCTACGGCATCGAGCCGGGCAACGACGGCAACCGCCTGATCATGGACATGATCGAGGCCGACGCCTTCGGCCTGTCCGACTTCGAAGTCCGCGAAAGCTCCGAGCAGGGCATGCTGGCGCAGGTCGGCCGCGCCTCGGGCAGCGACGAGCCGATCGTCTTCCTCGCGTGGGAGCCCCACCCGATGAACGCCAACTACGATCTCACCTACCTGACGGGCGGTGACGACTACTTCGGCCCCGACCTCGGCGGCGCGACGGTCTACACCAACACGACCGCCGGCTTTGCCGAGGAGTGCCCGAACGTCGGCACGCTGCTGAACAACCTCTCCTTCTCGCTGGAGATGGAGAACGAGATCATGGGCGCGATCCTCGACGACGGGGCCGACCCGGCGGACGCCGCCTCCGAATGGCTCGCCGCCAACCCGGATGCCTGGACCGCATGGCTCGACGGCGTGACCACGATGGACGGCGGCGACGCCGTCGAAGCCGTGAGCGCCGCGCTCGAAGGCTGATGCCGTCACTGTAGGATGGGTCACCGACCCATCCTACCCATCCTTCCCGATCCGAAGACCCGAGGCCCGACCGCATGGGAACGATCCTGAACGCGCTCTACCAGGCCGTCGCATGGTGCGTCGTCACGCTCTGGGATTTCCTGCTCTGGCTGGTCCCGGCCATCTGGTGGTTCATCACCTGGCTGCCGCAACGCCTCGTCGGCGCGACCGATGAACAGCTCCCCGTCGGCGACACGCTCGCCGCCGCGTTCGACTACATCCGCAACACCGCCGGCGCGTTCCTCGACGGGTTCGCCGCGGTCACCGAATTCATCATCGACCTGATCCTGTCGATCCTGATGCGCCCGCCGGGCGTGAACTGGATGAGCGGGCGATCCTTCGAACCCTACCTGCCCTTCTGGGACGAGCCGCAGCACCGTTTCCTCGTCATCGCCGCCTTCGTGGCGATCACCTGGGCGCTGCAGCGCAACTGGAAGACCTGCCTGCTGGTCGCCGTCGGCTTTCTCTTCGTGCTCGACCAGGGCTACTGGGAGGAAACCGCCGAGAGCCTGACGCTCGTCCTCGCCGCCTGCCTCGTCTGCATGAGCATCGGTGTGCCGGTCGGCATCCTCGCCGCCCACCGCCCGAAGCTCTACACATGGATGCGGCCCGTCCTCGACCTGATGCAGACGCTGCCGACCTTCGTCTACCTGATCCCGGCCATCGTCTTCTTCGGCATCGGCATGGTGCCGGGCCTGATCGCGACGGTCATCTTCGTCGTGCCCGCTCCGATCCGGCTGACCTACCTCGGCATCTCCTCCACGCCGCCTGCCCTGCTCGAAGCCGCCCGCGCCTTCGGTGCGACGCCCGGCCAGACACTGCGCAAGGTGGAGCTGCCCTATGCCTTCCCGCAGATCATGGCGGGGCTGAACCAGACCATCATGCTGTCGCTGTCGATGGTGGTGATCGCCGCCCTCGTCGGTGCCGACGGCCTCGGCGTTCCGGTGATCCGGGCGCTGAACACGGTGAACACGTCGCTCGGCTTCGAATCCGGCTTCGTGATCGTGGTCGTCGCCATCGTGCTCGACCGGATGCTCAACGCGGGGAGCCGCAAATGACCAATATCGCGGTTCTCATCGACAAGGTCTCCATCGTCTTCGGCAACAAGCCCGACAAGGCGCTGCCGCTGATGGACGAGGGGCTCGACCGGGCGACGATCCAGTCGCGGACGGAACAGGTGCTCGGCGTGCACGATTGTTCGCTCGCCATCGAGGAAGGCGAGATCCTCGTGCTCATGGGCCTCTCCGGGTCGGGCAAGTCGACACTGCTTCGGGCGCTGAACGGGCTCAACCCGATCGCGCGGGGCGCGGTCACGGTGAACGACGGCGACTGGTCCTGCACCCTGCCTGGCTGCTCGGCGGCCGAGCTGAAGAAGCTGCGGCGCGAATGCGTATCGATGGTATTCCAGCAGTTCGGCCTCCTGCCATGGCGGTCGGTGCGCGAGAACGTGGCGCTCGGCCTCGAACTGTCCGGCATTTCCCGGTCCGAGCGCGACGCGCGCGCCGACCGGCAGCTTGGCCTCGTCGGCCTGTCGGACTGGGCCGACCGCAAGGTGGGCGAGCTGTCGGGCGGCATGCAGCAGCGCGTCGGCCTCGCCCGTGCCTTCGCAACCGAGTCGCCGATCATCCTGATGGACGAGCCCTTCTCCGCGCTCGACCCGCTGATCCGCACCAAACTGCAGGACGAGCTGCTCGAGCTGCAACGCGAGCTGAAGCGCACGATCGTCTTCGTGAGCCACGACCTCGACGAGGCGTTCAAGATCGGCAACCGCATCGCGATCATGGAAGGCGGCCGGATCGTCCAGTGCGGCCGCCCGCAGGAAATCTACTCGAGCCCGGCCAATGACTACGTGGCGGAATTCGTCGCCCACATGAACCCGCTCGGCGTGCTGACAGCGAAGGACGTGATGGAACCGGCGGGCGAGGACCACACCGACGAGGTGCCTGCCGACACCACGGTCGCCGACCTGATGCGCCGCTTCGCCGGCGGCTCCGGTCCCGTGGCCGTTACCGAACAGGGCTCCGTCATCGGTCAGGTGACCGGCCCGACCGTGATGCGCCGTCTGGCCGACCCGAGGGCCCGCTGACGCGCCGCTTCCGGCGGCCGGGCCCGCGTGCTATCCCGGTCCAGCCGTTTTCGATCATGTGACCATTGCCGGACCGATGCCCAGAGCCCAGCCCAAGCCCCGCGAACCGAAGCGATCGAGGCCCGTCCGCGTGGCTGACGAGATCAAGGGCTGGGTGGTCGAGCGCGGCCTGCAGAAAGGCGACCGGCTGCCGTCTGAGACGGAGATGATCGCCCGCTTCGGGATGGCCAAGGGCACGATCCGCGAGGCGATGCGCATCCTCGAGGCGCAGGGCCTGATCGTCACCCGCACCGGCCCCGGCGGCGGCAGCTTCGTCGGCGAGGTGACGTCAGACCGGGCACGGGCGCTGCTCGGCAACTACTTCTACTTCAAGAACCTCACCGTCAGCGACATCTACCAGCTGCGTCGCCTGCTGGAGCCAGAGCTTGCCGCCTCGCTCGCCGGCGAGCTGTCAGACGACGACATCGCCGAGCTGGAGGCCATCGTCGCGCTTTATCCCGAACCGGCCCGCGACGACGAGGAGGAGCGCGAACAGCATGTCGCTTCGCTCAAGTTTCACGCGCGTCTGGCGGAGTTCGCGAGCAACGAACTGCTCGGCTTCCTCATCAGCTTCATGGCGCAGATCCTGTCCGACCTGACGATCTATCGCCGGCTCTACGCGCCGCAGAACATCGAGCTCTGGCGGCAGGGCCGTATGCACCAGCTCGGCGTGATCGACGCGTTGCGCACCGGTGATGCCGAGGAGGCGCGGCGGCTGATGGCCTCGCACATGGCGATCGCGCAGGACCACATGGAAGCGCAGGAAGCGCAGGTCATGAAGCGGTTCATCGCGGAGTAGCCTGATCCGGCGGCGCACCTTCGGTGCACATCCAGCAGCCCTCCCTCCGGTCGTGCGGCGTCAGGGGGCTTTTTGCCCCCTCTTGGGCCTGCGGCCAAATTCACCCCCGCGAATATCTAAGAGCCCAAAGAAGGCCGGGGCGGGCGCGTCAAGGTGAGCCGGTGCTCTGCCTCGATGCGGCTCAGCCCGGCGCGCGATCCGGCGCGTTGAGAGTCGGCACGAGGTCTAGCCAGTCGGCATAGGGCGAGGATTGCGACCGGCGGTAGAGATCCTGCAGCGCCGCGAGCGGCGTTTCGGAATGGTCGATGCGCAAGGTGAGCGGCGCCATGTCCGGCCCGACCACCAGCAGCGCGGCGGACAGCAGGCCGCGGCTGTCGCCGCCGGCACGCTCCGCCGCCGTCAGCGCGGCGAGCAACCGTTCGGCATGAGCACCCCGCGCGTCGAGGTATCCCTCGATGCAGGCGTCGAGAACGGCCTCTCCCGACAGCATGTTTCCCGAAACGACCACGTTTTCGGCAGCCCGCGCCCCTGCGGTGGCGACGCTGTCGGCACCGGTGAAATGGCCGACGCCGCCTGAGGGGTCGAGCGCGGCCATCTGGCGATGCCCTCGCCCCGAATCGGCGCCCGTCAAGCGGGCAACCGCGTCCGCGGCAGAGGTGCCGCCACGCATCAACTCGAGCGAGCGCGTCCCCCAGAGCGTGCTCGGCGCCGATCCTTGCGAGGCGGAGAGACCTGATTCGGCGTCGCCTCTCAGGACCCAGCCGCCGACGCACAGCGAGCCGGTGCAGGCTGCCCCGCCGTATGTGCCTGTTTTCGCGTCATAGGTGAGGATTGAAATGGTCACCCGGACCCTCCATCGAAACCAGTCTTGAATTTATCATGAAGATTTGCCCTCATTCAATGAAGCAAAAAACCAAGATCATACCCAGCGGAGGTTACCGAATGACCCTATTCAAATGGACGCGCCGCGCGCTGATGGCCACCGGAATGGCCTCGGCCATCGCTCTCGCCGCCGGTGCGCCCGCGATCGCACAGACGCCTCCGGGTGTGCTGGTCGTCGGCCAGATCGCCGAGCCGAAGTCGCTCGATCCGCAGGCGGTGACCGCGGCGAACGACTTCCGCATCCTCGTCAACGTCTACGACGGGCTCGTCGGCTACGAGAGCGGCACGCTCAACATCGAGCCCAAGCTCGCCACCGATTGGGAGATCAGCGAGGACGGGCTGGAGTACACTTTCAACCTGCGCGAGGGCGTGACCTTTCACGACGGCACTCCGTTCAACGCCGAGGCCGTGGTCTTCACCTTCGAGCGGATGCTGAACGAGGATCACCCCTACGCCGACACCGGCCCGTTCCCGCTCGCCTTCTACTTCTCGGCGGTCGACAGCGTCGAGGCCGTGGACGACCTGACCGTGAAGTTCACCCTGAACGAGCCCTTCGCGCCCTTCATGTCGAACCTCGCCTCGCCCACCGGCGCCATCGTCTCGCCCACTGCGGTCGAGGAGAACGGCGCGGACTTCGGCCGCAACCCGGTCGGCACCGGCCCCTTCACCTTCATCGAATGGCAGTCGAACGAGGCGGTCGTCGTCGAGGCAAACCCCGACTACTGGAACGGCGCGCCGGAGCTGCAGGCCGTGGTGTTCCGCCCGCTGACCGACGCCAACACCCGCGTCGCCGAGATGCTGTCGGGCGGGATCGACGTGATGGTCGAGGTTCCGCCGAACTCGCTCGGCGAGTTCCAGGACGACACGTACGACATCTACGAGGCGGCCGGCCCGCACCTGTGGTTCCTCATCCTGAACCTGAAGGAAGGCCCCTTTACCGAGCAGGCCGTCCGGCAGGCCGCGAACTACGCGATCAACAAGGAATCGCTGGTCGAGGACATCCTCGAAGGCACCGCCCAGGTCGCGGCGGGCCCGACTCCGCCGGCGTTCGGCTGGGCCTACAACGAAGAACTGCAGCCCTACGCCTACGATCCCGACAAGGCGCGTGAGCTGCTCGCCGAGGCCGGAATGGAGAATCCCGAAGTCACCTTCTACGTGACCGAGGGCGGGTCCGGCATGCTCGACCCGATCGCCATGGGCACCGCCATCCAGGCGGACCTCGAGGCCGTCGGCTTCGACGTCAACATCGAGACCTACGAGTGGAACACCTTCCTCGGCGAAGTGAATCCGGGGCTCGAGGGCAAGGCCGACATGGCCGAAATGGCGTGGATGACGACCGACCCCGACACCCTGCCCTTCCTCGCGCTGCGGTCCGAAGCCTGGCCGGACCAGGGCGGCTTCAACTCGGGCTACTACTCCAACCCCGAGGTCGACGAGCTTCTGAACGAGGCCCGCGTCGCGACCAGCCAGGACGAGCGCGCGGACCTCTACAAGCAGATGCAGCAGATCGTCTACGACGACGCACCGTGGGTCTTCGTGGCCAACTGGGTGCAGAACGCCGTCGCCAGCGATCGTGTCGGCAACTTCGAACTGCAGCCCTCCTTCTACCTCCTCCTCGAGGACGTGACGAAGGAATGAGCCATTCGAGGAGGCCGGCGCGGGCCGGCCTCCTCCCACCTTCCACACCGAGGAGACCTCCGTGGGAAGCTATATCCTGAAACGTCTCGTCTCTGCCGTGCCGGTCATCCTCGGGCTGACGATCATCGTCTTCCTCATCATGGCGATGATCCCCGGCGATCCGGCCACCGCGATCCTCGGCTCCTACGCGACGCCAGAGAACGTGGAGCGGATCAACCGCAACCTCGGCCTCGATAAGCCACTGGTCACGCGGTATTTCATCTGGCTCGGCAACATGCTGACCGGCGATTTCGGGCGCAGCTTCTCGCTCAACCGGCCGGTGCTGGACGAGGTGTGGGAGCGGTTCAGCGCGACGCTGCTGCTGGCAGGCGCCTCCTTCATCCTGTGTTCGATCCTCGGCGTGGCGGCGGGCGTCGTCTCTGCCGCGCGTCAGTACGGGACGGCGGACAAGGCGATCACCTTCGCGGTGTTGATCGGGATCTCCATCCCGTCCTTCTTCCTTGGCATGATGATGGTGCTGATCTTCGGCGTCTCGCTCGGCTGGTTTCCGACCTCGGGGATGTCCGGCCTCGCCTATCTCGGGGGCGGCGGTTTCTGGGACGTCGCGCACCACCTCGTTCTGCCCGCCGTGTCGCTGGCGCTGGTCGCGCTCGGCGTGATCGCGCGACTGTCGCGTTCGGCCATGCTTGAGGTGCTGCGACAGGATTTCATCCGCACCGCCCGCGCCAAGGGCGTGAACGAGCGCAACGTCGTGTGGCGGCACGCGCTGAAGGCGGCGATGGTCACGATCATTCCCGTGCTCGGCCTGCAGGCGGGCTTCGTCCTGTCGGGCGCCGTCTATATCGAGAAGGTCTTCGAATGGCCCGGCGTGGGCCGGATGCTGGTCGACGCGATCCTCACCCGCGACCTGCTCCTGGTGCAGGGCGGCGTGGTCCTCGTCGCGACGCTCTACGTGCTCTTCAACATCGTCGTCGACGTGATTCAGGCGATGATCGACCCGAGGATCCAGACATGAAGACGCTGCAGCTGATCGCCCGCAACCGTCTGGCGCTGGCCGGCGGCATCATCCTGATCCTTGTCGTTGTCCTCGCGCTCATCACGCCGCTGCTGCCGCTGAAAGCGCCGAACGCGACCGATCCGGCGAACAAGAACGCCTTCTTCGGAGAGTCCGGCTATCTCCTCGGCAGCGACCACCTCGGGCGGGATATCCTGTCGCGGCTCCTTTGGGGGACACGGGTGAGCCTCGCCATCGGCTTCATCTCGGCCGTGATCGCGGCGGTCGTCGGCGCGGCGATCGGCATCATCGCGGGCTATGCCGGCGGACGGACAGACAACCTGCTGATGCGCGCGATCGACATGATCATGGGCTTTCCCTACATCCTGCTGGCACTGGCCATCGTCGCCGCGCTCGGGCCCGGCCTTATGAACGCGCTGATCGCCGTCGCCGCGGTGAACGTGCCCTTCTTCGCGCGCAACATCCGGGGCGTGACCGTGGGCCTCGCCCACAAGGAATTCGTCGACGCCGCCCGCCTTGCAGGCATGAGCCACGCGCGCATCATCCTGTTCGAGATCCTCCCCAACGTCGTGCCGGTGATCGTCGTCGCGGCCTCGACCACGGTCGGATGGATGATCCTCGAGACCGCCGGCCTGTCGTTCCTCGGCCTCGGTTCGCAGCCGCCCGACAGCGATCTCGGCTCGATGCTGGGTCTGGCGAAGGACAGCCTGATCTCCGACCCGCATGTCAGCTATCCGCCGGGCCTGATGATCCTCATCATCGTGATGTCGATCAACCTGCTCGGCGACGGCATCCGCGACGCGCTCGACCCGCGCCTGCGCTCGGGCGCGCTGTCGCGGCCGATGGCCGCCACCACGGTGGAGCGCAAGGCGCCCGCGCCGGAGCCGCGCGAGAGCGGCGTGCTGACGCTGACCGACATCGAAACACAGTTCCACGTCGGCAAGCGCGTCTTCAAGGCGGTGAACGAGGTCTCGCTCCATGTCGCGCCGGGCGAGTGCCTCGGCCTGATCGGCGAATCCGGCTCCGGCAAGTCGGTGACGGCGCTGTCGGTCATGGGCCTCGTCGCCTCTCCGCCGGGTGTGATCACCGGCGGCTCGGCCCGCTACAAGGACGAGGAGCTGATCGGCGCGGACTACGGCAAGCTGCGCTCGTTGCGCGGCGACCGGGTCGCCTACATCTTCCAGGACCCGCTCGCCACGCTCCATCCGCTCTACAAGGTCGGCGATCAGCTGATCGAGGCGATCAAGGTGCATCACGGTATCGGTCGGGGCGAAGCCCGCAAGCGGGCGATCCAGCTGCTGAAGGACGTGAGAATTCCGAATGCCGAGAGCCGGATCGACACCTACCCGCACGAGATGTCGGGCGGCATGCGCCAGCGGGTCGGCATCGCCATGGCGCTCGCGAACGATCCCGACGTCATCATCGCCGACGAGCCGACGACCGCGCTCGACGTCACGGTGCAGGCGCAGATCCTGTCGCTGCTGTCGGACCTGCGGAAATCGCGCGGGCTCGCCATCATCTTCATCACCCATGACTTCGGCGTCGTGGCGCAGCTCTGCGACCGGGCGGCGGTGATGTATGCCGGGCGGATCGTCGAGGAAGGCACCACCGACCAGATCCTCAACAACCCGCGCCATCCCTACACCGCCCGCCTCATGGCCTGCGTGCCGGAACTGGGCGAGGGCAAGCGGCGGCTCGAGGCGATCCCCGGCCTGCCACCGGCCGTCGACAAGTTGCCCGAGGGCTGCGCCTTCGCCGACCGCTGCCACAAGGTGCAGGCGGATTGCCGGTCGGGAGAGATCCCGCTGGCGAAGGTCGGAAACCACCGCGCCCGCTGCCTGCATCCCGTCGAACGCCAGGCCACGGAGGCCGCCCAATGACCGCCGCGCTCAAGCTGACCGACCTCAAGAAGACCTTCGCCGTGGGCAAGTCCCTGTTCGGCGCGGCCAAGGGCCATGTCCACGCCGTTCACCCCGTGAACATCACCGTCGAGAAGGGCGAGACGCTCGGCATCGTCGGCGAGTCCGGCTGCGGCAAATCCACCCTTGCGCGGATGCTGGTCGGGCTGCTGCCGCCGACCGGCGGCACGGTGGAGATCGACGGCCAGGCGCTCGACAATGCCGACCCGGCGGTCTTCGGCAAGCGCATCCAATATGTCTTCCAGGACCCGATCTCCTCGCTGAACCCGAGGAAGACGATCCGCCAGATCATGGAGGCACCGCTGAAGCGGCTGCACGGGATGCCGAAGGCCGAGCGGCAGAAGCGCATCGCCGAGATCTTCGACAGCGTGAACCTGCGGGAAGAATTCCTGGACCGCTATCCGCACGAGTTCTCCGGCGGACAGGCGCAGCGGATCGGCATCGCGCGTGCGCTCGCCGCGCAGGCCTCGATCCTGATCCTGGATGAGCCGGTCTCCGCGCTCGACGTATCGGTGCAGGCGCAGGTGCTGAACCTGCTGGCGGACCTCAAGACGGAGTTCGACCTCACCTACCTGTTCATTTCCCACGACCTCGCCGTGGTGGAGGCGGTCTGCGACCGGATCGCGGTGCTCTACTTCGGGTCGGTGGTGGAACTGGGCCGGGCGGAGGACATCTTCCGCGCGCCCCGGCATCCCTACACCAAGCTCCTGGCGGATTCCGCGCCGGTCGTGGGGCGGGAGTTGAAAGCGCCCGAGGGTCGGGAGACTGAACTTCCCGACCCGCTCAACCCGCCGTCGGGCTGCGCCTTCCGCAAGCGCTGCCCCCGCGCGACGGAGAAATGCGCCGAGGAGGTGCCGACGCTGGAAACCGCGACCTTCGGCACCCAGCAGGCGGCCTGTTTCCACCCGCTGGAGGGCTGAGCGTTTCCCTGGTCTGGATCGCCGCGCCTTCGGCGCGTCGATCCGCCGGGGCTCTGCCCCGGACCCCGGAGGTATTTGCGGCCAGATGAGAGAGCGGGTCAGGCGCGGCGCGCGGCGAGGTGCCTCGCGGCGTGGCTGAGCTCTTCGGCGAGGGTGCCGGCCATCGAGCGGAACACCATGATCTCGATCCCGTTTTCCACCGCGGTGACGCTGGCGGTCATGTGTCCGACGAGCGTGCGCGCGGTGGTGCCCGTCGGGAACGCGGACGGGCGCAGGTCGACGGGCACAAGACGGGACAGCAGTTCCGCCGCATCGGGGCCGCTCACCGCGCAGATCGCGAAGGCGTCGGACTGGTCGGTGACGGCTGCGTGGGCGATGGCCGGCAGGTCGGCAGCGAAGACCAGCGCCTGGCCCGGCGCAACCCAGATCGCGCGGGCGTCGCGTCCTTCGGTCACCTGTCCGGGCGCGGGGAAGGCGAGCGACAGTCCGGTGCCGAGCGCGCGTCCGACTCCGGCCTCCTGACCGGCAAAGGTCGCGACAAGGTGGACCGGACCGGGGACGACTTCTTCCACCAGCACCGTGCCGATGGTGATCGGCAGCAGCCCCTCGAACGGGGTGCGGGACCGGAGCCTAGCCACGGGCGCGCCCTCCCTCGGGATCGTAGAACACCGGGTCGCAGACTTCGCACAGGGCTTCGATACCGCGCAGGTGATCGACAAGCTTCACATGTTCGCCATGCCGCGCCCGCCCGTCGCGCAGCAGGGCGAGCGCGATGCCGGTGTCGAGCGTCGGCGAGTAGCAGGCCGAGGTGACGTTGCCCTCCGCACTGTCGCTGACCGGCTCCGCCCCGGGCGCGAACAGGTAGGCGCCGGCAGTGAGCTGGCGCACGGCCCCGGCGGCGCGCAGACCGACAAGTTGATCCCGGTCCGGGCCGGTGAGGCCCGGGCGGCTCGCCGCGGCGCGTCCGACGTAGTCCTTCTTGGTGGAACACATCCGCTCCATCCCGAGGTCGAAGGCGGTGGTGCGGCCGTCGAGCTCCGCATGGGTGAGGAAGCCCTTCTCGATCCGGAGCACGTTCAGCGCCTCCATCCCGTAGGCGCCGCCGCCGAGTCCCTCCGCCAGCGCGACGAGCATTCGGTAGACGGCGGCCCCGTAGCGCGCGGGCACGGCCAGTTCGTAGCCGAGTTCGCCCGAGAAGGTGATCCGGAACAGCCGCGCCCTGACGCCGGAGACGGTGACCGGCGCCCATGCCATGAAAGCAGGGTCAGCGGGCGCGTCGAGCAGCCCGTCGAGCAGCTTCTTCGACCGCGGGCCGGCGACGGCGAACTGCGCCCATTGCTCGGTCACGCTGGCATGGCGCACCGACAGGTCGGGGCGCAGCACCTGCGCGACGTAGTCGAAGTGGCGCATCACCTGTCCCGCCGCGGCGGTGGTCGTGGTCACGAGGTAGTGGTCCGCCCCCAACCGCGCGGCGGTGCCGTCATCCATGACGAAACCGTCCTCGCGCAGCATCGCGCCGTAGCGGACACGACCCTCGGCAAGGGTCGAGAAGGTGCCGGTGTAGACGTAATCGAGGAACGCGCCCGCATCCGGCCCCTGAACGTCGATCTTGCCCAGTGTCGAGACGTCGGTCACGCCGACCGCATTGCGGACCATCGCGACTTCGCGGTCGCAGCTCTGGCGCCAGGTCTTCTCGTCCCTGAGCGGAAAGTAGGAGGGGCGATACCAGAGCCCCGCCTCGATCATCGGCGCGCCTTTCTGGACGCTCGCCTCGTGCGAGGTCGTCAGTCGCCGGGGCGCGAAGCCCTGCCCCTGACCGCCGGCGCCCATCGCGGCGATGGAGACGGGCGAGAATGGCGGGCGGTAGGTCGTGGTGCCGGTCTCGGGGATCGAGCGGTCGGTGACGTGGGCGAGGATGGCGAGCGCGGCGACGTTGCTGCTCTTGCCCTGATCGGTGGCCATGCCCTGCGTCGTGTAGCGCTTCATGTGCTCGACCGAGCGAAAGCCTTCTTTCGCAGCCTGCTCCACGTCCTTCACGGTCACGTCGTTCTGGAAGTCGAGCCATGCCCGCCCCTCGCCCGCGACGCGCCAGAAGGGGCGGATGGCATAGGCGCCGTCCTCGGCCTTCGGGACCTCGACGTCGCGCGCCGACAGGCCGAGCTCGCCCAGCGCGGAGAGCGCCGCCTTCACCCCGTCCTCGAGGCAACCGGCGGTGGAGAAGATGCCGCGCGCGGCGCCCGCGACCGCGAGGCCCGGCACCGCGCCCTCCGGCGGGACGTGGGCAGCGATCTGGCCCGACCAGGCGGGCCGAGCGCCCCTGTGGCAGGTCAGGTGCAGCGACGGGTTCCAGCCGCCCGACAGGGCGAGGCAATCGGTCTTGAGCGTGCGCGCGCCGCTCTTGTGTTCGATCTCGATCTCCTCGAGCGCGTGGCGCCCGGCGGTGCCGGTGACCCGGCCCTTGATGAAGACTTCGTAGTCGGTCGACTCCGGCACACGCTCCCGATCGCGGGTGTCGATCACGCCGTTCACCTTCACCCCGGCGTCGAGCAGGTCCTTGGCGGTGCGGTGCGCGGCGTCGTTGTTGGCGAAGATCGTCACGTTCTGTCCCGGCGCGACGCCCCAGCGGTTGAGGTAGGCGCGCACGGCGGAGGCCATCATGATACCGGGCCGGTCGTTGTCGGCGAAGGCGATGTGCCGCTCCAGCGCGCCGGCGCAGAGCACTGCCCGGCTGGCAACGATCCGCCAGAAGCACTCCCGCACGAGGTCGGGCGCGGCAGGACGGTGCAGCCCGACCCGTTCGAGCGCGCCATAGGTGCCGTGATCGTAGACGCCTGTCACCGTGGTGCGGCTCATCAGGCGGACGTTGGGCATCCCGGCGAGTTCGTCGAGCAGCTCCGCCGCCCAGACGTGACCGGCGGTGCCGTCGACCTCCAGCGTCTCCGACAGGAGCCGGCCGCCCATCCGCGCGTCCTCGTCGGCGAGGATCACGTCCGCACCGGCGCGGGCGGCGGTCAGTGCGGCCATCAGCCCGGCAGGGCCGGCACCGATCACCAGCAGGTCACAGAAGGCGAAGGCCTTCTCGTAGGCCTCGTCATTTGGCTTGCCCGACAGCGCGCCAAGCCCGGCGGCGCGGCGGATCGCCGGCTCGTAGACCTTCTCCCAGAAGCTCTTCGGCCACATGAAGGTCTTGTAGTAGAAGCCTGCGCCGAAGAACGGCGACATTAGGTCGTTGATCGCCAGCGCGTCGCGCTTCAGCGAGGGCCAGGCGTTCTGGCTGCGGGCGGCGAGGCCGGGAAAGACCTCCTGCACCGTGGCGCGGACGTTGGGCACCTGGGCCGCGCCCTGCCCGACCGTGACGAGCGCGTTCGGCTCTTCCGAGCCGGCGGTCAGCACGCCGCGCGGGCGGTGATACTTGAAGGACCGCGCAACGAGGCGGACGTCGTTGGCCAGCAGCGCGGCGGCGAGCGTGTCGCCCTCGCGGGCCTCGAAGCTCTGTCCGTCGAAGCTGAAGGGGACGGCCTTGGCGTCGCCGTAGATGCCCTTGCCTGCGACCCTCACGAGGGCCGCCCCGCCGAGGCGGCAGCGGAGCCGATCACCGCATGGCTGACGGTGTCACGCCGCACGCTGACCCAGGTGCCGCAGGGGTCGTGATACCAGAGTTCCGTCAGCTCACCCGCCGGATTGTCCCGCAGGTGCAGGTAGTCGTCCCATGCGTCCGACCATTCGGTGCCGCCCGGGGCTGCGAGATCGGCGCCCTTGTAGGTGAACTCGCGCCGGTCGCGGGCGCCGCAATGGGGACAGGGGATGCGCATGGGTCAGACGTTGGCGGAACAGGAATTCAGCGTGAACTCGGGGAACTGGGTGCCGTCGGTGCCCTGCGGGCGGACACGGAGCAGGACGCCTGCGCCGAACAGGACGTTGGCATCGACGCTGCGGCAGATCGCAACGCGCGAGGCGTTCTCCGCCTGCGCGCGGAACGCGGGTTCGCCCAGCGTCGTCAGGTCGGACTGGGTCAGCGGCACGCGGATGTCGGCGACGATCGTCTCGCGGTCCTGCTGGACCTGCAGCAGGTCGATGCCCGGCGCGACCGGGCCGATCATGCCGTTGAGTTCGGCCACCGCACCGGCGGACGCCGTGCAGGCCACAGGGTTGTCGCAACCGGTGGGATCGGCACCGCCGCCGAACCCGAAGCCGGAGAACCCGGCCTGGTCGCAGGCAGTCAGAAGAAGAAGGAGAGTGGGGATCAGGAAGTATTTTGTCATGTCATTGCATTCGGCACGCGCCGTCGCTGGCGCGGTAGAGGCGATAGGTTGTGGGCTCGTCGTACTCTCCCTCGGCCAGGGTCGTGGACCCGCCGCACCCTTCGGTGTCACCAATGGAGAAATGGCCCGTTCGGATCTCGAGGATGTCCCTGTCGATCCGGGTGATATCGAAGCTGCCGCCGTCGCACTCGACGCCGCAGCTCCAGGTGCCCTCGTATTCCCAGCAGATCGCGGACTGGTCGAGCGTCATGCCCCCGACCCCGTCCTCCGCCGCGCGGCCCCGGTCGAGGAACTGGGCGATCACGTAGGCATTCGTCTCGCTGTAGTCGGGCAGCAGGTCGAAGCCGATGCGGATCCACTTCACCGTCTGCGCGGGGTGGGACTTGATGTGGACATCGTCGTACTCGCGCACGTAGCAGCCCGCGGGCGTCTCGGCAGCGGCGGCCGTCACGCAGAGCAGCCCTGCGATGCTAGTGGAGATTATGCTGCGCACCGGTTCCCTCCTCGTCCATGAGGCCGATGCCGGTGTTGAACCGGTCCAGCCTGAATTTCTCGGCCGACTTGTGCGGCCGGCCCTGCGCGATCAGATGCGCGAAGCAGAAGCCGGAGGCCGGCACGGCCTTGAAGCCGCCGTAACACCAGCCGCAGTCGATGTAGAGCCCGTCGATCCCCGTCTTGTCGATGATCGGCGATCCGTCGGGGGTCATGTCCATGATGCCGCCCCAGCTGCGCAGCACCTTCGCTTTGCCGATCATCGGCATCAGCGTCATCGCGGCCTCCATCACGTGCTCGACGATCGGCAGGTTGCCGCGCTGCGCGTAGGAGGCATAGAAATCGAGGTCGCCACCGAAGACGAGGCCGCCCTTGTCGGACTGGCTGATGTAGAAGTGCCCCATGCCGAAGCTGACGACATGGTCGATCACCGGCTTCAGCCCTTCGGTCACGAAAGCCTGAAGCACATGGCTCTCGATCGGCAGGCGCATCCCCGCCATCGCCGCCACCTGGCCGGAGCGGCCCGCCGTGACGATGCCGACCTTTTTCGCCCGGATCGCGCCGCGGGTGGTCTGGACGCCCCGGACCTTGCCGCCTTCGATGTCGATGCCCGTGACCTCGCAGTTCTGGATCAGGTCGACGCCACGCTGATCGGCGCCGCGCGCATAGCCCCAGGCCACCGCGTCGTGCCGGGCGGTGCCGCCGCGAGGATGGTAGAGACCGCCCTGCACCGGGAAGCGGGCATTGTCGAAATCGAGGTAGGGCAGATGCGCGCGCACGCCCTCGCGGTCGAGCAGGATCGCGTCGTCGCCCTGGTTGATCATCGAGTTGCCGCGCCGCACGAAGGCGTCCCGCTGCCCGTCGCTGTGGAACAGGTTGATGAGCCCGCGCTGGCTGTGCATCACGTTGTAGTTCAGCTCGCCCTCGAGTCCTTCCCAGAGCTTGAGCGAATGGGAATAGAACTCCGAGTTCCCCGGCAGGTAGTAGTTGGCCCGCACGATCGTCGTGTTGCGGCCCACGTTGCCGCCGCCGAGATAACCCTTCTCGAGCACGGCGATGTTCTTCAGCCCGTGTTCCTTGGCGAGGTAGAAGGCGGTCGACAGGCCATGGCCGCCGCCGCCGATGATGACGATGTCGTACTCGGCCCTAGGCTCCGGGTCGCGCCACGCGCGCTCCCATCCCTTGTTGCCCGAGAGGGCTTCCCTGAAAATGCGCCAGCCCGAATAGGCCATCTGTCGCCCCTGCCCGTGTCCGGCGTCACGATAACGAGGTGCGGGGGGGAGGCAATGGCCGTTCGCGACACGTATGAGTGCTTTTTGGCCGGCTTGTCGGGTCCGTGGTTGATGGGGAGGTCGGGTGTGCGGGCTGAGCGGACGTTGGTGTACGCAAACTAGAAGTCGGCTTCATTACAGACGACGTCAGATCGCTGACCAGCACAGAAACCTAGTGTGGCGCATGTATCCTTTTCTTGCTTCGTTGCCCGCTAAGATTGTATCGCCCGCGACAAACGGGATTTCCGGAATGGTTCATGTCAGAAATTGATTTTGAGGAATTTGAGTATGCCAAAAATCGAGATCCAGATAAGCTCTATATATCGAAGGGTTTCAAGTACCCCGGCAAAGAAACCGTTTACAGGCGCGGCTGGAAAAGGTTCGAGGCTGGGCCGTTGAAAGAGCTTATCAAGGATGGTGGTGAGTTCGTTCTACATGAAACAGATACGGGCATCCAGCAGATTCAGGCTCGGTTTATCGAGGATGGGAGGAGAATTACCCATCTTCACATTCAGCGTTGGAGTACCAAAACCGGAAACCCCATAGGTGATCAGGTCGTGTTATATGGCGAGCAGGTTTCTAAGTTGTTAGAGTTTCTAAACAATATCCAGCGCTTGGAAATTCCTGAGTCTGGCAAATTCAACGTGAATGAGGCTGACTTGCGTTTGGTCCACATGCCGGACGCTGAAGCTCGCAAACTTCTTGAAGAACGGCCTGGACTCGTTGCCGAATTTGCACGTAGCCAGATTACCACCGAAGACGTGATTGCGCTCGCATATCGCCGCAAGGAGCTGAAAGCGTTCTCAGAAATGCTAGATTCTGGCGTGAGCATCTCGGAAAGTACTTGGCAAAACTTCTTTGAACGCAATCAGTGGATTTTTGGCTACGGCCTTAGCTACATCTTCACTACAGGGTTGGATGAGCGCAAACTTCAACAAACGATCCGTGGATCCAGTGTGGCTGGGCCGGGAAAGGTTCCAGACGGCATCATGAAGACCCGTGCCGCTGTTAGTGCACTTTGCCTTGTTGAAATCAAGAAAAGCGAAACCGGACTTTTAAAAGAGAACGAATACCGCCGTGGCACGTGGGCACCTTCTGCGGAACTAAGTGGTGCAGTGGCGCAATGCCAAGAGACGTTGCGTGCCGCTACTAATGAGTTAGACACATACCATCGCTTTTTCGACGAGCAAGGCAACCCGACCGGGGAAGAGTTGATGGCGGTTCAGCCTCGATCATTTCTAGTAGTCGGCAGCCTCGATCAGTTTAAGACCGAAAAAGGTGTGAACGCATCGCGTTATCAAGCTTTCGAGGGCTTCCGCCGGAATCTGCGCCAACCAAAAATCATCACCTTTGACGAGTTGTACGAACGAGCTCGGTTCATCGTTGAGCATACAGAAAATTCGGGGGTGTCTATCGAACCTCAGGACGAAGACGAGATTCTCTTTTAATGGCCACGTGTCCTGTAAAGCGGCTTGTGCAACGAGCTGCATCAAGCAAATAGGGCTCGAAGCGGTCATTGCGCCCCGAGCCCTATAGTGGTTCTCAAACTAACGCCTAGCGCAGAGGCAGGCCACCACTGCACCTCCCCGACGCACCTCCCCGCTCAGGCGGTGCCGTAGGCCTCGGCGATGGCGATCTGCACTGCGTCCTTGGGATCGCGATCGGCCCATGTGACCAGTTGGAACGCAGGGTAGAAGCGCTCGGCGGAGGTGACGGCGGCGCCGATCAGCGTGTCGATCTGCTCGGGGCCGGCGATCTGCTCGCCCGACAGGACGAGGCCGTAGCGCCAGACCATCAGCTTCTGCTCGGCCCAGTAGGTGAAGGCGCCCGACCAGCAGAGGTCGTTGGCATGGTTGAGCACTTCGTAGAGCGCCGGGATGCGGTGCTCGGGCGGCTCCATCTCGAAGGTGCAGATCAGGCGCAGCGTCTCGTCGAACGCCGACCAGGCGAGCGTGATCGAGTAGGTGCGCCACTGGCCCTCGACCGCCATCGCGATCTGGTCGTCGCCGATGCGATCGAACTCCCAGTCGTAATGCTCGGCGATATGCTCGACGAGGTCGATGGGATGAATGTCGTCGCTCGAAATGTGCTCGGTCAGCGCCATGTGGGCCTCCTGTATCTCCAGCGTGGGGCAAGATTGGCAGCGCCCCAAGCGCTAGATGGCTGCTCTAGGGAGGCGGTGCGTTGCCAGCCTCCTCACTACATATGGTGAGACTGGTTCGGCGGCCCTGTCCAGCAATTTCTTGTGGATGTCCACAGTATTTTGGGGTTTCGGGCCCTGACAGGCCGCGATCTGGTCGTCCGGCGACGCGAGCATTACGACAGGATGACGGGACGATGACAGCGGGTCCGTTGGGTCAAGCGGCCGGGGCTATTGAGCCTCCCTGCCCCGCGGTGCAGGATCGCGCGCGAAAGGAGCCCCTCCCATGAATACCGATCTTCTCAAGCGACTCTGCGAGACCCCCGGCGTGCCCGGCCACGAGGAGCGCGTCCGCGCGCTGATCGAGACCGAGATCGAGGGGCTCTTCGACGAGGTGAGCACCGACGCGATGGGCTCGCTCCACTGCGTGCGCAAGGCCGACAAGGACGGCGCGCCGAAAGTCATGATGCTCTGCCACATGGACGAGATCGGGTTCCTCGTGAACCACGTCTCCGACAAGGGCTTCGTCTACGTGCAGCCGGTCGGCGGCTTCGACCCGCGCAACCTGTTCTCGCGCCGGGTGCTGGTCTGCACGGCGGACGGCGACCTGAAGGCGGTGATGAACCCCGGCGGCAAACCGATCCACATCTCCGCCCCCGAAGATCGCAAGAAGGTCCCCGAAGTCGCGGACTTCTACATCGACACCGGGCTCGGCGCGGCGGCGAAAGACAAGGTCGAGGTGGGCGACTACGTCGTGATGGACGAACCGTTCCTCGAGATGGGCGAAAAGTTCGTCTCCAAGGCGCTCGACAACCGGGTGGCCTGCTGGCTCGGCATCGAGGCGGTCCGCGCGGCGGCGAAGGACAAGCGCGGCGCGGAGATCCACGTGGTCTTCACAACTCAAGAGGAAGTCGGCCTGCGTGGTGCACGCACGGCGGCGTTCAAGGTGCGGCCCGACATCGGGATCGGCATCGACGTCACGCTGTCCTGCGACACGCCCGGCGTGCCGGAGCAGGACCGCACCACGGTGCAGGGCGAGGGCTTCGGCCTTCATATCCGTGACGGGAGCTTCATCTCCGACAAGGGGCTGGTGGCCGAGATCGACGCGCTGGCGAAAGCCAAGGGCATCCCCTTCCAGCGCACGATGCTTCGCGCTGGCGGGCAGGACGGTGCGGCGGCGCAGCAGGCCGCGGCCGGGGCGAAGGCCTTCGGGATCACGGTCGGCACGCGCTACATCCACACCGTGACCGAGATGATCCACAAGTCCGACCTCGAAGCGGCGCGCGACATCCTCGCCGCCTATATCGAGTCCTTCTGAACGGCAGGCCCGGCCGATGGCGGCCGGGCTTATCGGGGCCGGCGAGTAACTGGCGGGCCAGGTGTTTGCTCGGTACCTCCGATCTGACCCGTCGGCCCCGCGGCTGCGCCTAACCGGCCAGCAGCGACAGGTCAGGGGTCGTGGTCCTGGCGAGCCGGAACCCCTGGCCACGAACCGTCTCGATCAACGAGCCCTGCCCGCCCGCCGCGCAGATGCGGCGGCGCACGTCATGCAGGAACGTGTCGAGCACCCGGTGCGACGGTTCCTGTTCACCACCGTAGAGATGGTCGAGCAACGCGTCCCGGCTGACCACCGTACCGCTGGCCAGCGCGAGCCGTTCGACCATCTGGTACTGCAGCGGAGACAGCGGGACCTTCCCCGCGGGGATGGTGACGGTGCGCGCCATCACGTCGATGACGAGGCCGCCGAACGCGATACGTGGCGGCGTGTGACCCGCCCTGCGCATGACCGCCGCGCGCAGGCGGGCCGCGACCTCGGCCGCGCCGGCGCGGTCCAGCACGGCGAAAGCACCGGCAGCGTAGCAGGCCGCACCCTCATCTCCGTCGCCGGGACAGCCCAGCACTAGGACCGGGCGTCGCCCGGCGAGGGGCGCAACCAGCCCTGCGGCGGCGGTGCCGGGGACATCGGACCAGAGCAAGACCGCGTCGGCACCACCGCCATCGGCCAACAGAAGAAGGTCGTCAGGAGTGTCGGCCTGCGTCACCGCGAAACCTTCGCGGCGCAGTTCGAGAGCGTGGGCAACGCCCCTCCAGGACCATGCCCCGACAAGGACACGCATCGCACGATACCTCCCTCCAGATAGCGCAGGAGAGTCGGCACCGGAGGCATCAACGCCCCGGTTACCGGCTGCGCCGGACGAATGTCGGAAAAACGACGACCGTTCAGGATCGTCCGCGTCCGTTTCGCGGGCCGTGTGGCCGCGCCGGCGCCCGGACCCGCGTCATGCCGGCCCGTCGTGAGAGGTTCTGGAGGATCGGTGCCACCGGGTCAACGAAATCGAGACCCGATGGTTTACAGGGCCTGAAGGCCGGTCAGGAGGACTTCGCCTCGAGCGCGTCGAGCCGGGCTTTCAGCGCCTCGTTCTCTTCGCGCGCCTTCTGGGCCATGCCGCGCACGGCCTCGAATTCCTCACGGGTGACGAAGTCGCGGTCGGCCAACCAGCGGTCGACCATGCCCTTGAAGGCCGTCTCGGCCTCTTCCCGCGCTCCCTGAGCCACGCCCATCGCGTTGGTCATCAGCTGCGAGATGTCGTCGAAGATCTTGCCTCTGGTCTGCATATGTCAGCCTCCGGTCATGCGTGCCCCCTATATGGGCCGCATCGCGCCCGCCAACAAGGCGGGCAGTTGACACCGGCCCCGCGCTGAAGGACGAGAACCGCCATGACAGGCATTCCCTTTCCCGACTGGCTGAGGCCCGAGGTCTTCTCCGTCTCCCTTTTCGGCATGGAGTTCGCGCTCCGTTGGTACGCGCTGGCCTATATCGCCGGCATCCTCATCGGCTGGCGCATCGTGATCGCGGCGATCCGCCGTCCCAAGCTGTTCCCGGGCAATACCGCGCCGATGACGGAGTCGCAGGTCGAGGATCTGCTGACGTGGATCATCATCGGCGTGATCGTCGGCGGACGGCTCGGATTCGTGCTGTTCTACAGGCCGGACTACTACCTGCAGAATCCGCTCGAGATCCCGATGATCTGGCAGGGCGGGATGGCGTTCCACGGCGGCTTCCTCGGTGTCGTGGCAGCGGTGGTCTATGCCTCGCGCAAGCATCGCGCGCCGCTCGGGTCGATCGCCGATCTGCTGGCGCTGGCCACGCCTGTGGGGCTGATGCTCGGCCGGCTTTCCAACTTCATCAATGCCGAGCTGTGGGGACGTCCGACGGACCTGCCGTGGGGCGTGATCTTCCCCGGCGCGGCGGCGCAGGACTGCCCCGCCATAGAGGGGCTCTGCGCCCGTCACCCGTCGCAGATCTACGAGGCGGGTCTCGAGGGGCTGCTGCTCGGCACGATCCTGCTCGTCAGCGTTTTTGCCTACCGCTGGACGAAGCGGCCGTGGGTCACGACCGGGGTCTTCCTGACCGGCTACGGCCTGTCACGCATGTTCGTGGAGCTGTTCCGGCAGGCCGATCCGCAGTTCATCACGCCGGACAACCCGATGGGTTACGTCGTGCAACTCGCCGGGGCCGGGCTGTCGATGGGCCAGCTGCTGTCGCTGCCAATGGTGATCGTCGGTCTGCTGACGATCTGGTGGGGCTTGCGGGCGTCGCGCGGGACGGCGGCGGCATGAGTGCGCTGCGCGATCTCCTGCTGCGGCAGATCGCGCTGACGGGGCCGCTGACGGTGGCCGACTACATGGCCTATTGCCTGTCGCACCCCGAACATGGCGTCTACACCCGCGCTGATCCGCTCGGCGCACGGGGGCATTTCACCACCGCGCCCGAGATCAGCCAGATGTTCGGTGAGCTCACCGGGCTGGCGCTGGCGCAAAGCTGGCTTGACCAGGGCGCGCCGTCGGAGATCGTGCTGGCGGAGCTCGGCCCGGGTCGCGGCACGCTGATGCAGGACATCCTGCGCGCTACGCGCGGTGTGCCGGGCTTCCGCGACGCGATCCGCCTGCATCTCGTGGAGACCTCGCCCGCCATGCGCGCCGCGCAGGCGGAGCGACTGGGCACGGCGAACTGGCACGACCATGTCGCGGACCTGCCCGAGGCGCCGCTGTTCCTCATCGCCAACGAGTTCTTCGATGCCCTCCCCGTCCGCCAGTTCCTGCGCGAGGGGAATGGCTGGCGCGAACGGGTGATCGGAGAGACGGAGGGCACGCTGGCCTTCGGGCTGTCCCCGCCCGCGCCGCTCGCCGCGCTCGAGGGCCGGCTGGCGGACACCGAGGAGGGCGACATGGTCGAGCTCTGCGCCACCGCGGAGCCGATGGCCGCCGAGATCGGCCGGCGAATCGAGGCGCACGGCGGCGCGGCGCTAATCGTGGACTACGGCGACTGGGGCCAGACCGGCGACACGCTGCAGGCGATCTCGCATCACCGGAAGGTGAAGGTGCTCGAGGCACCGGGCGAAGCGGACCTGACGGCGCATGTCGACTTCCGCCCGATCGCCGCTGCCGCAGCCCCCGCAGCGGCCACGGAGCCGGTCCCTCAAGGGGTCTTTCTCGAACGGCTCGGCATTGCGGACCGGGCACGGACGCTTGCCGCCTCGTTGAGCGGCGGCGCCCTCGGCGAGCATATCGCCGCGCACCGCCGCTTGACCCACCCCGCCGAGATGGGTCACCTTTTCAAGGTGATGGGGATTTATCCGACGACCGCGGCACCGCCTCCGGGCCTTATGACATGAAGCTGGACATTATCACGTCCGACCTGCTCTCGCCGGTCCGCCACGGCTTCTTCGCCCGTGCGGGCGGCGCGTCCTCCGGCGTATTCCGCGGGCTGAACTGCGGGTTCGGCAGTTCCGACCAGCACGAGGCGGTGAAGATCAACCGCGCGCGGGTGGCCCTGTCGTTCGACCTTCCGCCGGAGCGGCTGCAGGGCGTCAGCCAGGTCCATTCGGCAGACGTGGTCACGGTGGATGCGCCGACGGAGGACGTCGCGCGGGCGGACGCGCTCGTCACCGCGACACCGGGGATCGCGCTGTCGGTGCTGACGGCCGATTGCCAGCCGGTCTTGTTCGCCGATGCCGAGGCCGGCGTGATCGGCGCGGCCCACGCCGGATGGCGCGGGGCGCTTGATGGCGTGCTGGAGGCGACGATCGACGCGATGGTTGCGCTCGGCGCCGAGCGGGGGCGGATCACGGCGGCGATCGGCCCCTCCATCAGTCAGCGCGCCTACGAGGTCGGACCTGAGTTCCTCGAGACCTTCATCGACGCGGACAACGCTTATGGCCGCTTCTTCGCGTCGGGCGACGGCGACCGCTACCACTTCGACCTGCCGGCCTTCGGGCTCTACCGGCTGCGCGAAGCGGGCGTGGCCGAGGCGCACTGGACGCGCCACTGCACCTATTCCGACCCGGAACGGTTCTTCAGCTACCGTCGCAGCGTGCATCAGCGGGAAGCGGATTACGGGCGCCTGATCGCCGCGATCCGCCTCTGACGGCGATCGCTCCGGGCCTGTCGTCAACCATGATCGGCAGAAAGTTGTCCTAGCGTCGCCGCAATTTCGCCCCCGGTGACTGTTGCATTGGGGTGGTAGCGCGCACGACGCGCCCTCCCCTGTGCAGAAGGTACAAAGCCATGAAGGACGTCAGCCGCGTCATCGAGCGTATCCGGTCCGAGGCCGATCGCACCAAGGTTTCCATGCCGTGGGAGCGTGGCGTCCGGCGCGAGAGCTTCATCGCCAAGCGCCGCCTGCGCGGCGACTCCTCCGACGCGCCGAAGGCCAGCGTCTTCCGCATCGCCTCGGCCTGAGCCGGGAAACAGCGAATCGGAATGTGGCGGGACGGTAGCGCGAGCGGCGACAATCGCGCCTCCTGCCCCGCATTTCCGGACCAGACACGAACGAGCAGCCTGGAATTTTGACACAACGGGCCGTGTCGGCAGAGACTGGTTCCACTTCGATATTGTAATCGTCCTCGGACGTCGTCGGTGGGGGCCGGCAGAAGATGTGACCAACCGCAAGGTGATCGCATGACCATTCCCCCTCGACTGCCCGCCCGGTCGGATTCCGACCTCGACGAGGCCACGACCCTTCCCTCCGCAACCGATCCCGCCGAACCGCGCCAGCGCACGCTGATGCGCAAGTACGAGGTGACGTGGCTCGACCGCAGCGGCGACATCGGCGAACTGGTCCGCGTGGCGCCCGCGATCGCGGCCTTCGAGGATGCGTTCAGCGCCTTCGCGCGCGGCACCCTGATCTCGACCGCCCAGGGGCCGGTCGCCGTCGAAGACCTGCTGCCCGGCGACATGGTGAAGACCGTGGAGGAAGGCTTTCAGCCGCTGCTCTGGAAAGGGTCGACGACGATCGTGCCAAACGCGCGCGGCCAGTCCCCGCAGATGGGGCGACTGACCCGCATCGCCGCCGACGCACTTGGCGTGGCGCGGCCGATGCCGGACCTCGTGCTCGGACCGAAGGCGCGGATCTACCACCGGACGGAAGCCGTCCAGCGCCTGACGCGGGCGGACGGGGCATTCGTGCCGGCGCGCGACATGATCGACGGGATCAACCTGATCGAGCTGACGCCGATGAGCGCGGTTCCGGTCTATCACCTCGGCTTCGCGGGCCATCACCGGCTGATCGCCTGTGGCGTCGAGATCGAAAGCCATCACCCCGGGACGCTGCACGAACTGGCGTTGAGGGGCGAGAACCTCGGCCTCTACATGTCGCTGTTCCCGCACTTCGACGATTTCGCGGACTTCGGACCGCTGCGCTATGCGCGGCTGCGGATGTCGGACCTGGAGATGCTGGGCGTCGCGTAGTGGCTTTGCGTTGGGCCCTGGCCTGCCGCTGCTCTGAAATTCGGTCGGACTGGTCCGGAGATTACCGGGCCGCTCCGATCTGAAATTCACGCGATCTTAACCCGCGCACTATCAAATTTTCGGCGAAAATTTGGGGGTGGTGAGGGGCGTTGCGGTTTCGTGTCCGCTCAGGTGGTCGGCACGGATTGCAGCTGTCGCCTCACGCCATCCGCGCCCGCGCCGCCTCACGCCTCTTTCTTCAACCGCTCCTCGAGCACGTCGAACGGCACGCCCGGCTCGTTCTTCGCCTGCCGGATCACAAGCGAGGTTTTCACGCTCGCCACGTTCGGCGCTGCGGTCAGCTGCTCGGTCAGGAAGCTCTGGAACGACCGGAGGTCGGGCGCGACGCACTTCAGGATGAAGTCGACTTCCCCGTTCAGCATGTGACATTCGCGGACCAGCGGCCAGTTGGCGCAGAGCGCCTCGAACGCGGAAAGATCCGCCTCGGCCTGGCTCTTCAGCCCGACGGACACGAAGACCTGCACTTCGAACGACAGCTCGCGCGGATCGACGACGGCGTGGTAGCCCCGGATGAAGCCCTCTTCCTCGAGCGCACGCACACGGCGCAGGCACGGCGGGGCGGAGATGCCGACACGGCGGGCAAGCTCGACGTTGGTCATCCGGCCATTGCCCTGCAGTTCCGCGAGAATCATGCGATCGATGTCGTCGAGTCGAGGTCCGGGCATGGGGGCTCCTAATTCTTTGCGAACCATACGCCAGCGGGGCGCGCTGCGCAATATTGTTTCGCGTGAGCGCAAGATCGTTGCTGGCGAACGCTGTATTTGCCCGAGGGTTCCCTCCATGTCCACAGGTCCCTATATCGAGCCTGACAGCAAAGGGGGCGCGGCATGGCTGAGACGCGGCATACCAAGGTACTGATCATCGGATCCGGCCCGGCGGGATACACCGCCGGCGTCTACGCGAGCCGGGCGATGCTCGAGCCGATCCTCGTGCAGGGGATCGAACCGGGCGGGCAGCTCACCACCACGACCGAGGTCGAGAACTGGCCGGGCGACACCGAGGTGCAGGGCCCCGACCTGATGGTCCGCATGGAAGCCCATGCCCGCGCGATGGGCACCGAGATCATCGGCGACATCATCACGGATGTCGATTTCTCGAAGCGGCCCTTCACCGCCATCGGCGACAGCGGCACCACCTACACCGCCGATGCCGTGATCCTCGCGACCGGCGCCCGCGCCAAGTGGCTCGGCCTGCCGTCCGAAGAGAAGTACAAGGGCTTCGGCGTGTCCGCCTGCGCCACCTGCGACGGCTTCTTCTATCGTGGACAGGAGATCATTGTGATCGGCGGCGGCAACACCGCGGTCGAAGAAGCGCTGTTTCTGACGAACTTCGCCAGCAAGGTCACGCTGATCCACCGCCGGGACGAGCTCCGGGCGGAGAAGATCCTGCAGGACCGCCTGATGAAGAACGCCAAGATCCACCCGATGTGGCATCACCAGCTCGAGGAAGTCGTGGGCGAGGACAATCCGCTCGGCGTCACGGGCGTTAGGGTCCGCCATGTCGAGACCGGCGAGATCACCGAGATTCCGGCGAAAGGTGTGTTCGTCGCCATCGGCCATGCGCCGGCGTCGGAACTGGTGAAGGACCAGCTGGAAACCCACATGGGCGGCTACGTGAAAGTGAAGCCCGGCACGACCGAGACGTCGGTCCCCGGCGTCTTCGCGGCGGGCGACCTGACCGACCACAAGTACCGTCAGGCCGTGACCTCTGCCGGCATGGGCTGCATGGCTGCCCTCGACGCCGAGAAATTCCTCGCCGACCACCACGAGGCGGAGCGCGAGGTCGTGACCGAGCCGCTCGGCTACGGTGCCGAGGTCGGCGCGGCGGAGTAATCGCCTGCAGGGGTCCGGGCGGCGCATCCTCTTCGAGAATCGCGCGCCCGGCCCGGCTGCCCCCTGCGGACACGCCCGCACGGGCAAAATAATCCAGATGGACAACTGGCGCTTTCTACCTCTCCCGGTGAGGCTGGCGCCGCAGTCGCAACGCTTGGCGATGGCAACCGGCATCAACGGGACATAGCTTGCTCTGATTGTCGCGATGCCGCCCGGGTCTGGCGCGTGTCTGCCTGATCGACTGAACCGCCATGGCATACCCCTGCCAAGTGCGAAACCGGACGCCGCCACGCAATGGCGAAGCGCGCCGGTTCAAACCAGCCCCTGAAGCGACGCGAGACCGCCCGCCAGCTCGGCCAGGGGACAATAACCCTGCACCCCCGGCGCACGTGACAGTCCGGCGACAATTCACCAACCGTGACAGGAAAGACTTTTCTGCACCTGCAAACTGTGCAATGCGTTCACGCGTGAACAGACTTTGAGTCGCCAAGATGCCAGTGCCTTCGACCATGACACAGCTGCCGGAAGAGGACCTCCTCTTCCGCATCCTGCGCCAGCTCGACCGCGCGCCGGACGCATCGCAGCGGCATACGGCGGAGGCCGTGGGCGTGTCGCTCGGCCGGCTCAACACCTGTTTGCGGGCCGTCTCCGACGCGGGGCTGGTGCGGATTTCCGAACGGGGCGGCCCCGACAAGCGCCGCCGCTTCGCCTACTCGCTCACCTCGCGCGGCGCGGCCGAGAAGATCCGGCTGACCGACCGTTTTCTCGCCCGGAAATTCGCTGAATACGACGCGCTCCACGCTGAACTTACCGGCACGACCAGTGGACATGTTCCCCTGAAACACAGGACCGAATTGATGAAGAACAACCTTGCTCCGATCCCCGAGCTCTATGTTTCCTACGAGAGTTCCCTGAAGCTGAAGGTCGAGGCGGCCGACCTGACATCGTGGGACCTGACCCCGCGCCAGATCTGCGACCTCGAGCTGCTGATGAACGGCGGCTTCAACCCGCTCAAGGGCTTCCTCACGGAAGAGGATTACGACAGCGTCGTCGACACGATGCGCCTCGCCGACGGATCGCTCTGGCCGATGCCGATCACGCTGGACGTTTCCGAGAAGTTCGCCGAGTCCATCGAGATCGGGCAGGACATCGCGCTGCGCGACCAGGAAGGCGTGATCCTCGGCACCATGACGGTCACCGACCGCTGGGCGCCGGACAAGTCCAAGGAAGCCGAGAAGGTCTTCGGCGCCGACGACCTCGCCCACCCGGCGGTGAACTACCTGCACAACCACGCCGGCAAGATCTACCTCGGCGGCCCGGTCACCGGGATCCAGCAGCCCGTGCACTACGACTTCCGCGCCCGGCGCGACACGCCGAACGAACTGCGCGCCACCTTCCGCAAGCTCGGCTGGCGCCGGGTCGTCGCGTTCCAGACGCGCAACCCGCTGCACCGCGCCCACCAGGAACTGACGTTCCGCGCCGCCAAGGAAGCGCAGGCCAACCTGCTGATCCATCCCGTCGTCGGCATGACCAAGCCGGGCGACGTCGATCACTTCACCCGCGTGCGCTGCTACGAGGCCGTGCTGGACAAATACCCCTCGTCGACCACGACCATGTCCCTGCTGCCGCTGGCGATGCGCATGGCCGGCCCGCGCGAGGCGGTGTGGCACGGCCTGATCCGCGCCAACCACGGCTGCACCCACTTCATCGTCGGCCGCGACCACGCCGGTCCGGGCAAGAATTCCGCCGGTGAAGATTTCTACGGCCCCTACGACGCGCAGGACCTCTTCCGGACCCACCAGGAAGAGATGGGCATCGAGATGGTCGACTTCAAACACATGGTCTACGTGCAGGAACGCGCCCAGTACGAGCCGAACGACGAGATCGAGGACAAGGACAACGTCACCATCCTCAACATCTCCGGCACCGAGCTGCGGCGCCGCCTCGCCGAGGGCCTCGAGATCCCCGAGTGGTTCTCCTTCCCCGAAGTGGTGTCCGAACTGCGCAAGACCCGTCCGCCGCGGTCCCAGCAGGGCTTCACCGTGTTCTTCACCGGCTTCTCCGGCTCCGGCAAATCGACGATCGCGAACGCGCTGATGGTCAAGCTGATGGAGATGGGCGGCCGCCCGGTGACGCTGCTCGACGGTGACATCGTCCGCAAGAACCTGTCCTCCGAGCTCGGCTTCTCGAAAGAGCACAGGGACCTCAACATCCGACGGATCGGCTACGTCGCTTCCGAGATCACCAAGAACGGCGGCATCGCCATCTGCGCGCCGATCGCCCCCTACCAGGCGACCCGCCGCGCGGTGCGCGAGGACATCGAGGCCTTCGGCGCCTTCGTCGAGGTCCACGTCGCGACGACGATCGAGGAATGCGAGAAACGTGACCGCAAGGGCCTCTACAAGCTTGCCCGCGAAGGCAAGATCAAGGAGTTCACCGGCATCTCCGACCCCTACGACGTTCCCGAGAACCCGGAAATCCGGCTCGAGACCGAGGGCACCGATGTCGACAACTGCGCCCACCAGGTCGTCCTCAAGCTCGAGAGCATGGGCCTGATCGCCGCCCACTGAGGCCGGCATTTCCGACAGTTCCGAAAGGCCGGTCGCCCCGCTGCGGCCGGCCTTTCTCTTTGCCCGCTCTTTCACGGCGAAAGAGCGGGAGACGACGCGCCTCCCCGGTCTTCTTTGGGCTTCAAATATTTCTCGGGGGTGAATGGGCCGCAGGCCCAGAGGGGGCAGACAGCCCCCTGAACGCCGCCCGACCGGAGGGAGGGCTGATCGAGCGCCCCGAAGGTGCTCCGCCCGGCGATCAGGGCGCACCCCGGAAAAATTGTCGAAAGTTCTCCACAAACGGAGACAGTTCGGTGCCGCCTGCCCCTTGCCAAACTTCGCCGCCCCACGCTATGTTCTATAAATGTTCGCATGACAGGGGCGGAGGATTCCTCCAATATGTTGGATATGAGCGCCGACGCTTCGCAACATTTGCAGCAGTTCCTCAACGGGGACAGATTCTCGACGGTGATGGCCGATCCGCCGTGGCGGTTCACCAACCGTACCGGGAAGGTCGCGCCCGAACACAAGCGGCTGTCGCGCTATCCGACGATGACTCTGGACGAGATCTGCGCCCTGCCGGTCGCCGACCATCTGGAAGACCGGGCGCATTGCTACCTCTGGGTGCCGAACGCGTTGCTGCCCGAAGGGCTGCGCGTGCTGTCTGCATGGGGGTTCGAGTACAAGTCGAACATCGTCTGGCACAAGGTCCGCAAGGACGGCGGCTCGGACGGCCGCGGCGTCGGGTTCTACTTTCGCAACGTGACGGAGCTCATGTTGTTCGGCACCAAGGGCAAGAATGCCCGCACCCTGCCCCCCGGCCGGCGTCAGGTGAACATGATGCAGACCCGCAAACGCGAACATTCCCGAAAGCCCGACGAGCAATACAAGCTGATCGAGGAATGTTCCTGGGGTCCCTACCTAGAGCTTTTCGGCCGCGGTGTGCGTGAGGGCTGGACCGTCTGGGGCAACCAGGCGGATGCCGACTACAAGCCCGGCTGGAAGACCTACGCCTACAACTCCTCCGTCGCCGCGGAGTAGAAGGCGCGTCTAAGCGCCTGCCGGCCCCGTCGAGAGGGTCCTCAAGTCACTACTGCAGTCGGGCGTTTCGAAGTGCCGGACCGCCTTGGGAGATCGCGAACCGGGTGTCGTCGATGGCGCGCCCCCTACCCGTCCAGGATCGACTCGGGCAGCCCGATCAGAAGCAATGGACAGGGATTGCCGACGCCCCGCCGTACCCGATCCTCGAGCTTTGCCCAGTGGGTCGTCGCGATCCCGAACTTGCTGGTCACGAAGTTCCGGCTGAAGGCCTCACCGAAAGGCACCCCTCGCGCGACCTGCGTCGCGACGTTGCGCCTCTGGGCTGCCGTCCGCGTCCCGATCCCGAGCCTCTCGAGATCGGCCTCCTCGCGAAGCCCCTGCCCGTCCAGCCAGTCCCGCACCCGGTCGAACAGCACCTCCTGCATCGAGCTGCCCCGCGTGACGATGATGCCGACCGAGATCGCCGACATCGCGTGCAGCCGCTGGAAATTCTCCAGGTCACGGTCGAAGAACGGGTCCTTGTTGTTCCATTCGATCTCGAGCGCGAGCGTCCCCGCCGGGCCGAAGCGGACATGGTCGACCTCGTGGCTCACCGCTTCGCGCTCCTGCCCGTCGACGATGGTCTGGACGCTGAACTTGTGCTTGGCCCAGTCCCGGTCCGCCAGCGTGCGGCGCAGGCGTTGGGTCTGGCCGCTCTCGCCGCCTCCGCCCGAGACGAGTTCGGCCAGCGAGATCCGATAGCGGGTCAGGGCATCGAACAGCTCTGCGGTTTCAGTCGCGAAATCATGGGCGAGGATCGCCTCTGCGTGGTTGCGGGCAAGCACGTCGAACCCCGCATCCCTCAGGGGCCCAAGCATCAGCCTGCCGGGTCCCGCGCGACGAGGATCGGCCCGGTCAGGTCGCGCAGCGACACGATCTGCCGCCCCGCCTCGTCGAAGTTCGACGGATCGAGCCACGCGTCGTAGGCCGCGCGAAGGGCCGGCCATTCCCCGTCGATCGCAGCGAACCAGGCCGTGTCGCGGTTGCGGCCCTTCACGACCGCGGCCTGCCGGAACACCCCCTCGTAGGACAGGCCGAACCGCTCCGCCGCCGCCCGCGAGGGTGCGTTGCCGGCGTCGCACTTCCACTCGAACCGGCGATAACCCGCCTCGAAGGCCCAGCGCACCAGCAGCATCACGGCCTCCGACGCCGCGCGCGTGCGCTGAAGGCGTGGGGCAAAAGTCAGCCAGCCGGCCTCGATCGAGCCCACAACCGGCGTGATGCGCAGGTAACTGATGATCCCGCCGAGCCGCCCGTCCGCCATTCGGATCGCGTAGAAGACCGGGTCGTGTTGCAGGCGGGCGCCCTCGACCCACGCCGCGAGCGCCGCCTCGTCGGCATATGGTCCTGTCGGCAGGTAGTGCCACATCGCGTTGGACGTATCTTCGCTGAATGCCTCGTAGAGGCCCGGGACATGGTCCGCAGCAAGCGGTTCGAGCGTCACGTAGCGCCCTGCCATCGCGGTTCGGGTCGGTAGCGGTGGCGGGGTCCAGTCGGCGAGCGATGTCATGAAACGAAACTGAAGCCGGGGGCATAGCTGTGCAGGCCGTCGAAATCCCCCTTGCCCACCGGGACGTGGGCGATGCGCAGGATTGCGAAGGCCATCGACAGGTGAAACCACAGGTTCGGCAGCGCGAACCGCTGCAAGTAGTCGCGCCCCGTCTGCTCGAGCTCCGCGTCCCCGGCCCGGTGGCGGATGATCCGATCCGCCCCGCCATCGAAATCAGCTTCTGTCAGGCCGCGGACGAGGGCGTCGCTCTCCTCCAGACGGGCGCGCAGCGCGGCCATGTCGTGCCCGTGGCCAAGCTCTGGCACTGCCCGTCCGGTGAGCGGAAAGGTGGCGCGCAACGCGAAGTCGGGCACCATCCGAATTTGCATAGAGAAGTCGAACATGTCAGGGGCCAGCTTGGCCGACAGCAAGTTATTTGCCCGGCCCGTGGCATCCACCACGTCGAGCAGGTGGCCCGCCCGGTTCATTGCCTGAAGTGCGGGCAGAACGACGGCGTCATACATGAGGAACCTCCCGAGTCCCGGAGACTCCGCACAATTGGCCACAATCATGTGACGGGTGCAATGCGACGAAACCGTATAAGATTACGCGCGTTCATGCCTTTCAGGCACGGACAGAAGGAGACAGGTTAATGAACAGCAGACGCCAATTTCTCGCAACCGCCGCGGCCGGTCTGGCCCTCGGCCCCAGCATGCTGCGGGCTCAGGACGACAACCTCGCGGCTCTGCCGCCCGAACTCTGGCCGCGGCGGATGCGTCTGCTGAAGCCCCTGCCCGTCGGCGAAATCCACATGGTCCCCGACGATTACTCGCTCTACCTCGTCACCTCGGAGACCGAGGCAATCCGCTATTACGTCGGTGTCGGCCGGGACGAGCTTTACGAGCCGGGGATCTTCTATGTCGGCGCGAAGAAGCGCTGGCCGTCCTGGACACCGACCCCCGACATGATCGAGCGCAACCCTGACCAGTACGCCCAGTACGCCGACGGCATGCCGGGCGGCCCGGGCAACCCGCTCGGCGCGCGGGCGCTCTACCTGTTCCAGGAAGGACGCGGCGACACGTATCTGCGTATCCACGGCACCGACAAGCCGGAGACGATCCGGCAGGACGTCTCCAACGGCTGCGCGCGGCTGGTAGACGAGCAGATCGTCGATCTCTACCCGCGCGTGCCGATCAACACGAAAGTCTATCTCTACGAGAAGGACATCCTTCCCCCGGTTCAGGCCGAGGTGATCGAGGGCGGCATCATCGAACCCTCCGAGCCGCCGGAGGTCGAGTCCGAGCCGGTTCTGGTGGCCGAGGACCCGGTGGCGGAAACCACGTTGGAGCCGGTGGAGAACGTCGCCGCGAGTGACAACGTCGCGGCCAGCGACACCGAAATAACGGTCGATCCCGTCGAACCCGACGCGGATGAGCTGGTTCGTGAGCTCGAAGGCGTGCTGAGCAACCTGTCGGACTGACCGACCGCGACGCGGAAATGCCAAAGGCCGCACCCGATGGGGTGCGGCCTTCTTCGTTCGATCGTCTGGTTCAGTAGTGTGGTTCAGCCGGACGCGCGGGCCGGGGCTCGACCCGGTCGGCGGGCTGACGGCGATGGCGCAGCACCTGCTGTGCCAGCTTGTAGAGGGCGAACCACTTCACGAGCTTGCGCATGATAGCCTCCGTTGCAGATGCCTCTTAACGCGCGATGGAACGATCCGGTTGCCGCCGATCAGACGCAGCGGACGGCGACAGGCGGATTAGCTCTCATCCCTCGAAGAAGGCGGAGCGACCGCATGGCCACGAGCAGGCGGTCGGTGCCGACCCGCAACAAGAACAGCACGCCGCCGGCAAGGGTCGACTTGCCGGCGCTCGACGCTCCGTGGATCAGGATGATCCGGCCTGAAGGATGGGTTGAGAAACCCATGCCTTTCTCAGCTCTCGGGTGGCAAAACCCGCAGGCGCAGTTCGCGCAGCTGCTCGTTCGTCGGCTCAGACGGTGCGCCCATCATCAGGTCCTCGGCCCGCTGGTTCATCGGGAACATGATGACTTCGCGGATATTGTCCTCGTCCGCCAGCAGCATGACGCAGCGGTCGATCCCGACCGCGCAGCCGCCGTGCGGCGGGGCACCATACTGGAACGCGTTGACCATGCCACCGAAGCGCTTGCGCACTTCCGCCTCGTCGTAGCCCGCCAGCTCGAACGCCTTGATCATCACGTCGAGCTTGTGGTTCCGGATCGCGCCCGAGATCAGCTCGTAGCCGTTGCAGGCAAGGTCGTACTGGAAGCCGAGCACGTCGAGCGGATTGCCCTCCAGCGCCTCGAGACCGCCCTGCGGCATCGAGAACGGGTTGTGCGAGAAGTCGATGTCGCCCGATTCCTCGTCCGCCTCGTACATCGGGAAGTCGACGATCCAGCAGAAGGCAAAGCGGTCCTTATCCGTTAGCTCCAGCTCGTCGCCGATCACGTCGCGGGCCTTGCCGGCCACGCGCTCGAAGCTCGCCGGCTTGCCGCCGAGGAAGAAGGCCGCATCGCCCACCCCGAGGTCGAGCTGCTGGCGGATCGCCTCGGTCCGCTCCGGGCCGATGTTCTTGGCCAGCGGGCCGGCGGCTTCCATCTCGCCGTTCGCATCGCGCCAGAAGATGTAGCCCATCCCCGGCAGGCCTTCCTTCTGGGCAAAGGCATTCATCCGGTCACAGAACTTCCGGCTGCCGCCGCCCGGCGCGGGAATGGCGCGGATCTCGGTGCCGTCCTGTTCCAGCAGTTTGGCGAAGATCGCGAAGCCGGAGCCGGCAAAATGCTCGGACACCACGTCCATCTTGATCGGGTTGCGCAGGTCCGGCTTGTCGGTGCCGTACCAGAGAGCCGCGTCCTTGTAGGAGATCTGCGGCCACTCGGTGTCGACCTTCCGGCCGCCGCCGAATTCCTCGAACACGCCCTGGATCACCGGCTGAATCGTGTCGAACACGTCCTGCTGTTCGACGAAGCTCATCTCGAGGTCGAGCTGGTAGAAATCGGTGGGCGAGCGGTCGGCGCGCGGGTCTTCGTCGCGGAAGCAGGGCGCGATCTGGAAATACTTGTCGAAGCCCGACACCATGATCAGCTGCTTGAACTGCTGCGGCGCCTGCGGCAGCGCGTAGAACTTGCCGGGGTGCAGGCGGGACGGCACGAGGAAGTCGCGCGCCCCCTCGGGCGAGGAGGCCGTGATGATCGGCGTCTGGTACTCGCGGAATTCCTGGTCCCACATCCGCTTGCGCATGGAAGCGACGACGTCGGAGCGGAGTGTCATGTTCTTCTGCATCACCTCGCGGCGCAGGTCGAGGTAGCGATACCGAAGCCGCGTCTCCTCCGGGTACTCCTGGTCGCCGAAGACGATGAGCGGCAGCTCCTTCGCGGCGCCGAGCACCTCGATGTCGCGCACGAAGACCTCGATCTCGCCGGTCGGGATCTTGGAATTCACCAGTTCCGCGTCGCGGGCCTTCACTTCGCCGTCGATGCGGATGCACCATTCGGAGCGCACCTTCTCGACCTCGGCGAAGGCGGCGCTGTCGGGATCGCAGAGCACCTGCGTCACGCCGTAATGGTCACGCAGGTCTATGAAGAGGATGCCCCCGTGGTCCCGGACGCGGTGGACCCAGCCCGAGAGGCGGACGGTCTCGCCCACGTTGGCGCTCGACAGGCCAGCGCAGGTGTGCGTGCGATAGATGTGCATCAGAAACTCCGGGTTCATGTTCCGCGCCGATTGACCAAGTCGCGCGGGGCAAGTCAACCCGGCTTGCCAGCCCAGCGGCCGCCGAGGTGGGCGGAGATGGCCCCCGTACTGTGCAGGACTGAACCGTTTTATCCGGTCAAAGGGGCTGGACGAGCGCGAACTGACGGTTACGTTAACTTTTCTTAACGATCCGATATGCCGTTGTTCGTCATGTGGAATTCCGCTCTAGACAAAGCCCTCGCCCGTCTCGTCCGGCGCGGCGCGCTCGAAGTGACCTTTCCCGACGGCACGACCCGTCGCTACGGGGAAGACGACGCAACGCCCGTCAAGTCCGAGATCAACGATCCCGGCACGGTGCGCCGCCTGCTCTACACGCCCGACCTCGCGCTCGGCGAGGGGTTCATGGAGGGCAGGATCGTCCTGCCGGGCGACGATCCCCGTCCGCTGATACGTCTGGCGCTCGACAATCGTCGGCACGGGCATTCCCCGGCGGTGATGATGGCGCTGCAGAAGATGTTGATGCCGATCCAGCGCTTCTTCGCCCACAACCGGGTCTCGTCCTCGCGCCGAAACGTGCAGCATCACTACGACCTGTCGGGAGAGCTCTACGACCTCTTCCTGGACTCGGACCGCCAGTATTCCTGCGGCTACTTCCCCGACCCCGAGATGAGCCTCGAGGACGCGCAGGAGGCGAAGAAGCAGCATATCGCGAAGAAGCTGCTGATCCGGCCGGGGGAGCGGGTGCTCGACATCGGCTGCGGCTGGGGCGGGATGGCGCTGACGCTGGCCCGCGACTATGGCGCCTCGGTGGTCGGCGTGACCCTGTCGGAGGAGCAGCACCGGATCGCGACCGAGCGCGCGGAGGCCGCCGGCCTCGCCGACCGGATCGACATCCGGCTCGAGGATTATCGCAACGTCGAGGGACCGTTCGACCGCATCGTCTCCGTCGGCATGTTCGAGCATGTCGGAGCCGCGCAGTTCCGAACCTATTTCGACAAGGTGGCGAAGCTGCTCGCGCCGCACGGCGTCGCGCTGATCCACACGATCGGCTCCTCCGCGCCGCCACGCGCCACCTCGACGTGGATCCGCAAGTACATCTTCCCCGGCGGCTACATCCCTGCCATGTCCGAGACCGTCCGCGCGATCGAAGCCGCCGACCTTACCGTCGACGATGTCGAGGTCTGGCGGATTCACTACGCCCGGACGCTGCGGCACTGGCACGACCGCTTCCTCGCCCGGCGCGACGAGGCGCTCGCGCTCTATGATGAACGGTTTTTCCGGATGTGGCGCTACTACCTCGTCGCGGCAGAAGAGAGCTTCCGGCTGGAGCGCCTCGGCGTGTTCCAGTTCCAGCTGTCGCACGACAAGACCGCGGTGCCACTGACGCGGGATTATCTCTACAAGACCTGAGACCTGCCGCAGAACCGCCCGGATCGTGGGCGACCCATGCGCGCATGGGACAACGGGGCTTCACCGACCGGATCGACGTCGCGGTCAGCATCCTTCTGCTGGCGGCGGCGCTCGTGCTGCTCATCCGTTGGTTCGGCGGGTGGGCGGTCGACCTGTCCGCCGTCTACGTCGCGGCGCGCGCCTACGGCGAAGGGCTGGATCAATTGGTCTATGCCGCGCCGGAGCGCTTTTTCGGGCCAAACCCCGATCCGGCGGTCGCCGCCCTGCTTGCCGAGGCCGGGAGCCCCGGCATGCCGACCGTGGCCTTTGTCTACCCGCCGCTCTGGGCGGCGCTGTTGTCACCGGCCGCCGCGGCTTCGACGCCCGAGGCATTCTTCGCCGCCGCCCGTATCGTGCAGACGGTCCTGATCCTCGGCGGCGCCGTGCTTGCGTGGCGGCTCGGTGGACGCGGCCGCTGGCCTCTGACGCTCTGGCTCCTCGCCAACCTGGTCGTGCTGTCGCTGACGATGCCGGGGATGACGGCGCTCTGGCATGCGCAGCCCACGCTGACCGTCGTCGCGCTGATACTTCTGGCGCTCGAACGCCACCAGGCGGGATGGCCCATCATGGCTGGACTCGCGCTCGGTGTGGCGGCGGCGATCAAGCTGACGCCACTCGTCTTCTGCCTCGTCTTCCTGCTGAACGGCGACCGCCGCGCAGCGCTTGTCACCATTGCGACGACGATCGGCCTCGCCGCGCTCAGCCTCGGGATCGCCGGACCGGAGCTGCACCTGTCCTTTCTCGAGCAGCTGTCCCGCGCCCGCGCCAACCTGATGGTGACGGCGGCGAACTACAGCCTGCTTCCGCTTCTCGTCGCGCTGACCGATGGCGCCAATCCCGGACAGGGGTTCGAAATCCTCCCGGCCCCGGCCTGGGCCGGTCTCGTCGGATTGTGCCTGCTGCTCGGCGGGATCGCCCTTCTGCTGCGCTGCGCCGCAAGCTGGCCTGCGGAGGATCGGACCGTCCGGCTCGCCATCGCGCTGTCGATCCTCCTGATCCTCGCCTCACCCATTGGCTGGTCGCACTACGCCATCTTGCCGCTTTTGCTGGCGCCGGCGCTCCTCTGCCGGATGCCTCCGGCACGCGCGCTGATGTCCGGCTTGGTGCTGCTGGTCCTGTTGTCGCCCTTCACTCAGTTCCGTCTGCCGGATGTCGGCCTGCTGTCGCTGATGTGCGGACCGCTGGCGCTGCTCATCCTCTTGGCACTGTTGCTGAAATCCCCCGGACGCGGCGCCACGTCGTCCCTTCCGGCAACGAGCTGAGTTGAGCCTGTCCACACCTCCCGGCTAAGGTCGCGGCAACGGCGCCCTCGAGAGCGCGAACCGGATCGGGCAGAAATTGAGACATCCGGCCTATTACACGGCGATCGTCGTCGCCGCCTTCTGGGCGGCGTGCTGGCTGCTGTTTGCCCACCAGTCCGCCCCTGAAGTCCGACAACTATTCATTGCCGGACACCTGTTGGCGCTCGGCGAAGAGGCGGCGGTCTACAGCGCGGACGGGGCACTTGCCCCCTTCGCGATGTTGCCGATCTGGGCCGTATTCGCCTCGTGGGGCGTGCAGCTCCTGCCATTCGGCGCGCTGAAGCTGATGATCGTGGCGACCGCGCCGGTGCTGCTCGCCGGGTCGGTCTGGATCGCCGCGCGCCCGATCGAGGCACGGGACGTCTCGACCACCATGATGACGGCCGTGGGCTGTGTGGCGATGCTCTTCGTATTGCCGGGGACGGAGGCGTTGGCGAGTGACCAGTCGGCGATCCTCGCCGGCTTCCTGACGGTGGCGGCGATCGAGCGGTCGCAGTCGAAGGTGCCGCTGGTGGCCGGCCTCGCGCTTGCCGGGGCCACGTCGCTGTCGATCCATGTCGCGTTGCTTGCACCGCTCTGGCTGGTTGCCGGCCGCTGGCGCGAGACGGCGGTCTTCCTCTGCACATGTGCGATCGTGCTGAGCCTGTCGGTCGCGGTCGCCGGTGCGCCGATGCACGAGGACTACCTTGCCGCGCTCGAGGCGCTGCGCCTGTCGCCGACCGAAGGGCGCTGGTCGCTCGACGCGATGCTGGGCACCTGGGCCTGGCCCGAGGCGGCGATCCGCCCCGATGCGTGGCAGATGACCTCGGCCATCGTGATGGCCGCGACCCTGGCCTTCACCACCTTGGCGATCACGGGGCGAGAGCGGATCCACGTGCTGACGTGGCCCGTAGCACTGACCGCGCTGACCTTCGTCACGCCCTATGCGGGGCCGTCGGCCTATTTGCCGGCGCTGGCCTTCATGCCCCACCTCCTCGACCGGTTCGGGCTGCGGACCGGAGGTCTCGTCATCATCGGGTGCGCCCTGCCGCTGACGCTGGCCGGCACCGGTCCGGTTGCGCTTGCCCCCGAGGCGCTGAACCTGCCGGTGGTGCTCGGCTCGCTGTCGCTGCTGGCCCTGTCGATCCTGTTCGTGGCGACCATACGCGAACGGGCGCAGCCGGAGCCGCGCCCGCAGGTCTTTTCGGACGGCTCGGAGGCCTGAGGTCAGGTCTCGAGCCAGAGGAACGTGAAGCGGACGCACTTGCCGGAGTGGAGGACGAGCTCATACTCGCCCTCGCCGACCTCCTCGAAAGTCTCGTAGTCCTCGCTCCATTCGAGACAGACAGCCGTGAGTTGAGCGCCGGGAGCGGGTCCGCCGCCAGCCTGCGGCATGATCTCGATCAGCGCGGCGGCGATGCTCGGATCGATCCCCGCTGCAGCCCGGCAGATCGCCTCGTTGATCATTTGCTCGGCCGTGACCATCTGGGCGTGCTGCCAGGATTGAAGCGCACGGAAGGTTGCCTCGAGGCCATAGCTGGAGCTGTTCTCGACACCGGTGGCCACGGCACTGGAGGCCGCGCCGGCTCCTTGAGGCCCGAAGCGCGCTCCGACGTAGGCCGCGATGATGCTGGAGCCGACCGACATGTTGAAGTCGTTCAGCGCCCCATCGCGCATCTCCTCGAGTTGCTGACGTGCGTACTCGGCGCGGGCTTCGCCGAATTCGGCACAGGCGTCCGCTGTCGAGTCGGAACTCGAAGACGCCTGCGTGGTCATGCTGCTGCCGCCGAGCGTCTGGCCATCGGGAGCGTTGATCTCGACCGCAACGCGCCAGGGCGCGGAGCCAGTGGGCATTGACGCCTGTTCGGTCACCGAGAAAGCCGGCACCCAAAGGCCCTGCCCCTGACCGTGGATGCGGGGCACCCGCCGGACCTGAACTTCGGTGGTCGAAACCATGTAGGGCGAGTCGGGCTCTCCGAAGAAGTCCCACGTGTCGGGATCGAGAGAGATCGAGGTTTCCGTCTCCGCGCGGAACAGGATCGGGTAGCCGCCGAACATACCCGCACGCTGCTGGCCGCCTTCCTGCACCCGATGGCCCGCATTTGGAAGCGGTTCGGTCAGTACAACCGTCTCGATCCGGCGAGGCCGCTGGATCGTGATCGCGAGCAACGGAGCGTCGCCGTTTTCGACCAGTTCCCAATGCAGAACCGGCCGGTCGGTCAGCCGGTCGACGAAGGCCTCGTTGACGAATTTCCCATCGAACATGTTGAGCGCGCTCGCGCGTTCCGGCCGGACGATCGCGTTGCTCTCGAGGGTAACGTTGAGGTCCTGAGCAACAGCCCCCTGCCCGCAGACCAAAAGCAACATGGCGGACGCCATTGTCCTGAATAGTGACATCTGAAGTCTCCCTTAAAAAATGGTTTGTCGAAATGAATGACGCCTTTAGGAAAGCCGCTCGCGGCGCGTGGGTCCATTCCGGTTTCCCCGACCTCCGGAGGCACGGCGCGCGCGGGGTTGCACCCAACAGTCCGCTATCTATAAGGCACATCAATTTGCCCGAGCCGGACCGTCCGACTCGGGTGTTGTCGAGGGAATGACCATGCCAAAACGTACCGATATTCAGTCCATCATGATTATCGGGGCCGGTCCCATCGTCATCGGCCAGGCCTGCGAGTTCGACTATTCCGGGGCCCAGGCCTGCAAGGCCCTGCGTGAGGAAGGCTACCGCGTCATCCTCGTCAACTCGAACCCCGCGACGATCATGACGGACCCCGGCCTCGCCGACGCGACCTACATCGAGCCGATCACCCCCGAAGTTGTCGCCAAGATCATCGAGAAGGAGCGCCCCGACGCGCTGCTGCCGACCATGGGCGGCCAGACCGGGCTGAACACCTCGCTCGCGCTCGCCGACCTGGGTGTGCTGGAGAAATTCAACGTCCAGCTGATCGGCGCCAACCGGGACGCCATCGAGATGGCAGAGGACCGCGCCCTGTTCCGCGAGGCGATGGACCGGATCGGTCTCGAGAACCCGAAAGCGACCATCATCTCCGCGCCGAAGGGCAAGAAGAACTACGACCTCGACGCGGGCGTCGCCAAGGCGCTGGAAGCGCTCGAGGACATCGGCCTGCCGGCGATCATCCGCCCGGCCTACACGCTCGGCGGCACGGGCGGCGGGATCGCCTACAACCGCGAAGAATACATGCACTATTGCCGGACGGGGATGGATGCCTCCCCCGTCGGGCAGATCCTCGTCGATGAAAGCCTGCTCGGCTGGAAGGAATTCGAGATGGAGGTCGTCCGCGACAAGGCGGACAACGCGATCATCGTCTGCTCCATCGAGAACGTGGACCCGATGGGCGTCCACACCGGCGACAGCATCACCGTGGCCCCGGCCCTGACGCTGACCGACAAGGAATACCAGGAGATGCGCAACGGCTCGATCGCCGTGCTGCGCGAGATCGGGGTGGAGACCGGCGGCTCGAACGTCCAGTGGGCGATCAACCCCGAGGACGGCCGCATGGTCGTGATCGAGATGAACCCGCGCGTGTCGCGCTCCTCTGCGCTGGCGTCGAAAGCGACGGGCTTCCCGATCGCCAAGATCGCCGCGAAGCTGGCCGTCGGCTACACGCTCGACGAACTCGACAACGACATCACCAAGGTGACCCCGGCGAGCTTCGAGCCGACCATCGACTACGTCGTCACCAAGATCCCGCGCTTCGCCTTCGAGAAGTTCCCCGGCGCCGAGCCGAACCTAACCACCTCGATGAAGTCGGTGGGCGAGGCGATGGCGATCGGCCGGACCTTCCATGAATCGATGCAGAAGGCACTCGCCTCGCTTGAAACCGGGCTGTCCGGTTTCGACGAGATCGAGATCCCCGGCGCCCCCGACCGCGCGGCGATCACCAAGGCGCTGGCCAAGGCGACGCCGGACCGGCTCCGGGTCATCGCTCAGGCGATGCGGCACGGGCTGTCCGACGACGACATCCAGGCCGTAACCAGCTTCGATCCGTGGTTCCTCGCCCGGATCCGCGAGATCGTGGATGCCGAGCAGCGTATCCGCAAGGAGGGGCTGCCCGTCACCGCCGACGGGCTGCGCGCGCTCAAGATGCTGGGCTTCACCGACGCCCGCCTCGCCGCGCTGACCGGGCGGGACGAGGACGTGGTGCGGCGCGCCCGCACCCGGCTTGGTGTGACGGCCGTCTTCAAGCGGATCGACACCTGCGGCGCCGAGTTCGAGGCGCAGACGCCCTACATGTATTCGACCTACGAGAGCCCGGTGATGGGCGACGTGGAGGACGAGAGCCGCCCGACCGACCGCAAGAAGGTCGTGATCCTCGGCGGTGGTCCGAACCGCATCGGCCAGGGTATCGAGTTCGACTATTGCTGCTGTCACGCCTGCTTCGCGCTGAGCGATCAGGGCTACGAGACGATCATGGTCAACTGCAACCCGGAGACGGTGTCGACCGACTACGACACCTCGGACCGGCTGTATTTCGAACCGCTGACCTTCGAACACGTGAGGGAGATCCTGCGGGTGGAGCAGGAAGCGGGCACGCTGCATGGCGTGATCGTGCAGTTCGGCGGCCAGACCCCGCTGAAGCTGGCCAACGACCTCGAGGCGGCGGGCATCCCGATCCTCGGCACCACGCCCGACGCGATCGACCTTGCCGAGGACCGCGAGCGGTTCCAGGCGCTGGTCAACAAGCTCGAGCTGAAGCAGCCGAAGAACGGCATCGCCCATTCCGACGAGGAAGCCTTCGCGATCGCGGACGACATCGGCTTCCCGCTGGTGATCCGTCCCTCCTACGTGCTGGGCGGCCGCGCGATGGAGATCGTGCGCGACATGGAGGGGCTGAAGCGCTACATCCGCGACGCCGTCGTCGTCTCCGGCAAGTCGCCGGTCCTGCTCGACAGCTACCTGTCGGGTGCGACCGAAGTCGATGTCGACTGCCTCTGCGATGGCGAGGCGGTCCATGTCGCGGGCATCATGCAGCATATCGAGGAAGCCGGCGTGCACTCCGGCGACAGCGCCTGCTGCTTGCCGCCGCACTCCCTTTCAGACGACATCATCGAGGAGCTGAAGCGCCAGACGGCCGCGCTCGCCCGCGCGCTGAAGGTGGTCGGCCTGATGAACGTCCAGTTCGCGGTGAAAGACGACGTGGTCTACCTGATCGAGGTGAACCCGCGTGCGTCCCGGACCGTGCCCTTCGTGGCCAAGGCGACCGACAGTGCCATCGCCTCCATCGCCGCGCGGCTGATGGCGGGTGAGCCGCTGTCGAATTTCCCCGGCCGCGAGCCCTACCCGGAGGCGGCGGACCCGATGGACGTGCTGCCGCTCGGCAACCCGTTCACGCTGGCCGATCCGAAGACGCCGTGGTTCTCGGTCAAGGAGGCCGTGCTGCCCTTCAACCGCTTCCCCGGCGTCGACACGATCCTGGGCCCCGAGATGCGCTCGACCGGCGAGGTGATGGGCTGGGCCCGCAACTTCCCCTTCGCATTCCTGAAGGCGCAGATGGGAGCCGGCACCAACCTGCCCGAGAGCGGGACGGTCTTCATCTCGATCCGCGACGCCGACAAGACGGACCAGATGGCGGAGGCGGCCTCGATCCTGGTCGGGCTCGGCTTCACGGTGCTCGCGACGCGCGGCACGGCGGCCTGGCTGAAGGAAAAGGACATCGCGGCCGACCTCGTGAACAAGGCCTACGAGGGCGGGCTGACCATCGTCGACCGCCTGAAGGACGGGCACGTCGACCTCGTCTTCAACACGACCGAGGGCGCGGCCGCAGTCGAGGACAGCCGGTCGATGCGCGCGGTGACGCTGGCCGACAAGATTCCCTACTACACGACCGCCGCCGGCGCACATGCCGCCGCGCTGGCCATGAAGGCGCGTGGCGAAGAGGAAATGCGGGTCCGCTCTCTACAGGGCTGACCTCGAAAGGCCTGACCTTGCGGAGCGCGCGTGCCGCGCGCGCAGGGTCAGCCCGCCCTTGCGGGCGAGCGGATCGAGGGGGGCTGTCTGCCCCCTCTTGGGCCTCTGGCCCAATTCACCCCCGAGAAATATTTGAAGCCCAAAGAAGCCAATGGACGAGGTGCCTAGTAGAGGCCGACCAGCCCGGTGGCATCCGTGTCCGTGGCCCAGACCCGCGCGACGCGCACCGGCATCGGGGCGCCGGCGGCGACGAAGAGCGTGCCTTCGCTGCCGTCGATCGTCGTGACGCGGACATGGCCCGACGTCGCGGCGACGATGGCGCGCGTGGCGATGGCAAGGTCGGCGCCATCGTCGGGCGTGATCGCGAAGAGGCCGGAAGCGGGCGAGTCGAGGCCGGAGACGCTGGCCCGGAAATGGTCGGTCATGGAAGCACCCTCGTGGTTTCGGTTCGGCGGGCACCCTAGGGAGCGGGAATGAAGAAGTGCCGAGCGCGGGGGACGTTGCGTCGACGCTCTGGACAAGCGCGGACGGGGCCGTCACGCTCTTCGGACTGTCAGGGAGGGGCCCCATGTATCGCGCCGTCATTTCCGGGACGGGCGTTTTCACACCGCCCGAGCGTATCACAAACGACGAGCTGGTGGCGGCGTTCAACGACTATGCCGACCGGTTCAACCGCGACCATGCCGAGGAGATCGAGGCCGGCACGGTGGCGGCGAAGGAGCATTCCTCGTCCGACTTCATCCTGAAGGCCTCGGGCATCGAGAGCCGCTTCGTGATGACCCGCAAAGGCGTGCTCGATCCCGACCGGATGTATCCCGACCTGCCCCCGCGCGAGGACGGCGAGCCCTCGCTGATGGCCGAGATCGCGGTGAAGGCGGCGGAGGCGGCGCTGGCAGAGGCCGGTGTCGCGCCGGACGCGGTCGATGCGATCCTTTGCGCGGCCTCCAACCACGAACGCGCCTATCCGGCGATTGCGGTCGAGGTGCAGTCGATCCTCGGCACGGCGGGCTTCGCCTTCGACATGAATGTCGCCTGCTCCTCCGCCACCTTCGGAATCCAGACTGCGGCGGACATGATCCGGGCAGGGTCGATCCGTTCGGCCCTCGTACTGTCGCCCGAGATCACCTCCGGCCATCTCGAGTGGCGGGACCGGGACTGCCATTTCATTTTCGGCGACGTGGCGACGGCGGTGCTGCTTCAACGCGAAGAGGACGCGGCTGGCGGCTTCCTTGTCCGGTCCACCCGCGCGGCGACGCAATATTCCAACAATATCCGCAACAACCACGGTTTCCTGCGGTCGGCGCACAACCAGATGGAAGACCGGCGGGACATGCGCTTCATGCAGAACGGCCGGAAGGTCTTCAAGGAAGTGCTGCCGCTGGTGAGCGAGCATATCGCGGCCCATATGGACGACGAGGGGATCGGCGCGGATCAGCTGAAGCGGCTCTGGCTGCATCAGGCGAACAAGTCGATGAACGACTTCATCGGAAAGAAGGTGCTGGGCCGCGAGCCAGCGCCGGGCGAGCAGCCCAACATCCTTCAGGACTACGCCAACACGTCGTCCGCCGGGTCGATCATCGCCTTCGCACAGAATCGGGACGGGCTGGCGCCCGGCGATCTCGGACTGATCTGTTCCTTCGGGGCCGGCTATTCCGTCGGGTCGGTCATCGTCGAGCGGCTCTGACCGCCGCCGGCCGCTTGATAAGCCCGGTTCGGCGGGCTAGCCCGTCGCCCATGGCCAAGCTCTATTTCCACTACTCGACGATGAACGCCGGCAAGTCGACGGTGCTCCTCCAGGCGTCCCACAACTATATCGAGCGGGGGATGGAGACGTTCCTTCTGACCGCCGCGCATGACGACCGGGCCGGATCGGGCCGCATCGCGAGTCGGATCGGGATCGGCGCGGAGGCTGCGACTTTCCGGCCCGAGGACGATCTGATGGCCCGGGTGCAGGCGCGTCTCGACGAGGGACCCTGTGCCTGCGTCTTCGTGGACGAGGCGCAGTTCCTGACCGAGGCGCAGGTCTGGCAGCTGGCCCGCGCGGTCGACGACATCGGCGTCCCCGTGATGTGCTACGGGCTGCGCGTGGATTTCATGGGCAAGCTGTTCCCAGGCTCTGCCGCGCTGCTGGCGCTGGCCGACGAGATGCGGGAAGTGCGCACGATCTGTCACTGCGGGCGCAAGGCGACGATGGTGATCCGGCGCGGACCGGACGGTCAGGCGGTGCGGGATGGCGCGCAAGTGCAGATCGGCGGGAACGAGACCTACGTCTCGCTCTGCCGGCGTCACTGGCGGGAGGCGACCGGCACCTAGGTCCAGCCGCCCGTGGCGCGGATCTCGGTCGAGGACGCGCCGCTCATCTGGAGATTGACGAAGCACCATGTCGGCGCCTCTGCCCGGCCGAGCAGGTGCGAGGCGCGCGCCGGCAGGCGGGTTTCGCGGTAGATGCGGGCGGCTTTCGACATCCGGGCCGAGATGCGCTGACCGGGCCGGGCGAGAACGCCGACCGGCACGCTCAGCATGATCTCTTCCCAGTCCTGCCAGCGGTGAAGCTGGGCGAGGTTGTCGGCCCCCATCAGCCAGACGAAGCGCACGCCGGGATAGAGTGCGCGCAGCCGCTCCAGCGTCTCGGCGGTGTAGCGGGTGCCGAGCCGCGCCTCGAGGTCGGTCACCTGCACCGACGGGTGGCGCATGATCTCGCGCGAAGCGGCGAGCCGGCGCTCGAGCGGCGCGGGACCCTTCGCTTTCAGCGGGTTGCCCGGCGAGACCAGCCACCAGACCTGATCGAGGCCGAAGCGGCGAAGCGCGGTCCGGGAGATATGCACATGTCCCTCGTGCGGCGGATCGAACGATCCGCCGAGCAGGCCGATGACCTGGCCAGCACGCGCAACTGGGAACCCGTGTCTCACCTGACGTCCCTCAAGGCTTTCGGAGCGACCTAGCGCGAATAGCGCATGAAGGCGAAGCGTTCGCCGTCGGGCGACCAGTTGGGCACGTTCATCGTGCCCTGCCCGCCATGCAGCGCCACCAGCTCGGTCCCTGCCCCGCCGTCCTGCGGCATGATCCAGAGACTGACGTCGAGCCCGCCGGGGTGGCCTTCGGTGCCCGGCGGATAGGCGATCCAGATGACATGCCGGCCATCCGGCGATGGGTGCGGAAACCAGTCGACGCTCGGCCCGTCGGTCATCCGCTGCAGGTCGGAGCCGTCGAGGCGGATGCGCCAGAGATCGACCTGACCGTCCCGCTCTCCGTTGAACCAGACCCATGTCCCGTCAGCGGAGAAATCGGTGCCATCGACATGGTCGAAGGTCTCGATCAGGCAGCGCTCGCCGCTGCCGTCGACATTGCTGACGAAGGGTTTGACCACCCGGTCGCCCCGCGCGCCGACATAAGTCAGCAGGCTACCGTCGGGGGACCAGCCGTGCCACCAGGAAGGCTGTCGCCGGGTGACCTTGGTCGGCGCGCCGCCCTCCACCGGGAGGGTGTAAATGCAGCTCTTGCCGTGCTCGTTGGCGTCGGAGATTACGAGCGTTCGGCCGTCGGGCGACAGGCCGTGATCGTTGTTGCACCTGTCGGCAAAGCCCGTGTCGATCGGCAGCAGCTCGGGCGCGTCGAGGGGGACGCGGAATATCCGCCCCCCTCCGTTGACCACGAGGTATCCGTCCGGATGCCAGTTCGGCGCCTCGATATGACCATCGTGGGTCATCAGCACCTCGAGGTTGCCGGACGGGTCGCACAGGCAGAGTTCACTCATCATCTGTCGGGTCTCACGAATTTCCTTCGAAAATTCAGGTGCCGGCGGGGGCGTAGCGGAACCGCGAAAAACGCGCCTCGCGGCCCCGGCCGGAGGTGTCCATCGCCACCATGCCGACGAAGGCACCCGTGAAGGAGGCATGTTCGCCCCGTCCGCCCTCGTCCGAGATCACGCTCGCGTCGAGGGCCGGACCGAACGGCTGCCAGTCGCCACCCTGCCGATACCAGAACTGCTGTTCGGCATGATCGACCACGACCCGCATCTCGACCGGGCCGTCGGCGAGCGCCACCGGCTCGGCCGGCATCGAGAGCCGCTGTTCGGGCCAGTCGCCGGGACAGGACAGGATTGTCAGCACCCGGCCGATCCCGGGTTCATCCGTGACGAGCAGCGCGTGGAACTTGTGACGGTTGTAATAGGTCGTGAGGCCGGCAGCCTGCTGGTAGGTCGTCGGAGCAAAATCGACTTCCGTTTCAGCAGTGTAGGCGAAATGCTCCTGCCGGCGCGCGACGAGCGCCTGTTCGAACCAGCTGCCGAGGCTTTCGCGTCCGAACAGCGTCAGGGCACCGTCGCCGGTGCGGAAGATCCGCTCTGGCGCGGGCGTGCGCAGCCACTGGAAGTCCATCGGCAGGCCGGCATCGAACCCGTAGTCGATGGCGACTTCCGGCTCCGGAGCGACATCGACCGGCGCGGGCACCTCGGTGCGCGGCACGGTGCCACCCTCCTCGAGCCACAGCCAGCCGTCCTTCCAGACGACCTTTTCCAGCCCAGTCTCGCGCCCCATCGGGCAGTAGCGCCCGGTGCCGTCGCGGCCCGGCATCGGCCGGCCCATCAGGAAGGAGTGGTAGTGATCGCCCCAATGCGTCTCCACGTACTGACCGTGGCCGGTGCGCTGGATCGGACCCTGCGTGCCCTTGGTCGAGATCAGGTGCGTCTCGGGGTGCAGCTCATAGGGGCCGTGGATGTCACGGCTGCGCGCCATCGTCACCGCGTGATCGTAGCCCGTCCCGCCCTCGGCGGTTGTCAGGTAGTAATAGCCGTCCCGTTTGAAGAGGTGGGGCGCTTCGGTCAGGCCGCGGTCGGAGCCGGGAAAGATGTTCTCGGCCTCGCCGATCAGCCCCTCTTCGGGCGACCATTCCTGCAAGAGGATCCCGTCGAAGCTCGCGTGGGCAGGGTTGCCGCCGGTGCCGGGGCCGCGGTGGTTCCACTGCTGGTTCACAAACCACTTCCGCCCGTCGTCATCGTGGAACAGCGACGGATCGAAGCCGGACGAGTTCACGTACCACGGGTCGGACCAGGGCCCGTCGATCGTCTCGCTGCATGTGATGTAGTTGTGGGCGTCCTTGAAGTTGCCGTCGAGCCGCTTCACGTCGGTGTAGACCAGCCAGAAGCGTTCTCCGTCGTGGCTCAGGCAGGGCGCCCAGACACCGCAGCTGTCGGCATTGCCGCGCATGTCGAGCAGCGCTTCACGGTCCAGCGGTCGCGAGACCAGCCGCCAGTTCACGAGGCCCCGGGAATGGTGGATCTGCACGCCCGGATACCATTCGAACGTCGAGACGGCGAGGTAGTAATCCTCGCCCACGCGAAGGAACGACGGGTCCGCGTTGAAGCCTTTCAGCACGGGATTGCGGATCATTGGAGTGTCCTTTCGATATTGCGCCGCACGATCCAGCGGTGCTTTCCGATCTTGCGGTGCGGCGCGAAACCGGCCCGCTCGAACAGGCTGAGAGTGCCGCCCCACAGGAAACCGGCAGAGGTCTTCTGGCCGGTCAGCTCCTCGGGACAGGCCCCGACCGTGCCGCAGCCCGCTTCGGCGATGAGGGGCATTGCTCCCTCAAGCGCCCGGGCGGCGACGCCTTTGCGGCGATGGTGACGATCGACGAGATCGGCATAGGGCTGCCAGGATTCCGGTGCGAGTGGCCGGGTGGCATACCCGGCGTCAGGCATCCGAGGAGCGCGCCCAGAGGTTGATCTTCTCCTCGTCGGCATACTCGTCGATCTGCGCGATCTCTTCGGCGCTGAACTCGAGGTTGCCGACGGCGCCGACGCAGTCGATCACCTGGCTTGGCCGCGACGCCCCGATCAGGGCGGAGGTGATCCCCCCTTCGCGCAGCACCCATGCGATCGCCATCTGGGCGAGCGTCTGGCCGCGGTTCTCGGCGATCTCGTTGAGCTTGCGGATGTTCTCGACCGCACGCTCGGACAGCATCGACGGATTGAGCGACTTGTTCTGGCTGGCGCGGCTGTCGTCGGGAATGCCGCCGAGATACTTCTTCGTCAGCATGCCCTGGGCGAGCGGCGTGAAGGCGATGGAGCCGATGCCGAGCTCGGTCAGCGTTTCCTTCAGCCCGTCACGCTCGACCCAGCGGTTCAGCATGTTGTAGGCCGGCTGGTGGATCAGGCAGGGCGTGCCGAGGTCCTTCAGGATCGCTGCCGCCTCGCGCGTGCGGTCGCTGTTGTAGGAGCTGATCCCGACATAAAGCGCACGGCCCGAGCGCACGATGTAATCGAGCGCGCCCATCGTTTCTTCCAGCGGCGTGTCGGGGTCGAAACGGTGAGAGTAGAAGATATCGACATAGTCGAGGCCCATCCGCTTCAGCGACTGGTCGCAGGAGGCGATCAGGTACTTGCGGCTGCCCCATTCACCGTAGGGCCCGGGCCACATGTCGTAGCCGGCCTTGGAAGAGATGATGAGCTCGTCGCGGTAGGGCTTCAGGTCCTCGGCCATGATGGAGCCGAACGCATGTTCGGCGCTGCCCGGGGGCGGGCCATAATTGTTGGCGAGGTCGAAGTGCGTGATGCCGTGGTCGAACGCGGTCAGGCAGATCTCGCGCTTCGTCTGGTGCGGGAAATCGTGCCCGAAATTGTGCCACAGCCCGAGGCTGATGGCCGGCAGTTTCAGTCCGCTGGCGCCGCAGCGCCGGTAGACCATCTTCTCATAGCGATCTTCTGCCGCGTGATAGCTCATCTTCGGTCTCCTCCCAAAGGTCGTCCCGCCATGATTGATGGCGGTCGTAAACGTTTTAGGGGATAAGAGACGTCCCGCCAGGAAATGTCAAACGGCGGAAGGCGGTGATGGGGAGCGCCGATGGCGGCAGTGCGCGGGTCGGGGCGGGCGCCGACGTGAAGCGGCTCGACAATAGCGGGATCATCATCTTCAGCCGACAGGTGAAACTACGCCATCAACTCGCACAGCTCGGCGGCCTCTTTGCTCAGCGCCTGTCCAGCGGCGGTGACCTGCCCGACCATGGCCGCCTTCCGACGGATTATTGCGGACGAGGCCCTAAAAACAATGCTTTGCCTGTCGCAGGGCCTGTCCCCGCAATTCACCTTCAACCTCGCTTGGACTCGCCAGAGCCAAGGAACAGGCCGAAGGAATTCATCGCCGGCACATGGTCGCACAGGACCTTGAGGATCACCAGCACGGGCACGGCGAGGAAGGCCCCCGCGATTCCCCAGAGCCATACCCAGAGCGTGACCGTCAGGAAGACGGCCGTCACGTTGATGGCAAGGTGACGGCCCAGAAGCGAGGGCGTGACCACGTTCCCCTCGAGCGCGGTAAGCGCAAGGTAGGCGGCCGGGCAAAGCGCCGCGTAGCCGATCGAGTCGAACGTCACGACAGACACCATCGCGACCCCGACGACGCCGATCATCGCACCGATAAAGGGCAGGAAATTCAACAGGAAGGCGGCGATGCCCCAGAAGTGTGCGTTGGGCAGTCCGATCAGCCAGAGCGCCAGCCAGATGCACACGCCGAGGCCGGCGTTGATGATCGTGATCGCGGCGAGGTAGCGGGAAATCTGACGCTCGACGTCGCGCACGATGATCAGCGCGCGCTTCTTGTCCTGAAGGCGGCGGGACACTTCGACCACGCGTTGCTGGAAGAAGTCGCCGGAAGCGAGGAAGAACATCGCCAGCACCGTCGCCACGGCGAGCGACGTGCCCGCACTGGCGAGTGATCCTACGACGTTGGACAGCAAGCCACCCTGCTCCAGCACGACCTGCTGCACGCCGTCGCCGCCGGTGGTCATGTTCTCGACCTGCTCGGACGCCTCCTGCACGTCGTCGACCGACTGCAGCAGGTGACGCAGCTTGAACTGCAGGTCCTGACCGATCTCCGGCGCCCGGCTCACCAATCGACCGACCGGGCCGCTGGCGAAATAGATCGCGCCGCCGACGAGGACCGAGAAGGCCGCGATCAGCGAAACGCCTGAAACGATGAGGGGAATTCCGATCCTCGAAAAGCTGCGCGCCACGGGCCGCAGGGTCAGCGCAATCAGCAACCCGAGAACGATGGGAAACAGCAGGGCACGGGCGAAGTAGAGTGTGCCGAACAGCGCGATGATGAACATCGCCCCGATAAGGCGGCGGATCGCCCGCAGCTCTTTCGTACGTTCGTCGTACTGTGTCCCGTTGATATCGTCCGCCATGTCAGGTGACAAACACGGGATCGTCATCAGAGTTCCGGAAAAACTTCGCCCGTGGTGAAGTTGAGGCGATCGCGCCTCCTCGATTGCACCCGCCCCGGCCAGACTGTAGATCGCGCGAAAACCATTCCCCGGAGGACCGACGATCATGGCAAGCTACCAGTACGTCTATCACATGGACGGGGTGTCCAAGACCTACCCCGGCGGCAAGAAGACGTTCGAGAATATCCGCCTTTCCTTCCTGCCCGGCGTGAAGATCGGTGTCGTCGGCGTCAACGGCGCCGGTAAGTCCACCCTGCTCAAGATCATGGCGGGGCACGACAAGGATTTCACCGGCGAGGCATGGGCCGCCGAAGGCGCCCGCGTCGGTTACCTGCCGCAGGAGCCCGAGCTCGACGGAGCGAAAACCGTCCGCGAGAACGTGATGGAAGGGGTTGCCGCCAAGCAGGCGATCCTCGAGCGCTACAACGAGCTCGCCATGAACTATTCCGACGAGACCGCGGAAGAGATGGCGACGCTGCAGGACGAGATCGACAGTCAGAACCTCTGGGATCTCGACGCGCAGATCGACGTCGCGATGGAGGCTCTGCGCTGCCCGCCGGACGAGGCCGACGTGACGACGCTGTCGGGCGGTGAGAAGCGCCGCGTCGCGCTCTGCAAGCTGCTGCTCGAAGCGCCTGACATGCTGCTGCTCGACGAGCCGACCAACCACCTCGACGCCGAGACGATCGCGTGGCTGCAGAACCACCTGATCGAGTACAAGGGCACGATCCTGATCGTGACCCACGACCGGTATTTCCTCGACTCGATCACCGGCTGGATCCTTGAACTCGATCGCGGCCGGGGCCTTCCCTACGAGGGCAACTATTCCAGCTGGCTGGAGCAGAAGGCGAAGCGGCTGGAGCAGGAAGCCCGCGAAGACAAGTCCAAGCAGAAGACGCTGGAGCGGGAGCTCGAGTGGATGCGCCAGGGCGCGAAGGCGCGCCAGGCGAAGTCGAAGGCCCGGATCAGCGCCTACGAGGAGCTCGCCAACCAGTCCGAGCGCGAGAAGCTGGGCAAGGCACAGATAATCATCCCGAACGGCCAGCGGCTTGGCGGGAAGGTGATCGAGGTCGAAGGTCTGAAGAAGGCGATGGGCGACAAGCTCCTGATCGAGGACCTGTCCTTCTCGCTGCCGCCGGGCGGCATCGTCGGCGTGATCGGCCCGAACGGGGCCGGCAAGTCGACGCTGTTCAAGATGCTGACCGGGCAGGAACAGCCCGACGAGGGGTCGATCGAGTACGGTGACACGGTCCAGCTGTCCTATGTGGATCAGGGCCGCGACGACCTCGACGCCGACAAGACCGTCTGGGAGGTGATCTCGGACGGGGGCGAAGTGATTCAGCTCGGCGACGCGCAGATGAACTCCCGCGCTTATTGCGGGGCCTTCAACTTCAAGGGCGGCGACCAGCAGAAGAAGGTCTCCCTGCTGTCGGGCGGTGAGCGCAACCGGGTGCACATGGCGCGGTTGCTGAAGTCCGGCGGCAACGTTCTGCTGCTCGACGAGCCGACCAACGACCTCGACGTCGAAACGCTGCGCGCGCTCGAGGACGCCCTGGTGGATTTCGCCGGTTGCGCCGTGGTCATCAGCCACGACCGCTTCTTCCTCGACCGGATCTGCACGCACATCCTCGCCTTCGAGGGCGAGGCCCATGTCGAGTGGTTCCAGGGCAACTTCGAGGATTACGAGGAGGACAAGAAGCGCCGCCTCGGCGAGGACGCGCTGGAGCCGAAGCGCGTGAAGTTCAAGAAGTTCACCCGCTGAGGTGATGTGAGTCTCGTAGGATGGGTGGTTCACCCATCCTACCCGGACCCTCGAGACTCGCCGGTCGCCAGTCTGCCCCGATCCGGCCCGCTCGGACCTCCCGCTGCAGGGATGACAACGCCCAGTCCGCCGGCTGCGCGACGAGTCCATGCCGGACGGGATCGGCCCAGCAATACTCCCGATGCGCACGGAGGTCCGCCGCATCTCGGATATGATGCTCCCAGAAGCGGCGCTGCCAGACCCCGGCTTCGGCTTTGCGAGCCTTCGACATGGATCGAGGTATCGGGGCATAGCCCATTCGCGCCCTATACCGCCGCGTGAAACGTGCCTTGAGCATGCCCCATCGGTTGGAGAAGTCGGAGTCGCCCGCCGGCAGCGTCCAGATCGCATGCAGATGATCCGGCAGGACCACCGCGGCGATTGTCCTGAACGGTTTGTCCCGACAGGTATCGGACCAGGCTCGCCTCAGAAGGTCCACATGATCGGTGAGGATCGTCGATCCCTCCCCGACCGCGCAGACCGTGAAGAAATATGTGCCGCCCGGGACGCGCAGCCGTCGGTACGAAGTCATGAAGCTGGAATAAGGCAGTCGGGGTTAAGGGCAGGTTCACGATTGCCACGATGTCACGCGGTATCGCCTTCAAATGACCCGGCTTTGCTGACCGACGGTTAAAGCCCGTTCGCCAAAATGCCTCTGGTCAGCCAGAACGGAGGTTACTCGTGGCACGCACCCTGATCGGACTTAACGGCGCATTGTTCGCCGCCTCTCTCACCTTGTTTTCTGGTGCCGGTGTCGCTACCGCGCTCGCCTTCTACGGTGTGCTCGCTCTCATCATCGCAAGCGGCCTGATGACGGGTCGGCATGCCTGAGCTCAACCGGGCCTTGGTTCCTCGGCAGGTCCGGCGCCCAATGCGACCATCCAGGCATCATCCACTCGCCCTTCCCTCAGGTCGCGGTGGAGCGATGTCACCAGCCAGTCCTCCGGCCGGGGGACAAGATTGTGGCGCACCGGATTGGTCCAGATCAGCCGGCGGTGCGCCTCGAGGTCGGGCAGACTGCGGATACGATGTTGCAGAACCCCCGGCATCCACGGGCTTTCGCGGACACCTGTCCGGGATTTCAGGCGTCGGGTGAAGCCGGCCTTGATGCGGGACCAGCGCCCGGCCGTGTACTTCACCGACCCGGCCGACGACCAGATCGCATGGAGGTGGTCGGGAAGCACGACGATGCAGTCAGTGACGAGGGGCCGGCGCCGAACCTCGTCCCAGTAGCTCGCCCGGAACAGATCGAGGTGTTCGATCAGCAGCCTGTCCCCCTCCCTCGAAAGGGAGAGGGTGCAGAAACGGAACGTCGCGGGGGCCGACTGGACATGCGCTCTCATGCCGACAGACAAACCGATCGACCTTAAGAATTCCTGAAGTCGACTGTTGCGCGGTCACATGATCCTGAGAACTGCGCCGCTTGCAACGACTCACAAAAGAGCGCATAGAGATGGCTGCGACCGATCTTCTCTTCGACCCTTCTGTTTTCCGCGACCCGGCTCACAGTTTTCGAACCAGACGTGACCGAGCCGGGCTGCCGCATGTTGCGGGCAGCAAGACAAAACGGAAGGAATCTTCACATGGCCACTGGCACCGTGAAATGGTTCAACGCAACCAAAGGTTTCGGCTTCATCGCTCCTGACGAAGGCGGCAAGGACGTGTTCGTGCACATCTCCGCCGTCGAGCGTTCTGGCCTGACCGGCCTGCGTGACGACCAGAAAGTGACGTTCGACATCGAATCCGGCCGCGACGGCCGTTCGAGCGCGACGAACCTCGCTCTCGCCTGAGGCGATCGGCGCGCCGGTGTTCCGGCGCGCCACCCCCTACGCAAGCTGATCCCAACCGGATAGAGTGTCCGAGACATTCTCCGAGGGGCTCCAATGCTGCGAAACATTCCACCAATTCTCTCGCCCGACCTGCTGCACGCGCTTGCCGCGATGGGGCATGGCGACGACATCGTGCTCGGCGATGCGAACTTCCCGGCCTCGTCTCTGGGACCGACAGCCATCCGGCTGGACGGACTGGACGCAACCGATGTTTTGCAGGCGGTCCTCTCTCTTATGCCGCTCGACAATTTCGTCCCCGACCCCGCGCTCACGATGCAGGTCGTCGGCAAGCCGGACGAGGCGCCGCCGATTTTCGGTGAGTTTCAGAAGATCATCGATGAGACGGCGGATCACCCCGCTCCGATCGCCTCTCTCGAACGGTTCGATTTCTATCAGCGCGCGTCCGAGGCCTTCGTGATCGTCCAGACCGGCGAAACCCGGCTGTACGGGAACATCATCCTCAAGAAGGGCGTCATCGGCTGATGCCAAGAGAAAAGGCGCGCCCAACGGACGCGCCACTTCGGCCGGTCAGTTTGCGCCGTCAAAAGCGCCGCAACGCCTTGCCGACTTCGCGAACGGCGGTCCGTGCCGCCTTCTGTTTGGTCGAACCCGGGCGATAGGTCCCCGGGCTGTGACCCACAGTCGACGTACGGTTGACGGGGCCGCTGCGACGGCTGTTCCGGGCATAGGTCTTGAGGGCGGTCTTCGCGACTCTCTTCAGGGACATGTCTTTCTCCATCCGTAACGCCGCGCGGATCGGGCAGGCGACGCATCTGCCATCCCGGAGCGAACCAACGATGCCCGACGGCAGTTCCCGCCGACGTCGCAACTGTTTGATTTCGCACGATGTCATCGGATAGCAGCGGCTGGTTCTCCGCTTTCAACGGCGCGACTTTGTCTGTCAGGGCCGATCGTCCCCATCCTCTTGGCATCACACCGGAGGACCCGACCCATGACACACCACGCACAACCCGCCCCGCAACCTGCACCCGTCACTCGCCAGCCGGGACCGAAGAGTCCGAAGACCTACCGCTTCACCGACTGGGCCGCGATCTGAGCTGCTCACGCTGCACATTTCAGAATGAAACAAGGGCGATCGCGGTTGCAAACCGGGTTGGAACCAGACCCTGAACATGCCGTTGACCCCGCAAGACGCAACGCAGAATTGACCAGGACCGAAAATGAGACACCGCCGCCAAGACGCCCGTGAACAGCCCAAGCTCCGCATTCCCCAGCCGGGCCCACGCAAACCCGTGCGTCACCTCTTCGACGACTTCGCACTCATCTGAGGTCAGGCCGGAACCGGGTTCGCCGGTTTCGCCTCGTCCGTCTCCGGTTCATCGGCAGGAGACGGCAAAGCCAAGGCTTCGTCCGGCAGCTGATCGGGCAAGTCGAGCTCAAGATGGCCGGTTTGGCCGTCGACGACGAACTTGGGCTTCGGGTCCATCAGCGCCGTGATCTCGTTGATTTCGCCAAGGGCGCGCTCGATCGTCTCTCGCTGAGTTTCCCGCACCACTTGCGGCACATCGGATTTTCGTCCGAACAGAAACTTGAACATACCCTCGCTCCTCTATTCTTCCGGTACCGCTTGAGTGTGACTTACGCCGTTCTGCGATTGAAGGGCTGGTCCCCGTCGTGCCCAATCTTGTCGGCCACCGGCGACGCAACGATGACCTCTTGAGCGTTCGCACGTCGATCCGGCAAAAACTCTTGCCCGAAACAGGGTGCCCACGATAAAATCTGACTGCGCGTTATCTCGGTTACCTGCTGTCTCCGCGACCCGGCCCAGTGAACGACGAGCACTGACGAGCCGACCCGCTGCATCCTGCGAGCGGAAAGATACGGAGAAGACGATGGCGACCGGAACCGTCAAATGGTTCAACACGACCAAGGGATACGGGTTCATTGCCCCCGATGGCGGGAGCAAGGACATTTTCGTGCATATCAGCGCGGTGGAGCGTTCTGGCCTGACCGGCCTCAAGGATAACCAGAAGGTGTCCTTCGAGCTTCAGAGCGGCCGGGACGGTCGCGAAAGCGCGGTCAACCTCGAGCTGATCTGAGCCTCAGGGCCCGGACCAGTCGACGCCTTCCGCCTCGGCGATCTCCAGCAGACCGTCGGGCCAGGGCGCCATGAGCGCGGCGGCGGCGTCTTCGCCGCCGTGCAGCCACGTGTCAAAGTCGGAAGGCCGCAGCAGCACGCCCATCCTGTCGTGGATCGGCGCGACATCGTCATTGGGCGCACACGTCACTGTCGCCAGTTGAGGCAATTGCAGCCCGCCCGGCGCAGTCCAAACGTCGTAGATCGCCGCGAAGGCGAGCATCCCGCTGTCCTTCGCAGAGATACGCCATGCGGTCTTGTTTCGCGGCTTGCCAGTCCACTCGTACCAGCCGTCGACCGCGACGATCGCCCGACGGACACCCTCATAGGCCGACTTGTCGAAGACGGTCTCAGAGCGCGCGTTCACGAGGGTTTCCATCACCGGACGGCCACGCGCGTTCTTGCGACCGACCGGGATCAGCCCCCACCGCATCCGTTCGACACCGCCGGGGGTGAGGGTGAGCACCTCCTGCCCCGGCTGGATGTTGTGACGCGGCGGATCGTTCGGGACGTCGCGAACGCCGAGGAAATCGGCGACCTCGTCCATCGGCCGGGTTAGGAAAAACCGGCCGGGCACCTCACTCGAGCCCCTCGATAAGCTCGAGCACGGACGGCCCGATCCCCTCGACGATCAGGGCGACGCCCTCCGCCGTCGGATGCAGGCCGTCGGACTGAAGATACTGTTCCGCCGCCCCGGCGACCGTCTCGCCCTCGCCCAGTGGCTCCATGAAATTCGGGTAGAGCGGCACGTCGTATTTCTCGGCGAGGTCGACGTACATGCCGTCGAATTGTGTCTTGAATTCAGTGCCGTAGTTGGTGGACGCGGGGATGGCGACCAGCAGCGTCTCCAGCCCGGCCTCGTCTGCGACGGAGAGAATGCCGTCGAGGTTCTCCCGGCTCACTGCGGGGTCGATACCGCGCAGGAAGTCGTTCGCGCCGAGTTCCAGGATCATCGCGTCCGTCTCGGGCGTGATCGCCCAGTCGACGCGGCTGAGCCCCCCCGCCGTCGTGTCGCCCGAGACCCCCGCGTTAACCACGGTCACGTCTGCGCCATTCGCGCGCAGCCACTCTTCGAGCTGGGGCACAAAGCCTTGCTGTGCGGGCAGTCCGTAGCCTTGGGTAAGGCTGTCGCCAAACGCCGCAATCGTGATCGTATCGGCGTCTGCGGTGGCGCATCCGGCAACCATGACAACGGCGCCTATATTGCAGGCGCGGCGAACAGCCCCATATCGGAATGAGCCGAACAGAGCCGAAAGACCCCGTATGCCAGAGTCCATTCTTTCGCTGTCCGACGTTTCATTGTCCCTGATGGGCAACGCGGGTCGGGTCGACATCCTGCACGACATCTCGATGTCGGTGAACAGGGGGGAGACGCTGGGTCTCGTGGGGCCAAGCGGGTCGGGCAAGTCGTCGCTCCTCATGCTCATGGGCGGGCTCGAAAGCGCATCGTCGGGATCGATCATGGCGCTCGGCCAAGACCTTACCTCCATGAACGAAGACGCGCTCGCCCGGTTTCGCAGGGATAATATGGGGGTCGTCTTCCAAAGCTTCCACCTGATCCCGACAATGACCGCGCTTGAGAATGTCGCGACACCGCTGGAACTGGCCGGCATACGCGATGCGTTCGACCGCGCGGCGGCGGAACTCGAGGCCGTCGGCCTCGGCCATCGCGGCGACCACTACCCCTCGCAATTGTCCGGGGGCGAACAGCAGCGCGTCGCGCTCGCCCGTGCCTCCGCGCCGCGGCCGGCCATCCTTCTTGCTGACGAACCGACCGGCAATCTGGACGAGACGAACGGCGGCGCGATCATGGATCTGCTCTTCGGCCTGCGCGACCGGCACGGCGCGACGCTCATCATGGTGACGCACTCGCTCGATCTCGCCCGCCGCTGTGACCGGGTCGTCGGCCTTCGCGATGGACGGATCGAAAGCTCCGCCGCCACGGCGAGCGCCGCCGAATGAGCTGGCCGGTCGCCGCCCGCATCGCCCGGAGGGAGCTGCGCGGCGGCCTCTCCGGCTTTCGCATCTTCATCGCCTGCCTCGCTCTCGGCGTCGCGGCCATCGCCGCGGTCGGCACTGTCCGCTCCGCGATCGAAGCGGGCTTGACGCGGGAAGGCGCGGCCCTGCTCGGTGGCGATGCGGAGGTTCAATTCACTTACCGCTTCGCCCGCGATGTGGAGCTCGAGTGGATGGAGAGCATCGCCGACCGCATCTCCGAAGTGGTCGAGTTCCGCTCTCTCGCCGTGGTCGACCGGGACGAGCCCGAGCGCGCGCTCACCCAGGTGAAGGCGGTCGACGACCTCTACCCCCTCGCCGGCACCGCCGTGCTGGACCCCGAAATTCCGCTTGCCGAAGCGTTCGAGGGCGACGGCACCCTGCCCGGCGGGCTGATGCAGCGCGTGCTCGCCGACCGGCTTGGCCTGTCCCCCGGTGACACGTTCCGCCTCGGCGATCAGGACTTCGTTCTGACTGCGATCCTCGAACGCTATCCCGACAATTCCGGCAGCGGCTTCGGCCTCGGCCCCGTGTCGCTGGTCCGGACGGAGGACCTTGGCCAGTCCGGCCTGCTGCAGGAAGGCACGCTGTTCGACACGCAATACCGCCTCGACCTGCCCGAGGGCGCCGACCTCGCCGCGCTGGAGGCCGAAGCGGAAGAGCGGTTCCGCAACGACGGCCTGCGATGGCGCGATGCCCGCGAAGGCGCCCCCGGCATCAGCGAGTTCGTCGAGCGGCTTGGCGCGTTCCTCATCCTCGTCGGGCTGTCCGGCCTTGCGGTCGGCGGCGTCGGGGTGAGTTCCGCCGTTCGCTCCTACCTCGCCGGCAAGACAGAGGTCATCGCCACGCTCAAGACGCTCGGTGCGACCCGTGCGACCGTGTTCCAGACCTACTTCATCCAGATCGGCGTGCTGACCATCGTCGGCTTGGTGATCGGTCTCATTCTCGGCGTCGGCGTGCCCAACCTGTTCTCGCCGCTGATCCAGGCGAACCTGCCGATACCGGCGGAATTCGGCATCTATGCCCGCCCGCTGATCGAGGCGTCGCTTTACGGCATCCTCGCCGCGCTGATCTTCACGCTTTGGCCCCTCGCCCGCGCCGAAGAGATCCGCGCCGCGACCCTGTTCCGCGATGCCTTCTCCGGCGGCCGCGCGTTGCCCGCGCCACGCTACCTCGCGATCACGGCGGTGCTCTTCGCACTGCTCGTCGGGGCGGCGGTGCTCTTTTCCGGAACGGTCGAGCTGACGCTGATAACTGCCGGCGGCATCGTCGGCGCGCTGATCGTGCTCGCGCTGGCGGCCCTCCTCGCCCGGCGGGTCTCTCGGGGCTTGGCCCGCGTCAGCCGGGGCCGCCCTGCCCTGCGGCTTGCCCTCGGCGCCATCGGCGCGCGCGGAGGGGAGACGACGTCTGTCGTCCTGTCGCTCGGTCTCGGCCTGACGGTGCTCGCCTCCGTCGGACAGATTGACGGGAACCTGCGCAACGCGATCTCGACCGAACTGCCCGACGTCGCACCGAGCTACTTCTTCGTCGACATTCAGCCCGACCAGATCGACGGCTTCCGCGAACGGCTCGACGGCGATCCCGCCGTGTCTCGGGTCGACAGCGCCCCGATGCTGCGCGGCGTCATCACGCAGATCAACGGCCAGCCCGCGACCGAGGTCGCCGGCGGCCACTGGGTGATCCAGGGTGACCGGGGCATCACCTACTCCGAAGAGCTGCCCGACAACACATCCATCACCGCAGGCGAATGGTGGCCGGAAAATTACGATGGCCCACCCCTCATGTCCTTCTCGGCGGATGAAGCCGCGGAGATCGGCCTGCAACTCGGCGACACCGTGACAGTCAACATCCTCGGGCGTGAGTTCACCGCCGAGATCGCCTCCTTCCGGGAAGTGAACTTCGAGACGGCTGGCATCGGCTTCATCATCTCGATGAGCCCGAACACGCTGGCGGGCGCCCCGCACAGCTGGATCTCCACGGTCTACGCCGAGCCGGAGGCGGAAGCCGCGATCTTGCGCGACCTCGCCGACGCCTATCCCAACATCACCGCGATCCGCGTGCGCGACGCGATCGACCGGGTGGTCGAACTCCTCGGCGGGATCGCGGCGGCCACGCGCTACGGCGCGGCAGCGACGCTGCTGACCGGCTTCCTCGTGCTGATCGGGGCAGCTGCGGCGGGTGAGAGGACCCGCACCTACGAAAGCGCGGTATTGAAGACGCTCGGCGCAAGCCGGTCGCGCATCCTCGCAAGCTTCGCGCTACGCTCCGCCCTGCTCGGCCTCGCCGCCGGGCTCGTCGCGCTCGCCGCCGGAATCGCGGGGGGATGGGCCGTCTGCCATTTCATCATGGAGACGAGCTTTTCCGTCGTCTGGCCTTCGGCAATCGCCGTCATCGTGGGCGGAGTGCTCGCGACGCTGCTTGCCGGGCTTCTCTTCGCGCTCCGTCCGCTGGCCGCGCGCCCTGCCCGCGTGTTACGGGCTCGGGAATGAGTACACCCAGATTTTTCGGCTACGGCAGCCTCGTCAACCTCGCCACGCATGACTATCCCAACGCCCGGATCGCCCGCCTCTCAGGCTGGCGCCGGGTCTGGCGGCACTCGACGCTGCGCCCCCTCGCCTTCCTGTCGGTCGAGCGTCACGAGGATGCAGAGATCGAAGGCGTCGTCGCCGATGTCCCAGGTGCCGATTGGGAGGCGCTGGACGAGCGCGAGCGCGCCTACCTGCGCCGCGATGTGACGCACGAGGTCACCAATGACGGCGAGCGTGCCGACACCGCCGTTTACGAAGTCGCCGAAGGGCTGCTCTCCCCGCCCGACACGGCGCACCCAATCCTGCTGAGCTACCTCGAGACGGTGATCCTCGGCTATCTCGAGCTGTTCGGAGAGGATGGCGTCATACGGTTCTGCGAAACGACGACCGGCTGGCATGCCCCGGTGATGAACGACCGCGAGATGCCGATCTACCCGCGCTTCCAGCAGCCGACGTCCGAGCAACGAAGCTACATCGACAGCCTGCTGCGCGACCTCGACTGCCGCCTTATCGCAGCCGAGGCGGTCGGCTCCTGAACGAAAACGGGGACCCGAAGGCCCCCGTTCTGGATCATGCCGCGACAGTCGAGCCGCTGCGGCTCGCGTCGACGCTCCATGGACCCGGGCCCGCGAAGACAAGGTAGAGGAACGCGAAGCACCACAGGATCGCCGCGTCGCCGCCGTTAAGGGCCGGGAAGAAGCTCGCCGGCGCGTGGGCCATGAAGTAGGCGACGGCCATCAGGCCGGACAGAACGAACGACGTCGCGCGGGTGAACAGGCCGATCAGCACGAGGATTCCACCGACAATCTCGAGGAAGCCGGCAAGGCCAAGCAGCGAGAACAGCGGCGCCGACATCTCGGACGCCGGAAAGTTGAGGAGTTTCTGGGTGCCGTGCGCGATGAAGGGCAGCGCGATGGCAATGCGGAACACGCTCAGCATCTGCGGCGCGTAGCGGTCGAGGGTCTCGGTCATTCGGATCTGGTCCAGTTGGTTGGGTCTACGATGCGCCGACAGATAACCTCTGCTTCGGCGCACGTAATTCCCGAAACCCACGCATCACTAGTGCGATACCGCACAGATCAAGGTTTGGGCTTCACCTGCATCAGCCGCATGACGTCGGCCATTTCCGGGCCGCGATCCATGCCGGTCACCGCGCGGCGGAGCGGCATGAACAGCCCCTTGCCCTTGCGGCCCGTCGCCTCCTTCACCGCGGAAGTCCACTCGCTCCAGGTTTCGGGGCCGTACGGCGGTTCGCCCAGCATGGCGAACGCCTCGTCCACGAAGGCGCGGTCCTCGTCATCGACCTTGGCCTCGCCGCCTTCGTTGAACAGCGCCCACCAGCCCGACATGCTCTCAAGCGTGTCGATATTCTCGCGGACGACGTCCCAGAATGTGGGGCCGAGCTCTTCCGGCACGCCAAGCGCCAGCACGTCTGCCTTCACGGCCTCGTATGGTCGATGGGACAGCCAGCGGTGAGTGAGCGGGATCAGGTCCTCGCTGTCGAACTTGGTCGGGGCGGAGCCGAAGCTGCCGATGTCGAAGCCCTCGACGATCTCGTCCACCGTCTCACGCAGTTCGACCGGATCGGAGGAGCCGAGCCGCGCCATCAGCGACAGGATCGCCATCGGCGCGATGCCCCGCGCGCGCAAATCGCGCAGCGACAGGGTGCCGAGCCGCTTCGACAGCGCCTCACCCTGCGGGCCGGTCAGCAGCGAATGGTGCGCGAAGGCCGGAACCGTGCCGCCGATCGCCTCGATGATCTGGATCTGCGTCGCCGTGTTGGTCACGTGGTCCGAGCCGCGCACGACGTCGGTGATCCCGAAGTCGGTGTCGTCCACGACCGACGCGAAGGTATACAGCACCTGCCCGTCCGCGCGGATCAGCACCGGGTCCGACACGCTCGCTGCGTCGATGGAGATATCGCCGAGGATGCCGTCGGTCCACTCGATCCGCGCATGGTCCAGCTTGAAGCGCCAGTAGCCGCCGCGTTCCTCGCGCAGCTTGTCCTTCTCCGCCTCGGAGAGGTCGAGAGCGGCGCGGTCATAAACCGGCGGGCGGCCCATGTTGAGCTGCTTCTTCCGCTTCAGGTCCAGCTCGGTCGGGCTTTCGAAACACTCGTAGAGCCGCCCCATGTCGATCAGCTGCTGCTTGACCTCCATGTAGCGCGCGATCCGGTCCGATTGCCGTTCCTCCCGGTCCCAGCTCAGGCCGAGCCACGTCAGGTCCTCGCGGATCGCATCCACGTACTCCTGCTTCGACCGCTCGGGATCGGTGTCGTCGATGCGCAGGATGAACGTTCCGCCGGCCTTGCGGGCGATGGCGAAGTTGAACAGCGCGGCGCGCAGGTTGCCGATGTGCAGGTAGCCGGTCGGCGAAGGGGCGAAACGGGTGGTTGTCATGCGCCGAGGCTCTTTCACAAGGCCGGGCTTTTGTCCATATCGAAGCCCATGGACCTGACCGCACCGACCCTCGACGAGATAGAGCAGATCGCCCGCGACACGGTGGAGACGCTGCCCGAGACCTTCCGCGACGCCGCGCGCGCGGTCAGCCTGCGCGTCGTGGAGTTTCCGCCCGACGATGTGCTCGAGGACATGGAAGCCGGGCCGTTCGACATCTCGGGCCTGTATGACGGCGTGCCGCTGACCCAGAAATCGGTGATGGACGTGCCGTCGGGGCCGGACACGGTCTGGCTGTTCCGCCGCGCGTTGCTGGACGAGTGGGCGGAGCGCGGCAACGTCACCTTCACCGACCTCGTCGCGCATGTGACGGTGCACGAGTTCGCCCACCACTTCGGCTGGTCCGACGACGACATCGCCGCCATCGACCAGTGGTGGGACTGACGCAGGCCTGATCCGGCGGAGCGCGCTCGCGCGCGCGCCTTGGGCGCCCTCCCTGACGATCGGGCGAAACAGGGGGCTTTCTGCCCCCTCTTGGCCTTCGGCCAATTCACCCCCGCGAATATTTGAAAGCCCAAAGAAGACCGGAGACGCGCGAGACGGGCGAAGGCCGCCCGACTGACAAAGGCTTGGCAGGTCGCGCGGCGACTGGCACTCTCCCGCGGCAACGTCACCGAAGGCCGCTCACATGCGCGATATCCTGACCGTCACCCTGAATCCCGCGCTCGACCTCGCGACCTCGGTCGCGCATGCCCAGCCGAACGTGAAACTGCGCTGCGGCCCGCCCGACACCGATCCCGGCGGCGGGGGCCTCAACGTGGCGCGCGCGATCCACCAGCTTGGCGGAGAGGCCCGCTGCTTCGTCGCGCTCGGCGGGGATACCGGGCAATCCCTGTTGAACCTGCTGAGCCGGGCCGGGCTCAACCCGGTCGTTCATGCCGCGCCCGGCGAGACGCGGCAGAGCCTCGCCGTCACCGATCTTTCCACCAACGACCAATTCCGCTTCATGCTGCCCGGCCCGGAATGGGAGAGCCGCGACATCGCCGCCGTGCGGCAGGCGATCCTCGACGCCGCGACCGGGGACGGTTACCTCGTCCTGTCGGGAAGCGGACCGTCGGGCGCCGCGCCGGACCTCTACGCGCGCATCTGCCACGACTTCGCCGGAACGTCGGAAGAGATCATCCTCGACACCTCGGGTCCGGCACTTGCCCACCTCGCCGCCGGGCAGGAAAAGCCGCCCTTCGTCTTGCGCATGGATCAGCACGAGGCCGAGGAACTGGCACGCCGCCCGCTTGCCAGCCGCCGCGACAGTGCGATTTTCGCCCGCAGTCTGGTCCAGCGCGGCGCGGCGCGGATGGTGATCGTGGCACGGGGCGCAGATGGCTCCGTGATGGCGGAGGCCGACCGGCTGCTGCACGTCTCGGCCGCGCCGGTCGTGGTGAACAGCAAGGTCGGCGCGGGCGACAGCTTCGTCGGCGGCTTCACGATGGCGCTCGCCAGCGGAGAGCCGGTGGAGACAGCCTTGTCATGGGGTGCCGCCGCGGCGAGCGCGGCCGTGACGACGCCGGGCACGCAGCTCTGTCATCGGGTCGACCTCGACCGGCTGCTGCCGGCCTGCGTGGTGAGCGAGCTCTAGGGGCCGCTGACCGGCCATCTGGCGTCGAGATCGCGAAGCCCGGCGCGGATCAGCTCGGACAAGACGTCGGTGTCGATGTCGGAGAGCCGGTTCACGTAGAGGCACGATTTGCCCAGTTTATGCTTGCCGAGCCGCGCGAGAATCGTGCCGTAGTCCTGATAGCCGGGCATGATGTAGATGGAGAGGTTGGCCTTGCGGGGGCTGAACCCGGTGGCGAGGAAATCGCCCTCGCGGCCACTGTCGTAGCGGTAGTGGTAGCGGCCATAGCCGACGATCGTAGGCCCCCACATGCGGGGACCATAGCCTGTGACGTCGCGAAACAGCGCGTCGAGCGCCAGGCCGTCGGCGCGCCGGACCGGATTCTCCACCGCTTCGAGAAAAGCGGTCACGTCGGACCCGGTCGGCTGCGTCTTGTTCTCTGTCATGGCGGTCTCCCCGGCCGAGCCTAGCACGACCGGGGAGCTTTACCATGACGTCAGGCGGTCAGCTTCTTCGTGAATTCGACGAGACGCTTCGCCTGGTAGGCGACCGATTCCTTGCCCTTCTCGTCGAAGGAGCCGGCCTGGGCCGAGTAGCCGTAGGGGTTGCCGCCGTCCTCGAACTTCACCGGATCGGCATATCCCGGTGCGACGATGATCGTCCCCCAGTGCATGGCGGTGGTGTAGAGCGAGTGGATCGTCGTCTCCTGTCCGCCGTGCACGTTCTGGGCGGACGTAGTCGCCGTGAAGGTCTTGTTGGCGAGCTTGCCCTCTTGCCAGATGGGGCCGAGCGTGTCGATGAAGGCGCGCATCTGGCTGGCCGGAACGCCGTAGCGAGTCGGCACGGAGACGAAGTAGCCATCGGCCCAGACCATGTCGTCGGCGGTCGCCTCGGGAATATGCGCCATCTTCTCGATCTGCGCTTTCCAGGGCTCCTGGCCGTCGATCGCCTCTTGCGGGGCGGTCTCGCGGGCACGGACGACTTTCACTTCAGCGCCAGCTTCGCGGGCGGCATCAGCCGCGGCTTCGGCGATGGCGTGGTTGGTGCCGTAGGTCGTGTAGAACAGGACGAGAATTTTCGGAGCGCTCATGGCAAACCTTTCTGTCGAGAGTTGCAATCTCCCTGCGACCTAGTCCTGACCGGCAGGAAGGGAATTGGCATGTAAGCGACGATCCTGTGCGCATTCGCGCAAGGTCGCACCTCCAGGAACGAAACGAGCCTCCACCCGGCTGGGTGGAGGCCCTTTCAGACGCACAATGTGCGTCGTGTCGGCATCGGAACGATTACCGGATTGCGCGAACGATCGTGCCGGTCTCGGCATCGACGATCACCGGAACCTGGTTGACCGTGAGGTAGTCGTAGCCGTCCGCATCGGGCAGCTCATAGGTCTGCACGCTGTTCGGGACCTGCGCGCCGACCACGACTTCGCCGTCGAGGTAAACCGTCTCGACCGGGTTCTCGCGAACATAGGTCACGGTGCGCTCGACTTCGTCGCTGGCTTCCGCACCCGCGGCGCCACCGAAGATCCCACCGGCCACGATACCGGCCGCCGGACCACCAAGAGCGTAGGCCGTAAGGGCACCCGCCGTCGCACCGATCCCGGCACCGAGCGACTGTTCACCTTCCGTGGCTTCATCTTGGTAGGTGATCGTGTCGACTTCGACCGTGGACGGACGCTGCGCGACGATCACGCGCTCCGGGTTTGCCACGTCGGCTTCGGCGTCGGCCACGATGTCGGCTTCGACACCCTCTTCGTCGATCGGGTCGGCCATGCCGGGCTCGACGGCAAGGTACTGGTCATAGGCCCAGCCGGTCTGCCCGTCGAACGACACTTCGCACCAGCCGGCGTCTTCGAGACAGCCGTTCACGGTGACGGTGCCATCGGCGGGGATCACGCCCACCACTTCAAAGTCCGGGCCCGGGCCGCGGCGAATGTTGAGGTCTGTGATGACGCCGGCATCGAACGGAGCGGCGGCAACGGGAGCGGCCACGGCAATCGCGAGGGCCGAAGCGGTGAGAGTTTTGAGATGTTTCATTTATCTTCCTCCAAATGGTCGACCCGTCCGACCGGATGCAGTCGCTGGTGCGGGCCGTCTGATGACTGGAGGAAGCAACGAGCCATGCTATTCGTTCCGGCGTTGACGCAGCGACAGGCGCAAAAGCGCCTATCACGTTGATCGAACCTCACGTGGCATGTCAGATTGAAATGCAAAGCAAGCATACACGCAGAGAGAGTGGAGCCATCGCAATGTCAGCAGAAATCGACCTCGACCAGGTGATGGTCCCGGCCAACGGAGGCATCCCGAACCACCCCGCCTGGCCTGCCCTGCTGGTCCGCAGCGCCGTAGCACCCGATCAGATTGAAGAGACGTTTCTGGCGAACGGATGGCGCGGCACGTGGCGCTGGAGCGTTTACGACTACCACCATTTTCACCCCGCCAGTCACGAAGTCCTTGGCGTCGCCGCCGGCAGCGCCGTGATCCATGTCGGCGGTCCCGACGGGCCGCAACTCGACGTTCAGGCGGGCGACGTGATGATCCTGCCGGCCGGGGTCGGCCACAAACGGGTCTCCGCCTCGTCGGACTTCGCGGTGATCGGGGCCTATCCGCCCGGACAGGAAAGCCCGGAGATCTGCCGCGCCGACCCCGCTTCGGTGGTTCAGATGGTCGCACGCGTCGCCGAGGTGCCGCGCCCCGACTGCCCGCTCGGGCGCCGGCTCACCGACGATAGCTGGACGTAAGGGCCGTCAGCTCGGGTCGCGCCAGCGGTTCACGATCGGGTAGCGCCGGTCGAGCCAGAAGGCCCGCATCGAGAGCCGCGTCCCCGGTGCCGACTGGAAGCGCTTGTATTCGCTGATGTAGAGTAAGTGCTCGACCTTCTTCACGATCTCCCGGTCGTAGCCTGCGTCGACGCAATCCGCGACCGAACGGTCGTCGTCCACCAGCATCGTCAGGATGCCGTCGAGCACCTCGTAGGGCGGCAGGCTGTCCTCGTCCTTCTGGTCGGCGCGCAGTTCGGCGCTCGGCGGCTTGTCGATCACGCGGGTCGGGATCACCTCGCCCGCCGGGCCGTCCATCCAGTCCCGGTGATTGGCGTTGCGCCAGCGGCAGATGTCGAAGACCCGCGTTTTGTAGAGGTCCTTGATCGGATTGTAGCCGCCCGACATGTCGCCGTAGATCGTCGCGTAGCCGACCGCGACCTCGGACTTGTTGCCGGTGGTCAGAAGCATCTCGCCGAACTTGTTCGACTGCGCCATCAGGAGCAGCCCCCGGATCCGCGACTGGATGTTCTCTTCTGTCAGGTCGGCATCGTAGCCTTCGAACAGCGGCGCGAGCGTGCCGGTCACGGCATCGCGCACCTCCTTGATGGGCACGAAATCGTAGGTCGAACCGAGATTCTTCGCGACCGCCTTCGCATCCTCGAGACTGTGCTCGGAGGTGTATTCCGACGGCAGCATCACGCAGCGCACGTTCTCGGGCCCGAGCGCATCGACGGCGACCGCAGCGACGCAGGCGGAATCGATTCCGCCCGACAGGCCCAGAAGCACTTTCCGGAAACCCGTCTTAGCCATGTAGTCCCGCAGGGCGAGCACCATGCAGTGCCAGTCCTGCTCGAGGCTGTCAGGCAGCTCGGCGATCTCGCCCGGCGTGGCCTGCCAGCCGTCGTCGCCACGTTCGAAATCGACATGGGCGATCTCTTCGAGGAAGATCGGCAGCCGCATCGCCAGCACCCCGTGCCGGTTGAGCACGAAAGAGCCGCCATCGAAAACCTGGTCGTCCTGTCCCCCGACCTGGTTGAGGTAGACGAGTGGCACGTCGTTCTCCACGACGCGGGCGACCATCTGGTTCATCCGCACGTCGAACTTGTCCCGGAAATAGGGGGAGCCGTTGGGCACGACGAGGATCTCCGCCCCGCTTTCGACCATCGCCTCGGGCACTTCTTCGTGCCACGCATCTTCACAGATCGGCAGACCGATCCGCACCCCGTTCAGATCGAAGGGACCGGTCAGCGGACCGGAGGAGAACAGGCGCTTCTCGTCGAACACGGTGAAGTTCGGCAGGTCGTGCTTCTGCTGGACGACCCGGATTTCCCCGCCCTGCAGCACGAAGTAGCAATTGTAGAGCTCGGTCCCCTCGTAGCCCGGCGCCCCGATGCCGAGGGCCGGCCCGTCGGCGCATTCGGCGGCGAGCTGGCGGATGTAGCGGTCGCAATCGATCACGAAGGCCGGCTTCATCACGAGGTCCTGCGCCTGGTAGCCGGACAGGAACATCTCGGGCATGACCACCATGTCGGCGCCGGCGGCCTTGCCTGCGTCCCACGCGGCGCGGGCCTTCGCGGCATTGCCGGCGAGGTCCCCCACGGTCGCGTTGATCTGCGCGATGGTCAGGCGAAGTCGGTCGGTCATAGGTCGGGTCCTTGCTGCCTCGGCTCCCATGTATCAGGTCCGCGCCCGGAGGAAAGGGCACCGGCCCGCGGGACGGCGGGCGGGGCGACGCCGCAGGCGAGCGTCGCCCGAGGGCCCGGCCCCGTTGGCCTCAGCCCTGCGGCCGTTCGGCCCAGCCCGCGAAGGTACGTTCCAGCCAGACCACCGCGTAGTAGAGGATGATCCCGAGCACGGCGAGCGCGATCAGAACGGCGAACATCAGCGGGTAGTTGGAATTGGTTTGCCCCGACAGGAACAGCGCGCCCAGCCCCCGCCCGTGGGGCGAGATGATCTCGACGAGGTTGGTGCCGATGAAGGCCAGCGTAACCGAGACTTTCAGCGCGCCGAAGAACTCCGGCAGGGTCTTGGGCAGCGCGATCTTGTAGAAGATCGTCAGCCGGCTCGCCCCGAGTGAGCGCAGGATGTCGCGGTACTCCGGCTCCAGCGTCGACAGCCCGATCCCGACGGACACCGCGATCGGGAAGAACGAGATCAGGAACGCCATCAGCACCGTGTTGAAATTGTGCTGGCCGATGAACAGGAGCGCCAGCACCGGCACCAGCGTCGCCTTCGGGACCGCGTTGAACCCGACGAGAAGTGGATAGAGCGCATCCCGCGCGATCCGCGAGAAGCCCATGACCATGCCGAGCAGCGTGCCGAAGATCACGGCAAGGCCAAGCCCCGCCACGGTCCGCCAGAGCGTCTGCCAGCTGCCCTCGATGAACAGCCCTGCAAAGCGCGCGTAGGCCGCCGGCAGGTCGGAGGGCGACGCCATCACGTAGTTCGGCCAGCCGTTCGCCCAGACCAACAGCTCCCACAGGAGAAGAAATGCGACGATTGCGGCGACGGGCACCGCGACTTTCTGGAACCGCTCCATCAGTGTGCCCCCTCTTCACCGGGCTGGCGGCCCTGCGCGATGCGGATCTGCTCGCGCAGGATCGACAGCATCTCGGCCGCCTCGGGCGTGTAGAGCCCGTCGAGCTTGCGCAGCCCCTCCCCGGGATATTTCACGTCCATGATATATTGCGTCGTCGCAGGCCGCCCGGACAGCACGATCACCTGGTCGCCGAGGTAGACGCTCTCCCGCAGGTCATGCGTGATGAGAACGGCGGTGAACGGCTCCTTCGCGCGAAGCTCGTGCATCGTCTGCCACAGGTCCTCGCGCGTGAAGGCGTCGAGCGCGCCGAACGGCTCGTCCATGATGAGGACATCCGGCTTGTGCACGATCGCCCGGCAGAGCGAGGCCCGCTGGCGCATGCCGCCCGACAGTTCGGACGGCCGCTTGTCCTCGAACCCCGTCAGGCCGACGAGCTCCAGCAACTCCTCCGCCCGCTCGCGCCGTTTCGCGCGCGGCATGGAGGGCGACACGATCTCGAGCGGAAGGATCACGTTGTCGAGGATGCTGCGCCACTCCAGCAGCACCGGGTTCTGGAAGGCCATGCCGACCGTCTTGCGAGGGCTCTTTACCAGCTCGCCATGCAGCCAGACTTCACCCGCGTCGGGCTTCATCAGCCCGGCGACCAGGCGGGTCAGCGTGGACTTCCCGCAGCCCGAGGGGCCGACGACGGCGGCGAACTCGCCTTCGGGTACGCCGATTTCGAGGTTGTCGAGCACCGGCAGCGGACCGTTCGGCGTGCGATAGGCGTGGGTCACGCCCTTGATGTCGATGAGGTTTGTCATGGGGCGCCCGGTCTTGGCGGACCGGCCCCGCATCGGGGGGCCGGTCCCTTGAGGTCTTATTGAAGCATCAGCTCTTCGGCGGGCGGCAGGTAGCTGCCATCGAAGTAGAGTGCGGCGTCGGGCTCGTTCTGGAACTCGTAGACAGTCTGTGTCTGCTCGATCGCGCCGGCCATCCGGTCCTCGTCGATCCCGCCGAGGCCGTTCTCGGCCACGTAGTCGGTCAGCACGTTGTCGTCGATCGACATCTGCAGGCGCTGCGTCTCGAGCTCGGCATCGGCCGCCGGGTTGCGCTCCAGCAGCGACACGATGGCGGCGTCCGGATCGGCGATCGCCGCCTTCCAGCCCTCCGCGATGGCGCCGAGGAAGGCGGTCACCGCCTCCGGGTTCTCGGCCGCGAAGTCGGTGTTCACGATGACCGCGTTGCCATAAAGGTCGACGCCGTGATCCGCCATCAGCAGCACGGTGAGGTCATCCTCCGGCACGCCGAGGCGCAGCAGGTTCAGCGTGGACGAGAAGGAGAAGCCGGTCACGGAGTCGACCTGCTCTTCCGCCAGCATCGGCTCGCGCGTCGGGAAGCCGACTTCCTCAACCGTGATCGCATCCATGTCGAGATCGTTCTCTGCAGCGAAGATCGGGAACTGCGCCCATGCACCGTCCGGCGGCGGCGCGCCGAGAACGGAGCCCTCGAGATCCGCCGGCTCTTCGATGCCGAGCGACTTGCGCCCGACGACCGCAAAGGGCGGCTTGTCGTAGATCATCATCACGGCGGTCACCGGCGCACCGGGGTTCTGGTCGAGGAAGCGCATCAGGCTGTTGATGTCGGCGAACCCGACCGGGAAGGCGCCGGTGGCGACCTTCGGAATGGCGTCGAGCGACCCGTTGCCCTCGGTGATCTCAACGTTCAGGTCGGCATCGGAGAAATATCCGTTGTCGATGGCAAGGAAGTAAGGCGCGGACGGCCCCTCGAAGCGCCAGTCGAGCGCGAAGGGCATGTCGGTCTGCGCCAGGGCCGGGGCGGCCAGGGCAAAGGTGGCAAAAGCGGCAGGTACCAGGCGTGTCAGCAAATTCGTCTCCCATATCATGTGGCGGCGCGCGCGTCGCCGACCGACATCATGCAGGCCGCACCGAGGTGGTCAAAGCCAATGCAGCGCACCGGCGCATCGCCTGTGACGTTACCGCGCAGTTTGCCCTGAAAGCAGGCACCTCGTGTCTGGCGGTCCCCCACGCGGTGCCCGGCAGCCCCGCGCGAAAATGGTCGCCGGGCGCGCGGTGACGCTGTAAGATCAGGCCACCGGGCAGGAGGAATGTGCGGTGGCAAGGTTTGTGTTCGGGATGAACGTCTCGCTCGACGGCTACGTCGATCACGACTCCTTCGCGCCGGAGCCCGGTCTGTTCGACCATTGGGTCCGCTACGTCGGCGGCATTGCCGGCAGCCTGTATGGACGCCGCCTCTACGAAATCATGCGCTACTGGGACGACGACAATCCCGACTGGTCGGAGCCGGAACGGGCCTTCGCGACAGCCTGGCGGCGCTGCCCGAAATGGGTGGTCTCGAAGACGCTGACGTCTGTCGGACCGAACGCGACGCTGATCCGCGGCGATCTTGGCCCCGCGCTCGGCCAGTTGAAGGCCGAACTCGAGGGCGAAGTCGATGTCGGCGGCCCGGCACTCGCCCACACGCTCGGGGAACTCGGCCTCATCGACGAATATCGTCTCTACCTGTCGCCCACTGTCGTCGGCTCGGGCAAACCCTTCTTCGCCGGCCCGCTTCCGCCGCTGCGGCTCATCGGGACCGAAAGGTTCGGCGCGCAGACCGTCTGTCTGAGCTACGCGCCGGCCTAGCCCCCTGCCCTAGTATTTCGACGGCACGTAAAGCTCGGGCGGCAGGACGGACCGCTCGTAATCCGAATTGTAGACCCGCTCGGGCAGCGTGATCTCCTCGTGGGGCACGTCCTCGTAGGGAAACAGCGACAGCAGGTGGTCCATGCAGTTCAGCCGGGCCCGCTTCTTGTCGTTGCCGGGAACGATGTACCACGGGCTTTCGGGGATGTTGGTGCGGGCGAACATCTCTTCCTTGGCCTTGGTGTAGCTCTCCCACTTTACCCGGCTCTGCAGGTCCATCGGCGACAGCTTCCACTGCTTCAGCGGATCGTGGATCCGCACGAGAAAGCGCATCTGCTGCTCTTCATCCGTGATCGAGAACCAGTATTTCACCAGCCGGATTCCGGAGCGGACAAGCATCCGCTCGAACTCCGGCACGTCGGTGAAGAACTGTTCCACCTGGTCCTCGTCGGCGAAGCCCATCACCCGCTCGACGCCCGCCCGGTTGTACCAGGAGCGGTCGAAGAACACCATTTCGCCGCCCGCCGGAAGGTGCGGCACGTAGCGCTGGAAATACCACTGGCTCTTCTCGCGATCCGTCGGCGCGGGCAGCGCCACGACCCGCGCGACGCGGGGATTGAGCCGCTGCGTGATCCGCTTAATGACGCCGCCCTTCCCCGCCGAGTCGCGGCCCTCGAAGAGGACGACCACCTTCTCCCGGTTGTGCACCACCCAGTCCTGCAGCTTGATGAGCTCGGACTGGAGCTGCAGCAGCGCCCGGAAATACTCCGGGCGCGGCAGCGTCTCGCCATGAGCGTTCCGGTAGATTTCCTTGATCTTCATCGACAGGACCGCGTCCTCGAGCTCGATCTCGTAATCCTCGTCGAGCGTGTCGGCGAGCTCCGCCTCCAGCCAGTCCTGTCCGCTGTCCTTGCCCATATCGTCCATTGCGGATCTCCCGTCGTTGCGACGCGCTTAAGATCACACGAGTGTGACGGTTTTGTTGGCCCCCGTCGTGTTTTCCGTCCGGCCCCCGGTTGCCTGCGGCGACCGGCTGAGGCAGAATCCGAACGTGGGACGCGACCGAGACACGCGGGAAACGGGGCCGTGGCGACCCGAAAAGGCAGAGCAGAACAGACCGGGGCAGTCCCAACACATGAAACGCCTGATCCTCGTGGTGGCGATCCTCGCAGTGGCATCCTGCGGCGGGGAGCGTGGCAGCACCGGACCCGTGGCCAACGCCTGCATGGCGTCCGACCGCGGCAACAACAACGCCGCGCTGTGCGGCTGCGTGCAGCGCGCCGCGCACCAGACGCTCAACCGCAGCGAACAGCGCGAGACGGCGCGCTACTTCTCCGACCCCGAGCGGCTCCAGCGGATGAAACTCGACGACCGGCCCCACGCCGACGAGGCCTGGCGCCGCTACTCCCGCTTCATCGACACCGCCGAGAGCATGTGCAGCTGAGGCACGACCGCCCCGATTGAATGCCGCGCCGCCCCGGCGCATTGTCCGCCTGAACACGAACAGGCAGGACCCCCGATGCACGACCAGGAAACGACCACCCACTCCGCCGAGGACGATCCCCGCAACCGCGACATCCTGATCTACGTCGACGGGGAGCTGAAGCACCGGGACGAGGCGAAGGTCTCGGTCTACGATTCAGGCTTCATGCTGGGCGACGGCATGTGGGAGGGGCTGCGCCTCTACAACGGCAAGTGGGCGTTTCTCGACGATCACATGGACCGGCTCTACGAGGCCTGCAAGGCGGTCGCGCTCGACATCGGCCTAGACCGCGAGACGCTGGTGGCCGAGCTCGAGCGGACGCGCGAGGCCAACGGGATGGAGACCGACGTCCACTGCCGCCTCATGGTGACGCGCGGCGTGAAGGTGCGGCCGTTCCAGCACCCCTCGCTCAGCCGCACCGGGCCGACGATCGTGATGATCCTCGAGCATTCCAAGCCCGTCGACGCGCTCCAGAAGAAGGGCATCCGCCTCGCCACCGTGCCGCAGGTGCGCGGCCTGCCGATGAGCCAGGACGCCAAGTACAACAGCCACTCCAAGCTGAACTGCGTGATCGCCTGTCTGCAGGCCGAGCAGGCGGGCGCCGACGAGGGGCTGATGCTCGACCCGCATGGCTTCGTGAACACGACCAACGCCTGCAACTTCTTCATCGTGAGGAAGGGCGAGGTGTGGACCAGCACCGGCGACTACTGCATGAACGGAGTCACCCGCCGCAAGGTCATCGACCTCTGCCGCGCCAACGACATCCCCGTGTTCGAGAAGAACTATTCCCTGGTCGAGGCCTACGGCGCCGACGAGGCCTTCCTGACCGGCACCTTCGGCGCCCAGACCCCGGTCGCCGAGATCGACGGCCGCCCCATCGGCCCCGACGGAGGCCGCGGCCCCGTGCTCACCCGCATCCGCGAGTTGTACAAGGCGGCAGTGGCGGAGGATACGGCGTGAGGGGGGGGGGAATACCGCTTAGCTGTCTTAGCTTATGGTCGCATGGCTACCGGTTGACTGAATGCGAGTCCGAGGCAATGTACTGGGGCTCACACTAAACAAAGTTCAATTTGTCTGCAACGCTAATCATCCAAACCACCCTGAGGGAGCCTTAGAACCAAACTTCTTCTGATAAAAGTCCTCGCTTTCAATAGGCGAATTCAATGAAACAACTGACAACTGATCATCGAATATTAAGTGAAGCTGATTTTCGTAGCTTTTCGACCGGGGGAAAGTCGATGTATTTATTGGCTCACCCTCAATTATCAAACAATCACCACCACCTCTTATGACCACAACACTAGCGTCAAACTCAACCACGACGCCAAATAGTGCCGCTTTGACCGACACAATTTCGCCTGCGGAACTTGGTAGCTCGACCGCACCTAAGTCGTATCTTTTCCCTGACGAAATGAACCTGAAAGACTCCAAAATACTTCCAGAAATTCGATAAATCTTATCGTGTGATCCCCAAGCTATAACCTTTCCATTGCGCCTATTCTCGTTAAGACCTTCGGTCAAACTTTCTATTCCCGAAAACTCAAGCCTTTCAACACCGCCCTCTTCAATTTCACCTCCTGATTGCTGGGCGCCTGCTGGCTGGAAGAACTCATTTGTTCTATCAAACTTCGCGATAATGCTATTTCCATGATACGACATCGCCGATACGTTCTGATACATCCAATCACATGCGTCACAGCTTTCTTGAGTCAGCTGATACCCATCACTTTCATTCGGATGAAATCCGCTTTCGAGCTGTAGATCAAGTTGGCGCAAGCCAGCTTCGCCTGAAGCACATGCGATCCTCCCATATGCTGCGGAAATTTGTCGCGTAGCGACAGATGTTATCCTTTTTAATGAGCCAATTGAAACGTCGTTCGGGTTTATGTATTCAGTGTAGACGCCACCCAGAGATGAAATCACCATTCTGTCATAATGCATAAGCATTGATGTGCTAGGGAATGAGCTTACTGCACTACCCTTAAGAAGAAGGTGTCTTCGCAGCTTTTTAGACGAGATCTCAAAACTTTCCGTTGGAACTCTTGAGAACCCCTCTATAACGTCGTCACGATTTAAATTGCCGTTGCTAATAGCATTACTCGATCGAAATGCGTATTGAATAGCGGCTCCAGCGCGTTCCTCTACCGTCTCTGCAAGCTCAGCAATCACGGCATCCCAGTCGAAAATTTCCCAGTCACCTTCTGGAGTAAGGGCGTGGAGCTTCCCTTTATAAAGCAACGTATCCCACCAACGTCCTTCAACGGCTATTTTCAGATCACGCATCTCTGCCCCTTAGTGATCTTCCGCATCTGAGCGAGCCTAAGATAGCCGCGATGAACCCAATCTTGTAAGATATCTGGAGAAGGGCATTGGTTATTCTTCTTATAATCGCACGGATAACCATGCCAAAGGTCTTGAGCGTGGTTATCAAACTTAGCGAAGAACACCTCACCAGCCTCCCGGTCGTATCCGAGATAAGAGATAACTCCTTCAACAAGGTAAATCCCCCATCCACTAGATCCGATAATCCACCCTCCTTCACAAGAACATCGAAATGACAGAGCTTCATCATCAAGAGAGATTGTCCACTGTGATTTCCCAGGATGGCCATCTCGGTGTTTTGTAGAATGTTGATAGACATAAGTAGTCGATTTTCGTGTTCTGGGACACGAGAAGTCCACTTGGGTCTCGAGCAAATTTGCACCCCTTCAACCTCTCACCTAAGGAGCTTTACTCGCATATAACCTCTCGAGTCCGCAACGATTTGTTGAACTTTCGGCGCATCGATAAACTCATCGTCCGCGGAGCAAATGAGATGCAAGTAGAGCACACCACCAAGCTTGTACAATCCAAGTCGGGACCTCGTAGCCGGAAAAGTTGAGCGATGGATGACGGCAGGCCGCCACTATAATTGGGTCCGCCGTGACGATGAAGCAGCCATTAATACGAAGAGAATACTCCCCCCCTTGACTCCCACCGCCCCACGTCGTCCACCCACCCGGTAACGACCCGAAGGCCCTCCCCTTGCCCGACAAGCCGACGACAGCGAACTGGATCTCCATCTTCGGACTGGGGCTGATCTGGGGCGGCACCTTCATGGTGGTCCGCTTCGCGCTCGACGGCTACGGGCCGGTCACCGTGGCTGCCGCGCGGACCACGCTCGGGGCGGCGGCGACGCTGCTGCTGATGCGCGCCCTCAGGCGGCCCCTGCCCGGCCGCGCGCCGGGGCTCTGGCCGCATATCGTCGCGATCGGGCTGCTGTCGACCGCGCTGCCCTTCTTCCTGCTCAGCTGGGGGCAGCAATATGTCCCCTCTGCCTTCGCCGGCCTCACCATCGCCGCCGTGCCGCTGTTCCTGCTGCCGCTCGCCCACTTCTTCGCCGACGACCGCCTGTCCTGGCCGAAGCTCTGGGGCGTCGTGCTCGGCTTTTCGGGGGCGCTGGTGCTGATCGGGCCGGGCCTCACCGACCTCGCCGAGGGGGGAGAGCCGCTCGGCCTGCTCGCCTGCCTCGGCGCGACGCTGGCCTACGCGATCTCCTCGACCCTCACCCGGCGCTGCCCGCCGGTGGACCCGATCTCGCTCTCCGCGCTGACGCTGACCATCGGGGCCTGCGTGCTGGTGCCGCTGATGCTGCTGGTCGAGGGCGTGCCGACATGGGCCGACCCGCGTTCGGGGATCGCGATCATCGTGCTGGGGCTGTTTCCGACCGCGCTCGCCGCCGTGCTGCGCATCACCGTGATCCGCAGCGCGGGCCCGGTCTTCATGACGCTGGTGAACTACCAGGTCCCGCTCTGGTCGATGCTGTTCGGCTGGCTGGTCCTGTCCGAGGCCCTGCCAGGCCGCTTCTTCTACGCGCTCGCCCTGATCCTGTTCGGCCTCGCCGTCAGCCAGTGGCGCACGCTCCTGCGTCTGATGAGCCGCTAAGCCGCGACGGTCGCCGCTTTCACCTCGTCGACGATCCCCTCGACCACCTTGGTAAGAAGCGCCTCGTCCTCGCACTCCGCCATGACGCGGATCAGCGGCTCGGTTCCCGACTTGCGGATCAGCAGCCGCCCCGTCGCGCCCATCTCCGCTTCCGCGTCGCGGATTGCCGCCTTCACCGACGCCGCCGCCAGCGGGTCCTGCCCCGCCGCGTAGCGCACGTTCTGCAGCAGCTGCGGCACCCGGTCGAAGGTCACGGCGAGCTCCGACGCGCGGCACCCCGTCTCGACCATCGCGGCGAGGTACTGCAGGCCTGCGAGCAGCCCGTCCCCGGTCGTCGCGAAGTCGGTCATCACGATGTGCCCCGACTGCTCCCCGCCGAGGTTCCAGCCCCCGGCGCGCATCGCCTCGACCACGTAGCGGTCGCCGACCTTCGTCCGTTCGAGCCGCAGCCCGCGTCCGCCGAGGTAGCGCTCGAGCCCGAGGTTCGACATCACCGTCGCCACAAGCACGCCGTCCTTCAGGCGCTGCTGCTCCGCCCAGCGGGTCGCGAACAGCGCCATCAGCTGGTCGCCGTCGGCCACCTGCCCCCGCTCGTCGAGGATCATCACCCGGTCGGCGTCCCCGTCGAGGCAGATGCCGACGTCCGCGCCATGCGCGACGATCGTCTCCGCCGCCGTCGCGGTCGAGGTCGAGCCGCAGTCCTGGTTGATGTTCAGACCGTTCGGGTGCGTGCCCACCGGGATCACCTCGGCGCCGAGTTCCCAAAGCACTTCGGGCGCGACCTTGTAGGCCGCCCCGTTGGCGCAATCTATGACGACCTTCAGCCCGTCGAGCCGCATCCCCGCGGGGAAGGTCGACTTCAGACGCTCGGCATAGCGGAAGCGGCCATCGTCGATCCGCTTGGCCCGGCCGATGTTCTCGGCCTGCGCGGGCGCGATCTCGGCCGCGACGATCGCCTCGATCTCCTCCTCGGCGTGATCCGACAGCTTGAACCCGTCGGGGCCGAAGAACTTGATCCCGTTGTCCTGGTGCGGGTTGTGGCTGGCCGAGATCATGATCCCGACGTCCGCCCGCATGGAGGTCGTCAGCAGGCCGACAGCCGGCGTCGGCACGGGGCCGAGCAGAAGGACGTTCATCCCCGTCGAGGTGAGACCGGCGGTCAGCGCGTTCTCGAACATGTAGCCCGACAGCCGCGTGTCCTTGCCGATCACCACCCGGTGGCCGTTGTCGCCGTCGTTGCGGAAATACCGTCCCGCCGCCGCGCCGATCTTGAGCGCCATCTCTGCGGTCATGGGCCAGTCGTTCGCCGTGCCGCGAACACCGTCGGTTCCGAATAGCTTGCCCATCTGCGTCACTCGCCTCTTCCGTCCAGGGCCAGGTGCAGGCGCAGTGCCTGCCTGGTCTCGTATGTGTCGTGGACGCGCAGGATTTGCGCGCCGTTCGCGGCCGCGTGCAACGCCACCGCCAGGGAACCGCCCAGCCGGTCCTTCGCCTCCGGCGCGTCACCGAGGTCCCCGATGAAGCGCTTGCGCGAGGCGCCGACCAGAATGGCGGCTCCGAGCGCATGATATAGTGTCAGCTCGCGAAGCAACCTCAAGTTATGTTGCATCGTCTTACCGAAGCCGATTCCGGGATCAACCACGATGCGGCTGAGCGGGATGCCAGCCTGCTCCGCGGCGGAAATCCGCTCCGCCAGGTGATCGAAGACCGACGCCACCACGTCGTCGTACTGCGCGTGCTGCTGCATCGTCTCCGGATCGGCGACCGAGTGCATCAGGCAGACCGGCACACCGCGCGCCGCGACGAGGCCTGCCATATCCGGATCGAAGCGCATCGCGGTGACGTCGTTGACCAGATCGGCGCCCGCGTCGAGCGCCGCCTCCGCGACCGCCGCCTTGCGTGTGTCGACCGAGATCGGCGTCGTGATCCCGGCCTCGCGGATCGCACGGATCGCCGGGGCGACGCGGTCGATCTCCTCCCGAAGGGGCACTTCCGCGGCGCCGGGGCGCGTGCTCTCGCCGCCGATGTCGAGGATGTCTGCCTCGCCCGCCATCCGTTTCGCCCGCTCGACGATCTTCTCGATCGTCGACAGGTCTCCCCCGTCGGAGAAACTGTCCGGCGTCACGTTGAGGATGCCCATCACCCGCGGCGACGACAGGTCGAGCCCGGCGACCGGTGCCCGCGCGGCGGTCAGCAGGTCGAGATCGCGGTCGCTCAGCACCTCGAGTCCGAGAGGTCCGGCCTCGCCCATCACGCGATCGAAGCGCACGATCTCGCTGCCGGCCAGCGGCAACCCGATCCCGGCGGAAGGCAGCGGCCGGGGGATCATGTCATCACCCGGACGGGCACGGAGGTCGAGGGCGGCTCGGCCCCGACCAGCACCAGCTCCCGCGCCTCGAGCACTTCGGCCAGCCACGCGGCCAGGCTGACCGGCTCGGCGAGGTCCGGCGCCGCCCCGACGGAATCCAGGACCATCCGCGACGGGGCCCAGACGGACACCTGTCCGTTTCGCAACGCCCATTCGAGTTCGGTCCGTGAGCCCGCCACGACACAGCGCGGCTCCGCCGACGACAACTCCCATGCCGATTGTTCGATGGCGAGGAGGTCGATCCGCCGCTGCGCGCCCGGCGTCTCGACCTGGGGCCGGCCCACGGCCGCGCCGACGCAGACGATCAGCGGCATGTCGGAGAGCGCCTCCAGCCGTTCGGCGATCCCGCCCGTCTCGCCCGGGGCGAGGAAGAGCACGCGCGGCGACATCCGCTCACCGCCAATGGCCTGAATCTCCCCGGCGGAGCGCACGATCTCCACGCCAAGGTCGAACGGCCCCCGGTCGGTCTTCTCGATCCGCACGAACACCCGGGCGGCCAGCGGCTCGGCAAGGATGCGGGCGGCGATCCGTTCGGCCAGCGTCTCCAGCAGGTTGAGCCGCTCCGCCGCCAGCTCGATGGTCACGGCCTCGGTCAGCTTGTCGTAGGAGAGGATGCGGTCGACATTGTCGTCGAGGTCCGGCGGCGGCGGCAGCACCTCCACCACGATGTTGAAGCGCAACGTCTGGAGCATGTCGCGCTCCGCCTGGAACGCGCCGATCTCGACTTCGACCACGTAGTCGCGCACGGAGATGCGATCGCGCGGACCCTCGGCGGTCGCTTCGGACCGCTCCTCGGGATGCGCGAACGCCAGCCTCGCGTCTTCGGCCATGCCTGCCCCTCGTCTTCCTGTCGTCGGGGGGCAGACTACAACTGCAGGTGTTGGGTGAAAGCCCTATTCCGGCCGCCTGCCCACCCCTGACTCAACGTGACGGCCAGCGGTAGAAGTGGTGCAGTCCCACCGTCGTGGTGCGCGGATAGGCCCGCGACCAGTTCGGCGCGACCTGATGGGTGTGATAGTGCGTTGCGCCTGAGGTCAGCGCGCGCGGCGCCCCGTCCATCAGGAGGCGCGCGATCTTGCCGACCCGGTCCCATGCCACGCTTTCACCGATATGTTCGGGCCGTCCGTCGCAGGTGTAGGTGAACTGACAGGCGAACTGGCGCCCTGTCCCCTCGTTCACAACGCCACAGACGCTACCCGGAAAGCGCGGGTCCTCGGTCCGGTTCAGGATGACTTCACCGACGGCAAAGAGCCCCTCGACGCTCTCACCCCGCGCCTCGAAATAGAGCGCCTCCGTCAGGCAATACCATTGTGACCCTCCGCTCGCCGCCGGCAGGCCGGCGAGGTAGGCGGAATCGTAGGGAAAGGTTCCGGCAGTCGACGCGCGGGCGATGACCTGCGCCTCCCCGATCTCATCCAGCCGCGCGGCAGGCACCGCGTCGAGCGACGCCCGCTCCTGCGTCAGGACCGCGCCCAGCCGATCGGCGATTGCCCCTTCGGCTGCCGCGAATCCCGGCACCGCGACTATGGCTGCAAGTCCGCTGGCAAAATGTCGAAATCCCCACATTCCTGGCCCCTCTGTACCTCGATCCAGTGACAGAAAAGCCCCGGACGCGAGAGGCGCTACCAAGAAAGTTCAGGGAATTCCATAAGTTCCAGCCCGAAGATCACGCACTGCATGAACCAGGCAACCAAGATGTCGAAAGACATACAAGATATCGAGGGCCAGCCAGTTGACCCTACGAGACCCGCCGCGTCACCCCCGGTCGGAAAGGGCGATCTGCGCCGCCGCGAGCCGCGCCAGCGGCACCCGGAACGGAGAACAGGAGACGTAGTTCAGTCCCCGCTGCCGGCTGAAGGCGATCGCCGACCGGCTTCCGCCATGCTCACCGCAGATCGACAGCGTGATCTCGGGACGCGTGGCACGTGCCCGCTCGGCCCCGATGGTCAGCAGTTCGCCGACCCCTTCGAGGTCCAGCGTATGAAACGGGTCTTCCTCGTAGACGCCCTTCTGGACGTAGGTCGACATGAACCGCCCCGCGTCGTCGCGCGACAGCCCATAGGTCATCTGCGTGAGATCGTTGGTCCCGAATGACAGGAACGAGGAATGCAGCGCTATGTCGCCTGCGCGCAGTGCGGCACGCGGCGTCTCCACCATGACACCGAGCCGGTAGTCGAAGGTCGCGCCGGTCATGTTGTGGACATTGACCGCCACCGCGTCGATCCGGTTCTTCACCAGCTCGACTTCGCGCATCGCGGAAACCAGCGGGATCATGATCTCGGGAACGACCGCCTCGCCCTTGCGGGAGGCGGCGATGGTCGCCTCGAAGATCGCGCGGGCCTGCATCTCGTAGATTTCGGGCACGGTCACACCGAGCCGCACCCCCCGAAGCCCCAGCATCGGGTTGTATTCCTCCAGCGCCTCCACCCGCGCGGTGACATCCGCCAACGGCAGGTTCAGCAGGTCCGCGAGCTCCCGAATGCCGCTCTTGTCGGCGGGCAGGAACTCGTGCAGCGGCGGATCGAACAGCCGGATGCAGACCGGATGGCCAGCCATGATCTGGAAGAGCTCGATGAAGTCGGCCCGCTGCATCGGCAGGAGCCGCGCCAGCACCGCTTTCCGGTCCTCCGGTGTGTCGGCGAAGATCATCTCCCGCATCAGGCTCAGGCGCTCGCCCTCGAAGAACATATGCTCGGTCCGGCAGAGCCCGATCCCCTCCGCAGCGAAGTTCCGCGCCGTCTGCGCGTCCGCTGGCGTGTCGGCGTTTGCCCGCACCCCGATGTCGCGGAACCGGTCGGCCCAGTCGAGCAGCGTGCCGAACGCCCCGTCGATCGCGGCTTCCAGCATCGGCGGCTCCCCGGCGAGTACTTCGCCGGTCGTACCGTCCACAGTGATCGTCTCGCCCTCGGCGAAGCGCCGCCCGTCGGGGGCGATGATGGCGGCCTTCTTGCGGTCGATCCGAAGCTGCGACGCGCCCACGACGCAGGGCAGGCCAAGCCCCCGGCCGATCACCGCGGCATGGCTCGTTACGCCGCCCCGGATCGTCAGAACGGCCGCCGCCGCATGCATCCCGCGGATGTCCTCGGGCGTGGTTTCGCGCCGGACGAGAATGCAGCTCTCACCCCGCGAGGCAGCGGCCTGCGCGTCGGTGGCGGAAAAGACGATACGCCCGCGCGCACCGCCGGGACTGGCCGCGATGCCGCGGGTGATGACATCGCGCACCGCGCGCGGGTCGACCTGCTGGTGCAGCAGCTCCGACAGCGTCTGCGGCTGGATGCGCATGACCGCTTCTTCCGGGCGGATGATGTTGTCCTCGGTGAGGTCGACGGCGATCCGGACAGCCGCCTGGCTGTTCCGGGGCACCCGTACGGCATCGAGGATGGACAATTGTCCGTCTTCGACCGTGAACTCGATTTCCATCTCTTCCTTCAGGCGCGTCCGTGTCCGGGCGCCGTAATCGACGAGCGTCGCGAAGGTCGCCGGGTGCGCCTCTTCCAGCGACAGGCCGCGCGGATCTCGCGTGAGGTAGAGCGCGCCGCTCTCCGCCGTCAGCGCCTCGCGCCCCTGGCTCTGAGACAGGTAGCGGCCGGTGACGCGGCGCTGACCGGTAGTGCCGTCGATGAACTGGATCACGCCCGAGCCGCACTCGCCCCGCCCGACGCCGAGCGACATCGCCTGCACGACGAGGCCGAGGCCGGCGTCCGCCGGTGCTCCCTTCGCCTCCCGCAATAGCCGGGCAGTCGTCCCCTCCCACGCCCGGGCCATGGAGTTGAGCACGTCGCTCAACTGCCGCGCCGGATCCTGCGGGAAGGGTTCATCCATTTCCTCTTCGTAGGCGGCCAGCGCCCGGTCGAGCGCGGCACGGTCGGGACAGTCCGGCAGTTCGAACCGGTCGGCGCCCAGCCGCGCGACCTCGGTCGCGTAGGCGAAGATGAACCGCAGGTAGAGCGACGTCGCCGCCGCCTCGCCCAGCTGCTGGCACAGGCTGGCGTGCCGCGCGTCACACATCCCGATGTTGAGCACAGCACCCGGCCCGCCCCAATCGGGATCCTGGCTGGACGGCCGCACCGAGACGAGCGGTTCAGGCCCGAAATGATTGAGGATTTCGGCGATGTCGGGCAGCTGTCCGTTCGCGATCCGCCGCACCGCACCGAAGGTCAGCGCGACGGTCGTGGGCACCGGCATGTCGAGGCGCACGAGCCGCTGCAGACACTTTGCCCGACCGCCGTGGATCGCAGCCGTCATGTCGGCCTGCGCCGTGATCAGCGTGATCTCGTCGAACGTGCGTTGTTTCTGCACTGCGGCATCCTTTCGGGGTCAACATAACCCGCCAGCGATTCGCCGCAATGGCTGCGAGAATTTATCCCTCGATTCGACGCAGGTCCGCCACGTTCAGACAGATGTCGCGGATGCGCGACAGCAGGTTCAGCCGGTTGCGGCGCAGCACCTGGCTTTGCGCGTTCACCTGCACCGCCTCGAAGAAGGCGTCGATCGGTCCGCGCAGGTCCGCCATCGCCCCCATCGCCGTTCCGAAGTCCTCGGCCGCCATCGCCGCATCGATTCTGCCACCTGCCGCGTCCAGCGCGGAAAACAGCGCCTTTTCCTCGTCTTGTTCGGCGAACTTCACATCCGCTCCAAAGGAATATTCGACACCGTCGGCCTCTTCGGCTTGGCTGAGGATATTGTTGGCGCGCTTGAAGCCCTGCAACAGGTTCTCCCCGTCGTCGGTCTTCAGGAAGTCCGACAGCGCGGTCGCCCGCTTCACCAGAAGGGTCAGATCGTCACTGCCCGGCATCGCGAGGCAGGCGTCGATCACGTCGTGCCGCACGCCCTCGTCCCGCAGGTAGACCTTGAGCCGGTCGTGGAAAAACGACAGCAGATCAGAGGCCTGCGCGGCGATCTTGTCGCTGTCCGGTTCCCCGTCCAGCGCGGAGGAGGCAGAGCCGATGGCGGCATCGAACAGCGGTTCCAGCCCGAGCCGCAGCTCGTTCACCAGCACCAGCCGGATCACGCCCAGCGCCGCGCGACGCAGCGCGAATGGGTCCTTGGAGCCGGTCGGCTTTTCGTCGATCGCCCAGAACCCGGCCAGCGTGTCGAGCTTGTCGGCCAGCGCCACGGCGATCGAGACGGGCGCCGTCGGCACCCGGTCGTTCGGGCCGAGCGGCGAATAATGCTCCTCGCACGCTGCGGCGACCTCCGACGGATAGCCCGCCGCCTCGCTGTAGTAGCGGCCCATCAGGCCCTGCAACTCCGGGAACTCGTAGACCATCTCGGACGACAGGTCGGCCTTGGCGAGTTGCGCCGCCTGCTCTGCCAGCCCGGGGTTTGCCCCGATCGCCCCCGACAGGTCCCCGGCCAGCGCGGTGATCCGCGCGACCCGCTGGGATTCCGAGCCGAGCCGCCGTTCGAAAGTGCGGGACTCGAGCGCCTCCATCCACGGGCCCATCCCGTCCTTCGCGATGCGCAGGTCGTTCTCCCAGAAGAACTTCGCATCCGACAGACGCGCCGACAGCACCTTCTGGTTCCCGGCCAGGATCGTCGCGCCGTCGTCGGCGGTCTCGATATTGGCGACCGTGATGAAATGGGTGATCCTGTTGGTGCCCGCGCCCCCCGCCGCCTTGCCGACCGAGAAGAACTTCTGGTGCTCTTTCATGGAGGTCTGCAGCACCTCCGGCGGCAACTCGAGGAAGGCCTCGCCGATCCCGCCCATCAACACGACCGGCCATTCGACCAGCCCCGCGACCTCGGTGAGCAGGCCTTTGTCCTCGACCACCTCGAGCCCCGCAGCAAAGGCGAGGTTCGCGGCGTCGTTCTCGATGATCTCCGCCCGCTCGTCAGGACGCAGGATGACCTTGGCGCGCTTGAGCTTCGCCTCGTAATCATCGAAATCCGTGACGGAAATCGGCGTGGATCCGACCGACCGATGACCCATCGTCTTGTCGCCCGCTCTGATCCCCTCGATCTCGAACGGAACCACGGTCGCACCGTTCTCGTCGCTCAGGATGCAGAGGATCGACTTGAGCGGCCGCACCCAGCGCAGCGTGCCGTCGCCCCAGCGCATCGACTTCGGCCAGGGGAAGTTGCGGATCTTTCCGTCGAGCACGTCCGCGATGATCTCGGACGCATCGCGGCCCTTCTTCTCGACCACGGCGAACCAGAATTCGCCCTTGCCGGTATCGCGCTTCTCAAGCTGGTCCCGCTCGACACCAGCGCCACGGCAGAAGCCCTCGACGGCCTTGTCGGGCGCGCCGACCTTCGGCCCGCGCCGCTCTTCCCGGCTGTCGGCGCTCCGCGCCGTGAGGCCCTCGAGATGCAGCGCAAGCCGCCGGGGCGTCGCGAAAGCGGCGGCGGAGGCATAGGTCAGACCGGCCTCGACCAGCCCGTCGGTGACCAGTTTCTTCAGGTCGTCCGAGGCCTTACCCTGCATCCGCGCCGGGATTTCCTCGGAGAACAGTTCGATCAGCAAGTCGGGCATCAGTTCACCCCTTCCGGTGCAGGCGGGCAGTCTTCGGGTGCGGGATCGCCGTCGAAGACGACCTCGCCGCAATGGTTGATCTGGGTCCACTCGTAGGCGCGGCCGTCTTCGTAGGCCGCCACCACGCGGTCGATCCCATAGGGTTCGTTTGTCGTGCCGAGGAAGGCCACCGCCGTCCCGGCTTCGAGGTCCGCGCCGATCTCGGCCGCGTCGAAACAGTCGAACCAGCCGGGCGCGACAAGCGGCACCGGCTCGGCGTCGTAGCGCTGGAACGTTTCGGCCAGCATGTCCGGACCCTCGCCCAGCTCGAAGCACGCCCGGAACCGGATCGGCGAGGAGTCGGAGTCGATCCCCTTGTAGTTTTCGAACCCGACAGGCACCGCCTCCCCGGTTTCGATGGCCGTCAGTTTCACTTCTGCGACCTCGGCCGGGATCTCGTCGTAATAGGCGTAGACCTGCGTATAGTAGAGCCCGACCCCGGCGGCGATCGCGGCGACAACGATCATCAGGATGGCGATGCGCCCGGTCATGCGGCGGCCCCGCCCGCTTCGGTCTTCACGAAGGCATCCGCGCAGGCCTTCGCCAGCGCCCGGACCCGCCCGATGTAGGCCTGCCGCTCGGTGACGGAGATCACGCCCCGCGCGTCGAGCAGATTGAACAGGTGCGAAGCCTTGATGCACTGGTCATAGGCCGGGTGCGCCATGATGATCGCGCGACCGGTCTTGGGATCGATGTCTTCCGCGGCGAGGATGCGCTGGCACTCGGCCTCGGCCTCCTCGAAGTGACGGAACAACAGGTCCGTGTCGGCCACATCGAAGTTCCAGCGGGAATATTCCCGCTCCGTCTGGCGGAACACGTCGCCATAGGTCAGCGCGATCGGCGTCTGAGGATCGTTGTAGGGCATGTCCATCACGTGATCGATGCCGAGCACGTACATCGCCAGCCGTTCCAGCCCGTAGGTCAGCTCGCCCGAGACGGGGTGGCAGTCGTGGCCGCCGACCTGCTGGAAATAGGTGAACTGCGAGACTTCCATCCCGTCGCACCAGACCTCCCAGCCAAGCCCCCATGCGCCGAGCGTCGGGCTCTCCCAGTCGTCCTCGACGAAGCGGATGTCGTGCAGCCCCATATCGATGCCGATCGCCTCGAGCGAACCTAGGTAGAGTTCCTGCAGGTCCGGCGGGGACGGTTTGATGAGCACCTGGAACTGGTAGTAATGCTGCATCCGGTTCGGGTTCTCGCCGTAGCGCCCGTCCGTCGGTCGCCGCGACGGCTGCACGTAGGCCGCGGCCCACCGGTTGGTGCCAAGTGCACGAAGCGTCGTCGCCGGGTGGAAGGTCCCCGCGCCCACTTCCATGTCGTAAGGCTGCAGCACGGCGCAGCCCTGTTCCGCCCAGTAGCTCTGGAGGCGCAGGATGATCTCCTGGAATGACTTCGGCTTCTGGGCCATGGGGCGCTCCGTCGGGTCTTGAAATCCGGGGGAGCAATAGGCCGCGCCAGCCAAAGGGTCAATCTCGCCACGCCTGATCAAATCCTTGCGGGGCACGGTTGATTTTGGCTGACGACGACGCCGGCTTTGATAGGTTTCCTTTGGCCGACCGGCCAAGCTGCGACACGGACAGTGATGGGGACGAGATGAAGAGACGACTGATGGGGCTGATCCTGGGGACGGTGATGTCCCTTCCGGCCGCCGGCTGGGCACAGGACGGCGTCTGGGTACAGCTCGAGGCACGGCGCACCCTGTCGGGTGCACAGGCCGCCGCGCGGAACTACGCGAGCGAGCTGGAGAACGTCAGCGGCTTCAACCTCGGCGGCGGATATTACGGTATCGCCCTCGGGCCCTATTCGCAGTCCGACGCGCTCGAAGTGGTGCGCCAGCTCAAGGCGCGCGGCGCGATCCCGCCGGATTCCTACATCGTCACTGGCGAACGCTACGAACAGCAGTTCTGGCCGATCGGCGCGGAGACGACGCGCGCCACGCAGGAACTGCCCGAAGCGCTCGGCGGTCCGGAAGAGGACGTGACCACCGCCCGCGCCGAGACGGAAGCCGAGGTGCCACAGGAGCCCGTCATCGTCGAGGACCCGGCGCCGGACCCCGAAGAACCCGCCTTCGTGGAAGAGACGGTCGCGGAGGCCCAGCAGAGCGAAGCGCTGCTGACCCGCGAGGAGAAGATGATGCTGCAGGTCGCCCTGAGATGGGCGGGCCACTACAATTCCTCGATCGACGGCCTCTATGGTCGTGGCACCCGCAGCGCGATGGTGACCTGGCAGCAGGAGAAGGGCTACGAGCCGACCGGCGTGCTGACGACGTCGCAGCGGGCCAACCTGATCGCCGATTACAACGCCGTGCTGGAAGGCATGGACCTCGCCACCGTTCAGGACCGGCAGGCCGGCATCTCGATGACCATGCCCACCGGCGCGGTCAAGTTCGACCGCTACGACCCGCCCTTCGCGATGTACGGCCCGGTGTCCGAGGATCTGCCGGCGCGGGTGATCCTGATTTCCCAGCAGGGCGACGAGGACCGGTTCTACGGCCTCTACGAGATCCTCCAGACATTGGAGATCGTCCCGGCCGAGGGCGAACGGTCCCGCTCCTCCAACGAGTTCACGATCGACGCGATCGGCTCCGACGTTCGCACCTACGTCCACGCCACTCGTACCGGCGACGAGATCAAGGGCTTCATGTTCGTCTGGCCGACCGGTGACGAGGAACGGCGCGAGCGCATCCTGCAGAACATGCGCGCCAGCCTGACGACCCTGCCCGGGACGCTCGACCCCGCGGTCGCGCCGCCGGATGAGAACCAGGGGATCAACCTCGTCTCCGGCCTCGAAATGCGCCGCCCGGTGATGGCGCGCTCCGGCTTCTACATCGACCCGGCCGGGAGCGTGCTGACCGCGTCCGAGGTGGTCGAAGGCTGTGAGCAGGTGCTTGTAGACGGGCTGTTCGAGAGCCGCGTCGTCCACAACGACCCCGAACTCGGCATTGCCGTGCTGCGCCCGAACGAGGTCCTGTCCCCGCTCAACTACGCCCGCTTCCAGACCAACGTCCCACGGATTCAGGCGCCCGTCGCCGTCGCGGGCTACCCGTTCGGTGGCGTGATGGCCGCGCCCGCGATGACCTTCGGCACGCTGGCCGACATCCGCGGACTGAACGGCGAGGAAGAGATCAAGCGCCTGTCGCTCACGGCCCAGTCCGGCGACGCCGGCGGTCCGATCCTCGACGATGGTGGCGCGGTGCTCGGCATGATGTTGCCGCGGGAAGACGGCGGCTCCACGGTCCTGCCGCCGGACGTGGCATTCGCGGTCGACACCGATGCAATCCTCGGCTCGCTGAGCGGCGCCGGCATCCGTATCTCCACCACCGGCACCATGAACCGGATCGAACCCGAAGCGCTGACGCTGCGCGCGTCGGAGATGACGGTGCTCGTGACCTGCTGGTGAGGGCCTGAACGACGTGACCGGCCCCGGCCTTCTTCGGGCTTCAAATATCTCTCGGGGGTGAATGGGCCGCAGGCCCAGAGGGGGCAGACAGCCCCCTCGCCGCCGGGGCTGCCAAGGGCGAGGCCAGCAATGGCGTGAGTGTCACGCCAGCGTTCCGCCACCTTGGTCGATCAATCCCGGAGCCCGGAGCCCGGAGCCCGGAGCCCGGAGCCCGGAGCCCGGAGCCCGGAGCCCGGAGCCCGGAGCCCGGAGCCCGGAAAGCGGTCCACACCTCTCGCCCGCGATCAACCTCTCAACCTCTCGACCTCTCAACCTCTCAACCTCTCAACCTCTCAACCTCTCAACCTCTCAAGAATATCGCCCGGATACACTCTTCCGAAACCGACTCGGTCCAAGATGAAGGGTGGTAGGGAGGGGGAATGCGCGGACCACCGAACCCGGCCCAAGCATGGTTAACCAGGCATTAACTGCGCCAGAAATACCATGTCAGCAGCGTAAAGACGGACAGCACTTCGAGGCGACCGACCAGCATCGCGATCGACAGGATCCACTTTGCTGCGTCGTTCAGTCCCTGGAAGTTGCCCGCCGGTCCGATCTCGTCCCCGAGGCCCGGCCCGATGTTGGCAAGCGCCGTCGCCGCGCCCGACACGGAGGTGATGAAGTCGAGCCCCGTCAGCCCCAATGCGACGGTGATGAGACCCATGGTCACGATGAAGGCGACGAAGAACGCCATGACCGAGTTCAGCACGTCCTGCCCCACCGGTCGCCCGTCGAAACGCGGCGTGAAGACCCCGTGTGGCGTGTGGATGCGCTTGATCTGCGTCTTGATGGAGGCAAACAGCAGCTGGTAGCGGAAGATCTTGATCGAGCAGGCGGTCGAGCCGGCACAGCCGCCGATCAGGCCGACGAGGAAGAACAGGACGGCCGCGAAGGGCCCCCACTGCATGTAGTCGGCGCTCGAATAGCCTGTCCCGGTCATGATCGAGACGACATTGAACAGCGCCTCGCGAAAGGCGATCTCGTTGTAGCCGTGGAACGTTTCGAACAGGAAGACGCTCAGCACGCAGACGATGATGCCGATCGTTGCGAGGAACGCCCGCACCTGCGGATCGCGGAACAAAGGTTTCGCACTGCCGGTGATGATCTGCACGTAGCGGACGAACGGCAGCGCCGCGAGGACCATGAAGACGCAGGCGACGTAGTGCGCACCGGCGCTGTAGATGCCGAAGGAACTGTCTGTGTTCGCCATGCCCCCGGTCGAGACGGTGGTCATGGCATGCACCATTGCGTCGAAGCTGTTCATGCCCGTCGCCGAGTAGGCGAGCGCGCAGGTGAGCGTCAGCCCGACGTAGATCACGGAGATGCGCGACGCGATCTCGGTCGCCCGCGGCAGGATCTTTCCCATCGTCTCGAACGCTTCGGAGCGGAACACCTGCATCCCCCCGACCTTCAGCTCGGGGAGGAAAACCATCGCCATGACGATGATGCCGATCCCGCCGAGCCATTGCAGGATCCCCCGCCACAGCTTCAGCCCTTCGGGCAGCGCCTCGATCCCGCCGATTACCGTGGCGCCGGTAGTGGTCAGGCCTGACATCGCTTCGAAGAAGGCATTGGTGAAAGACAGGTTCGTCGCGCCGATCACGAAGGGGATCGAGCCGAAGAAGGGCAGCGCCAGCCAGACCAGTGTCGTCAGCAGGAAGGTCTGACGGATGGACAGCCCCTCGGTCACGCCGTTCCGGCAGGACAGCGCGGTCAGCCCGCCCGAGAACACGGTAATCACCGACGCCTCGAGGAACACCGGCCAGTGACCGTTGTTCACCGTCAGGTCCGAGATCAGCGGCGCGAGCATCGTAAGCCCGAGACACGCCACAAGCAGACCGATCACATATCCTACGGGGCGCAGGTCGAGCATGACGCAAACCGTTGGCCCCGCCCGCGCGGAGTGTCAAGCGGCACCGCGCCGTGCCGACGACCCACCCGCCTAGCCGACGTGGAACAGTGAGGTGAAGAGCTTCGGATCGAGGCTCTCCGCCGCGAAGGTGGGCCCGTTCGTGAGAACCGAGACCGCATCATGGCTGTGCAGACTCTCCTGGTGGCTGGCGATGACCCGGAAGTCACCGATCCTGGGGTCCGCGCGGAGCTGTTCGCAGAACAGCCGGGCCGCGTCCTCCACGAAGATCGGGTTCGCCGCGTTCAGTTCCGCGAACGCCTGCTCGTCCTCGCGCTTCACCATGACCTGAGTTTCGGTCGGCACCGCGGCGCGGGCCATGTCGACCATGTCCTCGAACCACAGCCGCTCGTCCGCCTCCGGATCGACCAGCACGCTGAGCCGCGCGACCGAGCGCTGCGAATGCGGCGTGGCGAGCTGGCCGCGATACTGACGCGCATGTTCCGACAGCTCCAGCGAGCAGGGGCAGGTCGAAGAGTAGACATAGTCGAGGTGGAAGATCTTCTTCCGCACCCCGGCCCGTTCCACCAGTTCCATCGCGAAGTCGTAATACTGGTAGCCCTGCAGCCCCGAGCGAAGGCTCTCGACCTTCATCGGGAAGGAAAAGCGCATTTGTATACGGGCATCGAAACTGTCGAGATCGCTCATGTAGTCGTCGAGCGCCCGGCTCATCACCCCGAAGGAAAACGTCTCTTCCGCGTGCTTGTAGAACGACCGCATGATCCGGGACATGTTGATGCCCTTCTTCTCGGCCTCGAGGCTGACGGTCCCGGTCACGCTGGTCTCGAGGGTCGTCTCCCCGCCGCAGCGCAGGCGATAGCGCACAGGAAGTCGGAAATTCGAGATCCCGACATGCTGGATCTGCGTCGCCTCGCCCCGGATCAGCGAGGCCGGCCCGTTCTGCAGGTCCGGCAGCGTCTCGCGATAAGCGTCGTCGGCCCGGAAGTCGGGATCGTAGATGCGGGACAGGTCGGGATAATTCCGCGCGTTGTAGCCCGGAAGCGTCCGCGCGATGGCGGGATCGAGCGCGTCGATCTCTTCCGCCGTCGCGTTCGCCGCCCACTTGCGGATCACGCGCAGCGCGTCCTCGAGGTCCTGGCGCGTCGGGTCCTTGTCCACGTCGGGTGTGAAGATATTCATCTGGTCGTCCCCCTCGCTCCCCGCCCTACCATATGGGCAGGGCGCCCGGCGATTCCACCCAAACCGCCGGGCAGCCCGGTGTCGCGCCGGTCAGGCCTGCGCGATCGCCGTTTCGAGATCGGAGAGCAGGTCGCCCGCATCCTCCAGCCCCGCGCTCAACCGGATGAGGCCGGGCGTGATGCCGAGGTCGGCGCGCTGTTCTTCCGTCAGCCTCTGGTGGGTCGTGGTCGCGGGGTGCGTCACGATCGACTTCGCATCGCCGAGGTTGTTGGAAATCGTCCAGATCTCCAGTGCATTCAGAACCTTGAACGCCGCCTCCTTCGATCCGCAATCGACCGACAGCACCGTGCCGCCACTGCCCGTCTGCTCCATCGCGAGCGCGTGGTTCGGGTGCGCCGGCAGGCCGGGATAGATCACGCGGTCGAGCTTGGGATTACCCTCCAGCCCCTTCGCCAGCGCGAGCGCCGTTTCCGCCTGTGCCCGAACGCGAAGGTCCATTGTCTCCAGCGACTTCAACAGCAGCCACGCCGAGAAGGGCGACATGCTGCCGCCGGTGTGCTTCAGGTAGGGTTCGGCGACCTTGCGGATGAACTCCCGCGTGCCGAGGATCACCCCGCCGAGAACACGCCCCTGCCCGTCGATATGCTTCGTGGCGGAATAGACCACGACGTCGGCGCCCAGCTCGATGGAGCGCGAAAAGGTCGGGGTTGCGAAGACGTTGTCGACGATCACCGTCGCGCCGACCTCGTGGCCGAGCCTGGAGACGGCCTCGATGTCGATCACTTCCAGCGTCGGGTTCGACACGCTTTCAAAGAAAACCGCCTTCGTGTCGGGCCGGATCGCGGCCTTCCACGCGTCGAGGTCGGTGCCGTCGACGAAGGTCACCTCTACGCCGTAACGGGTCAGCACCGTCTCGAGAATGTAGAGACAGGAACCGAACAGCGCCTTGGCGGAAACGACATGGTCCCCGGCCTTCAGCATCGCGGTCAGCGCCGCATTGACGGCGGCCATGCCCGAGGCGGTGGCGAAAGCATCCTCCGCCCCTTCGAGCGCTGCAACGCGTTCCTCGAACATCCGCACCGTCGGATTGCCGTAGCGGGCATAGATGAACTCGTCCTCGCCGCACTCGATGAACCGAGCTTCGGCGGATTCGGCGGTCTCGTAGACGAAGCCCTGGGTGAGGAACATCGCCTCGGAGACTTCGCCATATTGCGAGCGGCGGATACCGCCGTGGACGGCTTTGGTGCGGCGTTTGTAGTCGGTCATCGCGGGTCCCTTCCTTTCAAACAAAAACCCCGACACCGGGCAAGGTATCGGGGCGGACCCCTGACCTCTTTAGCGGAATGTTTAGAGTGGCCCGCAATCCGGTGAACAAAGCGCCACTGACCTTTGCCTAGACCCGCGCCGGCGGTCCGTCAAGCGCCAGCCCTGGCGCTGTGGCACCGTCACGGTGGTGTAACACCACCTTCAAGCCCTTGTCGCAGGCTACCGCTACGACCTCCGCAAGATGTTGTGGGACCGTCATGGCACTCCTGTCGATCAACGGCACCGATTCCATCGACCGCGCGGAGCTCGGCTTCGCCGTACAGGCCCTGCCGCCCCGTGCGCCGGTCGTCGTGATGATCCACGGGTTCAAGTTCTGCCCCGACCGCCCGCAAAGCGATCCGCACCGCCATATTCTGTCGCTCGACCCGGCGATCGACTGCTGGAAGGCGATCTCCTGGCCGCGTCACCTCGGCCTCGGCGGCGATGCCGGGCTCGGCATCGCCTTCGGCTGGTCGGCGCGTGGCTCCATCTGGCGGGCGTGGCGCGCGTCGTCCCACGCGGCGCGGCGCCTGTCCCGGCTGCTCGCGCTGCTGTATGAGCTCGACCCCGACCGTCCGGTGCATCTCGTAGGTCACAGCCTCGGCGCACGCGTGGCGCTCGCCGCCCTGCCCGGCCTGCCACCCGGCGCGGTGCAGCGGCTGATCCTGATTTCCGCCGCCCTGTTCCGCGCCGAGAGCGCGCGGCTGGTCGCCTCACCCGCCGGCCGTGCGGCCGAGGTGCTGAACGTCACGGGCCGCGAGAACGCATTGTTCGACATCCTGCTGCGACTCGCCCTGCCCTTGGCCGGGCCGACCGTCGGGCATCGCGGGCCGGAACAGCGGAACTGGCTCGACCTCGCGCTTGACCGCCCCGGCAATCTCGCCGCGTTCCGCGCGCTCGGCCATCGTATCGCGCCGCCGAAGGCGCGAGTCTGCCACTGGTCCGGCTACCTCCGCCCCGGCGTCTGGCGGTTCTACAAGGCGCTCTTGCTGACGCCCGAACGTCTGCCCCTCGACCTCCTGCGCGGCCTCGTCGACCGCCCCGAAGCTGCGACACCGCCCGAGACGGCACGCAGTCCACTCCGCCTCAACCGGGCTTAGGGGCCTGGTAAGGATTGTCAGGCAGACTGCCCGCGGGAGGAACCGGATGCGATACCGCGAGATGCGCCTGCCTTGTGACTGCGACGTGCGGCTCGACACATCCCGGGGCCCCGTGCGCGCCACTCTCCGCAATGTCTGCTCGGTCGGCGGCCGCGTCACCGGCGTCTCCCTCCCGCTGGGAGAGGAAATCGCCCTGCGCTCGGGCAGCGATGCGATCGGTGCGCGTGTCAGGTGGGTGCGGGGTGGCGCCTGCGGTCTGCGCTTCCTCCGCGAGATCGACCCGGAGGAGCTTCTCCGGTTGCGCGGCAAGACCCCCGGCCCCGCCGCTCCGTCGCACCACCGCTACCGGTCACTCTGACCAATCAGCCCTTGGTCTCGTCGCCCGGCGGCTCGATCAGGTACTTCTGCAGCGCGATGATCTGCACCCACAGGAACACCATCAGCGCCGCCGGCAGCGCGAAAGTCTCGAGCTTGACCCAGAGGTCCGTGCTCTGCGTCCGCCAGATGAACTCGTTCGCCGCCGCCAGCGCGAGGAAGAAGAAACACAGCCGCCGGGTAAGGATCATCCAGCCCTCGTGCTTCATCGGCAGGAGCTCCCCCATCACCCACTCGAGCCAGCTCTGCCTGCGCAGCAGCCCGATGCCGAGCAGGAGCGCCATGATCCCGTAGACGATGGAGGTCTTCATCTTGAAGAACCGCTCGTCGTTGAACCAGGCGGTCAGCCCGCCGAAGAAGATCACCATGAAGGCCGTGAAGACCTGCATGCGGCTCAGCTTCTTCGTCAGCGCCCAGAGGATGCCCATCGCGATCAACAGGATCGGCACGAAGATCAGCGTGGCGACGATGAAGCCGGAATACTCGACGCCCGCGACGTCGAAGCTCCTGTCCCGCAGCCGCAGGTAGATCAGGAAGAATACCAGCGTCGGCCCCAGTTCGAGGACCTGCTTCAGGACGGGATTGATCTGCTTTTCGCTCATGATGTCCGTTTACCCTCCCATCTCGACGATGACAGCCCCGAGCGCGATCAAACTCATGAGAAAGAGCCGGCGTGGCCCTACGGTCTCGCCGAGGATGAACCACCCGATCAGTGCGGCGAACACCGTGGACGTCTCGCGCAGGACCGCTGCCTCGCCCACCTTGTCCAGCCGGGTCGCCAACATCACGCCGCCGAAGGACACCCAGGCGATCAACGCGCCCACCGCGCCCCGCCACATCAGCGAGGACACGCCGCCCGGCGCGCCGAGCCGCCGGTAGCGGAACCACGCCAGCACCGGGAAATCGATCGCGGTGATGAAGAAGAACCACGCAAGGAACGTGAACGGATCGAGCGAGGACCGGATGCCGAACGCGTCGTACGTCGTGTAGAGCGCGACCATCCCGCCCCCGGCCGCCGCCCAGATCAGCCCGATCTTCAACGCCCGCGCGTCGATCTTCTCTTCGCTGAGGTTGCGCGCCGCCAGCAGCAGGATGCCCCCCGACAGACAGGCCACCCCGAGCCACTGCACCAGCGTGAAATGCTCGTTGAAGAAGATCGTCGCGAAGATCACCGTCACCAGCGGCCCCGTCCCCCGGATCACCGGGTAGACCACCGTGTAGGCCGCCCGCTCGTAAGCGAGCGCGACCGTCAGCTTGTAACCGAAATGGATGACGAGGCTGCCGGCGAGGATCAGTGCCGTCGTCGCCGTCGGCCACGGGACGAGGAAGAACGCCACCGGCGCGCTGAACACGACGAGCCAGAAATCGATCGCCCCGCGCGACAGCCAGGGGTCGTGCCGGCCCTTCTGGATCGCCCCGAACGCCGCATGCGCCAATGCCGAGACGAGCGCGAGAATCGTCGCGAGATGCGCGCCCTCCGGCGTGCCCGAGATGGAGACCAGCCATTCGCCCATGCGGCGCTTCGTTGCGCCAAACGCCGGGAATGGCAAGGCATTGCGGACGGAACGAAGCGCTCCCCTCGCCCGTTTGAGCCTTCAGGAAAGCAGGAGGAGTGTCATCCGATGTGGTCAACGCTGGCAGACGAGGTGACCCCGCATTTCGCGGTCGTCTCTCCGACCTCCGCCGTGGTGCGGCTGGTCGCGGCACTGGTGCTGGCAGGCGCCATCGGCTTCGAGCGGGAGTGGCGCGCCAAGACGGCGGGCCTGCGCACGCACATGCTGATCGGGATCGCCGCGGCGCTTTTCGTCCTCGTCGGGCAGGAGATCTCGGCGCTCGATTTCGGCAACGACTCCAAGCGCACCGACCCGATCCGCCTGATCGAGGCGGTGACCGCCGGTGTCGCCTTCCTCGGTGCGGGCCTGATCTTCCAGCACCAGGGCAAGGTGCGCAACGTCACCACGGGAGCGAGCATGTGGCTCGCCGGGGCGATCGGGCTGACTTGCGGTGTCGGACAGGTGCCGCTCGCCGCGATGGCGACGCTCATCACCATCGGGGTGATCGCGGTGCTCGGCTGGGCGGAACGGCACCTCTGGCCCGGCGCCGGCCCGGAGGAGTGACTAGAGGAACAGCTCCATCCCCACGGAGCGTTTGAACCCCGCCCGCAGGTAGAGCGACTCCGCTCGCGCGTCGGCGATCAGGCTGAGGTAGCAGCTCTCCGGCAATTCATCCTTGGCCCAGGCGAGGCAATGCTGGACGAGGTGCGCGCCGTAGCCGTGCCCCCGGTAGCCCGCCCGCACCATCACGTCGACAAGCTGCACGTAGCAGCCGCCGTCCCCCACCAGCCGCGCGAAGCCGGCCAGCGCGTCGCCGTCCTTGAGCGACACGACGTAGAGCGAGTTCGCCAGTCCGATCTCGGCCGCCTGCACGGTCTTCGGGCTCAATCCGCAATGCTCGCGCAGCGCGACATACTCCTCTGCTGACGGGCTCTCTTCCAACCAGTCCAGACTCATGGGGTGATCCTTCCTGTTTTCGCCGGGCGGTTCGCTGCCGCCCTGTTCTTACTCTTCGAGGCCAACCAGGGCCGCGGAGAACTCCTCCGGATCGAACGCCGCGAGGTCGTCGATCTGCTCGCCAACGCCGATCGCGTGGATCGGCAGGCCGAACTTGTCGGCCAGCGCCACCAGCACCCCGCCCTTCGCGGTGCCGTCGAGCTTGGTCATCACGAGGCCGGAAATGTCGGCCATCTGCTGGAACGTCTTCACCTGGCTCAGCGCATTCTGCCCCGTCGTCGCATCGAGCACGAGCAGCGTGTTGTGCGGCGCCTCCGGGTTCTTCTTGCGGATCACGCGGATGATCTTGGCGAGTTCCTCCATCAGGTCGGCCCGGTTCTGGAGCCGCCCGGCCGTGTCGATCATCAGGAGGTCGGCACCGTCGGCCTGCGCCTTGGTCAACGCATCGAAGGCGAGGCTCGCGGGATCGGAGCCTTCCGGCGCGGTCATCACCGGCACCCCGGCCCGGTCGCCCCAGACCTGAAGCTGTTCCACCGCCGCGGCGCGGAACGTGTCGCCGGCCGCGATCACCACCTTCTTGCCCGCCGCGCGGAACTGGCTGGCGAGCTTGCCGATCGTCGTCGTCTTGCCCGACCCGTTGACACCGACGACCAGAACAACCTGCGGCTTTTCCGGGTAGAGCGGCAGCGGACGCGCCACCGGCTCCATGATGCGGGTGATCTCGGCGGCGAGCGCGGTCTTGATCTCGGCGGTCGAGATCCGGCGGCCATAGCGCCCCTCCGCGAGGTTCGCGGTCACCCGGACCGCCGTGTCGACGCCGAGGTCCGCCGTGATGAGCAGCTCCTCGAGGCTTTCGAGCATCTCGTCGTCCATGACGCGCCGCACGACCGGCGCCTCCGGCGCGCGACCGACCAGCCGGTCGACCAGCCCGCCCCGCGGCTTGCTCGCCGGTTGCGGCTCGGGCTCCGGTTCAGGCTCAGGCTCAGGATCGAGCGCGTCCTGCGGGATCGGTTCCGGGCTCGGGCGCGGAATGACCGGATCGGCGGGCGGCGGCGGTGTCTCGACCGTCGGCTCGGCGGGCGCCTGCGCTTCCGACCTGTCGTCCGGCGCGTCGTCACCGCCCTCCTCGACGATCGCGTCGATGCCCTTCTCGAGCTTCGAGGACGAGTTGAACAGACGGTCTTTAAGCTTCTGGAAAAAAGCCATGGTGCCTCGCTACGGGATTTCACATGACCTAACCCCCCGCCCCCGGATTTGAAAGGGCGGGGCGCAGCGGCGCTCAGCGCTCCGACGTGCCGACCACGTCGGGGAAGTGCTTCATCACCAGCCGGATGGGGTTCGGCGCCGCCTGCCCCAACCCGCAGATCGAGGCATCCTGCATCACCGTGCAGAGGTCCTCCAGCAGCGCCGCGTCCCAGCGGTCCGCCTGCATCAGCTTCACCGCCTTCTCGCAGCCGACCCGGCAGGGCGTGCATTGCCCGCAGCTCTCGCTCTCGAAGAACCGCAGCATGTTGAGCGCGGCGTCCTTCACGCTGTCCCGGTCCGACAGGACCACGACCGCCGCCGAGCCGATGAAGCTGCCGTGCGGCTGCAACGTGTCGAAGTCGAGCGGCACCCCATCCATGCTGGCCGGCAGAAGCCCCGAAGACGGCCCGCCCGGCTGGTAGGCCGCGAAGCTATGGCCCTCCGCCATGCCGCCCGCCGCGTCGATCACGTCGACGATCGTGGACCCAGCCGGCATCAGGTAGACCCCCGGCGCAGCGACGCGACCCGAGACGGAAAAGGACCGCAGTCCCGTTCGCCCGTTCTTCTCGGTCGCGGCGAGCACCTCCGGCCCCTCGCGGCAGACCCGCGCGATCCAGTGCAGCGTCTCGACATTGTGGACCAGCGTCGGCCGGCCGAAGACGCCGACCTGCGCGACATAGGGCGGCCGGTGGCGCGGAATGCCCCGCTTGCCCTCGATCGACTCGATCATCGCGCTCTCTTCGCCGCAGATGTAGGCCCCGGCCCCGCGCCGCAACTCGACAAACCCCGGCGCGATCAGCCCCGCCTCTTCCAGCGCGGCGAGCTCCTCCCGCAGGATCGCCAGAACCGCCGGATATTCGTCGCGCATGTAGAGGAACACCCGGTCCGCCTCGACCGCCCACGCGGCGATCAGCATGCCTTCCAGGAACAGGTGCGGCTCCCGCTCGAGGTAGTGGCGGTCCTTGAAGGTCCCCGGCTCCCCCTCGTCGCCGTTCACGGCAAGGTAGCGCGGCCCCGGATTGCCCCGCACGAAACCCCACTTCTTGCCGGACGGAAAGCCCGCGCCGCCAAGCCCGCGCAGCCCGGAGTCCAGCACCGTCTGCTGCACCTCTTCCCAGTCTCCGCCCTCACGCAGCCGGACGAGCGTTTCGTAACCGCCACCTGCCCGGTAGGCGTCGAATGCCTCGTACTCCGGGATCACGGGATGCGTGTGTTGCGCCGCCACGGCTTCGCGCGCCCCCTCCGGCGTGGCGTGGTCGAGGTGGTAGTGCCCAAGCTCCAGCACCGGGGCGGTATCGCAGCGCCCCATGCAGGGCGCGCGCAGCACGCGCACCTCCACCGGATCCATACCCTCCTCCAGCGCCGACAACAGCGCCTCGGCCCCCGCAAGCTCGCACGACAGCGAGTCGCAGACCCGGATCGTCAGCGCAGGCGGTGGCGGCTCGTCCTCCTTCACGAGGTCGAAATGGGCGTAGAAGGAGGCGACTTCCCAGACCTCCGCCTGCCCGACACGCAAAAGCTCCGCCAGAGCGCGCATGTGCGCGGCGGACAGGTGCCCGCGAGCGTCCTGGATCAGGTGAAGATACTCGATCAGGAGATCGCGCCGCAGCGGGCCGTCGCCAACCAGCGCCTGAACCTCGGCCAGCGCCGCGTCATCGAGCTGGCGGCCTTTCGGCGTGCGCCGCCCCTTGCCACGACCGGACTTCCAGACACCGTCCTTGCTGTCGAGCGCCATGTCGTCTCTCCCTTCACGACTGGCCGGACCCTAGCCGCCCGGCCCGGGCCAACACCATGCAAAAACGACATGAATGACGGTGCGCGCGAAGCCCGGTCGCGACAGTCGCCACCGCTTCACGGCGGGGCCAAACGTGGTACGATGACGCTCATGACCCGCCCCATGCCCTATTTCACCGTGGCGACCCTGATGCCGATCCCGCTGATCCTGCTGGCGGCGGCCTTCGGCGGCATCTGGTGCGTGCTCGCGCTCCTCTGGATCACGGTGATCGCCGCGGCCTTGGACGAACTGGTGGCGATGGTCCTGCCCGAGGACGATCCGGGCGCGGAGTTTCCCGCCGCCGACACGCTGTCCGTCGCGCTCGCGCTCGGCCACTTCGCGATCCTCGCGGCTGCGGTTGCCGCGATCTCCGGCGAGCAGCTGTCGCTGATCGAGAAGCTCTCGCTGTTCCTCGCCGCCGGGCTGTTCTTCGGGCAGATCAGCAATTCCAACGCGCACGAGCTGATCCACCGGACCTCCCGCCTGCTGCACGGGCTGGGCAAATGGGTCTACATCACGCTGCTGTTCGGCCACCACACGTCCGCGCATCCGCTGGTCCACCACCGCTACGTCGCGACACGGATGGACCCGAACTCCGCCCGGCCGGGCGAAGGCTATTACCGCTTCGCCCTGCGCGCATGGCGCGGGTCGTTCCGCGAGGGGCTGAAGGTCGAAACCGAGCGGATGGCCCGCACAGATCGCCCCGCGTGGCGACACCCGTACGTCACCTACTTCGCCGGCGCCGGCCTGACGCTGCTGCTCGGCGCGCTGATCGGCGGCTGGTGGGGCGCCTTCGCCGTCCTCGCGCTCGGCACTTTCGCGCAGAGCCAGCTTCTGCTCTCCGACTATGTCCAGCACTATGGCCTCACGCGCGAGATCCTGCCGTCCGGCAAGCCCGAACCGATCGCCGCCCGGCACAGCTGGAACGCGCCGCACTGGTTCTCCTCGGCGCTGATGCTGAACGCACCGCGACATTCCGACCACCACGCGCACCCGACGACGCCCTACCCCGCGCTGACCCTGCCGGAGGATGCGCCGATGCTGCCGCGCTCGCTGCCGATCATGGCCTGCCTCGCACTGATCCCGCCGCGCTGGCGCAAGGTGATGGACCCCCGCGCCGCCGAATGGCGCAACCGCACCCGGCCGCTCGCGGCTCAGTGAACCGACGCGACCGCTTCGCGCTGGCCAGCCGCCACGGCATCGGGCAATCTCCGCGCCATGAGACACGCGCTTCTGATCGCCCTCCTGTTGGCCCCGGCCACGCTCGCCGCGCAGGACATGCTCGGCCCCGACGAATTCGCCGAGATCACGGACGGCAACACCTACACCTTTCTGCTGGACGGAGAGCCCTACGGGATCGAGCGCTACATGGCCGACCAGAAGGTGATCTGGTCGTTCCTCGACGGCGAGTGCAGCCTCGGCACGTGGTATCCCGAGGGCGAGGCGATCTGTTTCCGCTACGACCACGACCCCGAAAACCCGCAATGCTGGGAAATCTACGAGACCGACGTCGGACTGCGCACCGTCTTCCTCGAAGAGCCCGCCCGCAGCCTCGACTACGAAGCGCGGCAAGGGGACGAGGAACTGGTCTGCGAGAACTTCGGCTCCTGACCGATCAGAACAGCTCGCCCTGACCTTCGGGGCCGTCGTCACCCTTCTTTCGCGCCGGCTTCGGGGCGGTCGTGGCGGCGACGCCACTGCCGGCCTCCATCCGACCGTCCGCGAACTGGATCTCGAGTTTAGAGGCCGCCTGCGCACCCGCAACAGTGGTGACCACGCCGTCGTCGCCCCAGACCACCGCATATCCGCGCGCCAGTGTCTGCTTGTAGCCGAGCGTCTCGCGCAGGCGATCCATCGCCGCCAGCCGGTCGCGCCGCGCCGCGTGATCCGTCACGGCCGCCCGCGACAGGCGCAGTGACAAGGCATCGAAGGACCGCCGCTGATCCACCACGCCCCGCGACAGCCGATCCGGCCGCAGTCGCCCGGCCACCCCGTCGAACCGCTCCCGCCGGGTCGCCGCGACACGGCCGAGTGCGGGGCCGAGACGCCCCGCCAGCGCGTCCGCCGTCCGCCGATTCTGCCCGATGAGCCGCCGCAGCGCACCGGGCCGCAACGCCCCCGCGACCGACGAAAGTGCCGCCTCCTTGCGCGAGGCGAGCGCCCGCAGCGCCACCGGCAACCGCGTGTCAAACGAATCGAGCCGCTGCCGCGCGCCCTCCGTCAGCGATTCCGGCCGGCCAAGCCCGCGGGCAAGGTCGGTCAGCCTCTGCCGCCGGCTCATCACGCCCTGACCCAGCGCCCGCGTCAGCCGCGCGCCCTGCTGGTCGTTCAGCGCCATCAGCTCCAGCCGCACCGGCACCGCCATCTCCGCCGCGGCGGTCGGCGTCGGCGCGCGGCGGTCGGAGACGAAGTCGATCAGCGTCGTGTCGGTCTCGTGCCCCACGGCGGAGATCAGTGGGATGTCCGACGCGGCGGCGGCGCGGGCGACGATCTCTTCGTTGAAGCCCCACAGATCCTCGATCGAGCCGCCGCCCCGCGCAACGATCAGCAGGTCGGGCCGGGGCAGCGCGCCGCCCGGCGTCATCGCGTTGAACCCCTCGATCGCGCGGGCGACTTCCGGCGCGCAGGCCTTGCCCTGCACCGCGACCGGCCAGACCAGCACCTTGCGCGGGAAGCGCTCCCGCAGCCGGTGCAGGATGTCGCGGATCACCGCGCCCGAGGGCGAGGTCACGACGCCGATCACTTCCGGCAGGTAGGGGACGGGCCGCTTGCGTTCCGCCGCGAAGAGGCCCTCCGCCTCCAGCGCCTTCTTGCGCTTCTCGAACATCGCCATCAGTGCGCCGACCCCGGCGACCGAGACCTCGTCGACGTTCAGGTTGTATTTCGACTGCGCGCCGAAGCTCGTCAGCCGTCCGGTGACGATGACCTCCATCCCCTCTTCCGGGGTGACCGACAGGCTCGCGATCTGGCCCTTCCACGTCGTGCAGGCCAGCACGTTCCGGTCGTCCTTGATGTCGTAATAGAGGTGCCCGGAGCGCGCCTTGAACACGCGCCCCACCTCACCGCGCACGCGGATCCGGCCGAAGCTGTCCTCGAGCGTCTTCTTCACCGCGCCCGAGATCTCGGACACCGTGAATTCCGGGGCGTTTCCGGTGCCGTCTTCGAAAAGGTCCATCATGCCCACCTGATAGCCCCGGTCGGGCCCCGCGTTCAACGGTTGCCCGCCACTCCCGGCGCGGCTAGGAGAACCGCGAACCGGACGGAGGCGCGCATGAACATCCTGATCCTCGGCAGCGGCGGGCGGGAGCACGCCATCGCCTGGGCCATCTCCCAGAACCCGAAATGCGACCGACTGATCGTCGCGCCGGGCAATGCCGGGATCGCCCGGATCGCGGAATGCGCGGACCTCGACATACTCGACGGTGACGCGGTGGCGGAATTCGCCGGCGATCAGGCCATCGACCTCACCATCGTCGGCCCGGAAGCGCCGCTCGCCGCCGGCGTCGCCGACCGCCTGCGCGCTGCCGGCCTCACCGTGCTCGGCCCTTCGGCGGAAGCGGCGCAGCTCGAATCCTCGAAGGCCTTCACCAAGGAAATCTGCGACATCGCCGGCGCGCCGACCGCCGCCTACGCCCGCTTCAGCGAGGCCGGCGCCGCGCGGGACTACGTCACCGCGCAGGGCGCGCCCATCGTCATCAAGGCCGACGGCCTCGCCGCAGGCAAGGGCGTCACCGTCGCCATGACTTTGGACGAGGCGCTCGGAGCGCTCGACGACATGTTCTCCGGCGCCTACGGCGACGCGGGCGCCGAAGTCGTGATCGAGGAGTTCATGGAGGGCGAGGAAGCCTCCTACTTCTTCCTCGTCGACGGCGAGGACGTGCTGGCCGTCGGCACCGCGCAGGACCACAAGCGTGCCTTCGACGGCGACGAGGGGCCGAACACCGGCGGCATGGGCGCCTACTCCCCCGCGCCGGTCCTCACCGACGAGATCGCCCGTCGCACAGTGGACGAGATCATCCGCCCCACGATGAAAGCGATGGTCGAGCGTGGCACCCCCTTCACCGGCATCCTGTTCGCCGGCCTTATGATAAAGGACGGTCAGCCCCGCCTCGTCGAATACAACGTCCGTTTCGGCGACCCCGAGGCGCAGGTCATCATGATGCGGCTCGGCGGGCAGGTGCTCGACCTGTTCCAGGCCGCCGCCGAGGGCCGCCTGTCCGACGTCCGCCCGACCTGGGCCGAAGATCACGCGATGACCGTGGTTCTGGCAGCCCAGGGCTATCCCGGTGTCTACGAGAAGGGCACCGAGATCCGGGGCCTCGACGCGCTGCCCGAGGACAGCCACCGCATGATGTTCCACGCGGGGACTGCGTCACGGGACGGCAAGACCGTCGCAACCGGAGGCCGCGTCCTGAACGCGACCGCGCGCGGCGCGTCCCTGCAAGAGGCCCGCGACGCCGCCTATGCCCTGGCCCACGCCGTCGATTGGCCCGAGGGCTTCCACCGGACGGACATCGGCTGGCGCGCGCTCTGATCCCAAATCCGCCACGTGGCGACGTGGCGCGGTGGCGCGATCAGCCTGCCGCCTCCGGAGCCGCGCCAACCGGGTTCTCCGCGAACCAGGCCGACACCATGGGCATGTCCTTTTCGAACCCTGCCCCGATGAAGACATTGAGCAAGACCGCGGCCTCCGCGCCCGGATTGCAGAAATCGTGCATGACCCCGGCCGGGACATAGACGCAGGCCCCCGGCTTCAGCCTGTGCCACGTGTCGCCGACCAGCACGCTCGGCTGTCCCGCCAGCACGTAGAAGACCTCGTCCTCCGCCTCGTGCCGGTGTGCCCCGGGACCCGCGCAATCCGGCTCCAACCGCCACTCAGAGACGGAGCTTCGGCCCCCCGTCTCGGCGGCGTCCGCCTTGAAGGTCGCGCCGATCCGGCCCATCGCCCAGTCTCGACCTTGCCCCGGCCCCAGGACCGTCCCCGCCATCGCCACTCCTCCAAACGAAAAACGCCGCCCCGAAACCGGAGCGGCGTGGATCAATTCGTCAATGACGAGCCTCAGGCCGCGGCGGCGCGGCTCACCAGAACGTCGTCGATCTCCTTGGCGGCGGACTTCTCGTCGTTGCCGCCGACGGCCGCGATTTCGCGGGTCAGACGCTCGAGCGCGGCTTCGTAAAGCTGACGCTCGGAATACGACTGCTCCCGCTGGTCGTCGGCGCGGTGCAGGTCGCGCACCACCTCGGCGATCGCGATCAGGTCGCCCGAGTTGATCTTCTGTTCATATTCCTGCGCGCGGCGGGACCACATGGCCTTCTTGACCTTCGCCTTGCCCTTCAGGGTTTTCATCGCGTGCGCGACGACATCCGGCGACGAGAGCGAGCGCATGCCCACTTCCTCGGCCTTGTGAGTCGGAACGCGGAGGGTCATCTTGTCCTTCTCGAAGGAGATCACGAACAGCTCCAGTTCGAAGCCCGCGACCTCCTGCTTTTCGATCGAGACGATCTGGCCGACACCGTGCGCCGGATAGACGACGAAGTCGTTGGCGCTGAAATCGTTCTTGTTCTTGGTCATCTTGGTCCTTCCAGGCGGCACCGAAACCCCGACGACAACGACGAAAGCACCGGGCAAAACTGTCCGGATGGTGCGGTCGTCTTCATGTCAGGGTCATTTAGTTGGCAGCATTGTTGGAACCATACCACAAAAATGCGCCCAATGGAAGCATCACAGCAGAAGCCGCCCCTGAAACGCTTCGGTTTCAACGACTTGCCACCGCCAGTTTATTGACCTCCCGGTCAAAAAGCGGGCCGGGCCGATTCGTCAGCCGCCTTCGCCGGCCTTCTCCGAGAAGAGCTCCATCTTGCCGTCCTTGCCGTCCATCTCTTCGGCGTTCGGCAGCGGATCCTTCTTGGTGATGATGACCGGCCACATCTCGGAGTACTTGCGGTTGAACTCCACCCACTTCTCCATGTCCGGCTCCGTGTCGGGCCGGATCGCGTCCGCCGGGCATTCCGGCTCGCACACGCCGCAGTCGATGCACTCGTCGGGGTGGATCACCAGCATGTTCTCACCCTCGTAGAAGCAATCCACGGGGCAAACCTCGACGCAGTCGGTATATTTGCAGGCGATGCAATTGTCGTTGACGATGTATGTCATGCCGTCTCGGTCCAGGTTCTCTTCGGGGCTAGCTAGACCAATGCCGCCGGGGCTTCAAGCGTCGCCCGGTTCATCCCCGAACACCCCCTTCTGCATGTCCCGCCGTTGCTTGCCTGTCGGGCGCCCCTTACCCTCGTAACGCGGATTTTCAGGCGTTTTGGGAGGCGGCGGCGGCGACAGGTCCTCGTAGAGCGCCTGCGCCTCGGTCGCCGGACCGCGCCTCGTTCCGATCTCGAGGATGCGCACGACCCGGACGGCCTTGCCTTGCGGGAAGGTCAGCACGTCCTGCGGCCCGACCGACCGCGACGGCTTGGAGACCGGCTGCCCGCCGACCCGCACCTTGCCTGCGCCGACAACACCGGCGGCAAGGCTGCGCGACTTGAAGAACCGCGCCTGCCACAGCCACTTGTCGAGCCGGATCGTCGGGCGAGGCTCGCCGCTCAAGGCTCAGTTCGTCTTGAACCCGGCGAGTGCCGCCGCGAAGGGATTGTCGGGATCGATCTTCTTTTCCTTGCGGGGCGGGCGCGCCTCGGCGGTCCGGGGGCCCTTGTTCGGCGGTCCGCCCTTGCTGCCGCCCTTGCCCTTCGGCTTCTTGCCGCGGCCACGGTTGCCCTGCGCGTTGTCGCGTCCCCGGTTCTCGGTCCGCGCACGACCGGCCCAGACGAAGGTGTAGTAGACCTCGACCTCGTCCTCGGCCGGCGCATCCGCGACCGCGTCCTCGGCCAGCGCCTCTGCGGCGGCGGTGTCCTCGGGCATTTCGGGGGGCGGCGTCGGCACGCTCTCGTCCGGCGCGGCGGGCGGAGCTTCCGGCGGAAGGTCCGGCTCGACCGGCGAGGGATCGGGCGCAGGCACGTCGGGCTGGTCGGGGACCGGGTCCGGCGGCATCGGCACGTCCGGCTGCTGCGGATCGGGAGGATCGGTTGCCTCCACAGGGGCCTCCACCGGCGTCTCGACGGGGGCGGGCCGCACTTTCGCCCGCTCGCCCTTCTCCGCCTTGTAGCCGAGGCCCTGCATCAGGTTCGCGAACTGCTCCAGCGTCATGCCGGTGATCGACAGCATGTCCGCCGTCGCCTCGAACCCGCCGCGCGTATCCTGATCGCGCAGCATGTCGGCGAGCCGCTCCAGCATGTCGATGCGGATCGCCCGCTCACCCGCGGCGCGGTATCCGGACATCGCGTAGACACCCGGCACGGCGTCATCGACGCTCGGCACGGTGACGAGGCCGGCCGGCGGCGCTTCGGGGAACACGTCGAGCCCCTTGGTCAGCGACCACAGAACGAGCCGCAGCCGCGTCGGCGCGGGCTTCAGAAGCAGCGGCTGGAAGATGGTGAACTGCCCGAACCGCACGCCGTGCTTGCGCAGCGAGGCGCGCGCGTCCTGGTCGAGGCCCTTGACCTCCTGCGCGACGTCGCCGCGCGGGATGATCCCGAAGTTCTCGACCATGCGGAAGGCAAAGCCCCGCGCGAGCCCCTGCAACGTCTCGTCGCCGCTCATCTTCAAGAGCGGTTCGAACGCCGAGGCGATCTTGCGGTCGATGAAATGCTGCAACCGGCGCTCGACCTTGGCGGCGACGTCGGGGCCCGCGGCCTCGTCGACGAAGGCCTGCACCCGCGGTTTCAGCGGGTCGTCCCCGGCGACGAGCTTGCCGATCGCCTGGTCGCCCCACATGAGGCCGCCCTGCTCGGTAAAGTCGATCTCCGGATCGGGCGCGTTGTAGAACCTGTCCGCCCGAAGGTGGAACTCGGGCGCGAGCGCCTGAACCGCGGCCTGCCGCACAGTCTTGTCCTCATCAGGCGCGCCGGTCTTGTCCGCACGGAACCGGAACCCTTCGAGCCTCCCCACGAACTGACCTTCGACAGTCACTTCGCCCTTGTCGTTCACCTCGGCCAACATGGCCTCCTTCTGCTTGAGCCGGCGAAGCAGGATACTGGTCCGCCGGTCCACAAATCTCTGGGTCAGTGCGCCGTGGAGCGCATCCGACAGGCGGTCTTCTACCGCACGTGTCTCGCCACGCCAACGCTCTTCATCGGAAACCCACCCTTTCCGCTGAGCGACGTACGTCCATGTGCGGATATACGCCAGTCGCTTGCTGATCGTGTCGATGTCGCCGTCGACCCGGTCGAGCCGCTTGACCTGCCGCGCCATCCAGTCGTCGGGCACTCGGCCCGTCTGGTGGAGGAACCCGAACAGCTGGGTGAGCAGGTTGGTATGTTCGGCATGGCTGATGCCGCGAAAGTCCGGAACCCGGCAGACATCCCACAGCAGCCGGACCGAGTCGGGATCGCTCGCCCGCGCCCCGACTTCGGCATCTGCCGCCAGCGCCTTCAGCGCGCCGAGGTCGTCGCTCTCCCTCACGCGGGTGAGCCACGGATCGTCGGTCTTCTTCTCGAGACTGCCGATCAGCCGGCCGACCGTGCCGAACTCCATCTTGGAGTTGCGCCACTGCAGCTTCTTCACCGGCCGGAAGGAATGGTTGGTGATCGCCTCAACGACGTCCTCTTCCAGCTCGGGCGCCTCGCCCGTCACCCCGAAGGAGCCATGGTTCATGTGCCGCCCGGCCCGCCCGGCGATCTGGGCGAGCTCTTCCGTGAAGAGCGGCCGCATCCGCCGCCCGTCGAACTTTGCCAGCGAGGAGAAGGCGACGTGATCGATGTCGAGGTTGAGCCCCATCCCGATCGCGTCCGTCGCGACGAGGTAGTCGACGTCGCCGTTCTGGTACATCTCGACCTGCGCGTTCCGCGTCCGGGGGCTGAGCGCGCCCATCACGACCGCCGCGCCACCCTTCTGGCGGCGGAGCAGCTCCGCGATGGCATAGACATTTTCAACCGAGAAGCCGACGATCGCCGCCCGCCCGGGCATCCGGCTCAGCTTTTTCGCACCTGCGTAGGACAGCTGGCTGAAACGCTCCCGTTTCATGAACTGCACCTTCGGCACCATCGCGGCGATGGCCGGGCGCATCGTCTCCGCCCCCATGAACAACGTCTCGTGCAGCCCGCGCGCATTCAGCAGACGGTCGGTGAAGACATGGCCCCGCTCGGCATCGGCACAGAGCTGGATCTCGTCGATGGCGAGGAAATCGCACCCCATCCCCGGAGGCATCGCCTCCACCGTGCAGACCCAGTATTGCGCCCGTGCCGGTACGATCCGCTCTTCCCCGGTAAGAAGCGCGACGCAGGAGGGCCCGCGTGCGGCGACGATCCGGTCATAGACCTCGCGCGCCAGCAGGCGCAGCGGCAGCCCGATGATCCCGGTCCGATGGCCGAGCATCCTCTCGATGGCGTAGTGGGTTTTGCCCGTATTGGTCGGGCCGAGCACAGCGGTTATCCGCGACGCAGAATTCATGACCGTCCCGTTCCGGACAAGGCATACCGCTCAGAGCGGGATGCCCTCCAGTTCTTGTTGCACTCGGTGAACCGCTTCGGGCACCATTTCCATGTGAGGATGGATCGCGAGGACCTTCTCGTAGACCTCGAGCGCCTGCTCGGGCCGGCCGATGTCCTCGAGAATGATCCCGAGCCCCCGCATCGCGGCGAACTGACGCGGGTTCAACGCCAGCACTTCCCGCAGATCGTCGATCGCGGGGCCGATCTCGTCGGTCAGGAAATAGGCCGTTGCGCGTCCGTGGTAGGCCTCGGCGAAGTCCGGTGCGAAGTCGATCACCGCGGTGAAATGTTCGACCGCCGCCTCGGGATCGTCCGCGTCCAGCGCATCCCGGCCCCGCTGGAACAGCAGGTCGATCGCCGCAGAGCCGCTGCGCGACCACTGGTCGGCGATCCGCTCCTCGATCCGTCGCGCCTCGTCCGGCGCGGCGGTCGCCAGCTTCTCGAACATCTCGTCCAGCGTCTCCTGCGCGTAGGCAGGTACGGAAATCCCGACTGCGATTGCCGCGGACGTAACGATAAGTTTGAAGCGTTGTCTCATGCTCGCCATAACCCTGAATGTAGACATCCTGCGGACAGAGACCAGATCTCTGTCGTCACAACTTGGAAGGATCGGCAAATGAGCGACGTGGTGACCGGGGCCGTGGCCCGCCTGAATGAGAAGATGGACGGCGAAGGCTTTGACGGAACGGCGAAATTCGTGATCGAAGACGAAGGCTCGATCATCATCGACGAGTCCGGCGCCCGCGCCGCCGACGAAGCCGCCGACGTCACCCTCACCGCCTCCGCCGAGACGTTCCAGGCGATTCTCGACGGCGAGGAAGACGCGACCGCCGCCTACATGGGCGGCCGCCTCAAGCTGGACGGCGACATGGGCACCGCCATGAAACTGTCGAGCGTTCTGGCTTGATACAGAATCGCGTCGCCGAGGCCCCGATGGAGGCCGCCCCGTTCCATGACGACGTGGCCGAAGGGCCCGCCGACGCGATGGCCTACTGGGTCAATGCCGCCGACGGGCTGCGCATCCGCGTCGCCCACTGGCCCAAGGACGGCGCCATCGGCACCGTCCTGATCTTCCCCGGCCGCACCGAATATGCCGAGAAATACGGCCGCGACGCCGCCGCGCTGGCCGAGCGCGGCTTTGCCACCGTTGCGATCGACTGGCGCGGTCAGGGCCTGGCCGCCCGCCTGCAGGACGACCGCAACATCGGCCATGTCGGCAAGTTCATCGACTACCAGCTCGACGTCGCCGCCGTGATGGACCATTGCGCCGCGCTCGACCTGCCGAAGCCGTGGTATCTGCTCGGCCATTCGATGGGCGGGTGCATCGGCCTGCGCGCCCTGCACGAGCAGATCGACGTCGCCGCCGCCGCGTTCTCCGCGCCGATGTGGGGCATCCAGATGTCCGCCGTCATGCGCCCCGCCGCTTGGGCGCTGTCGAGCCTGTCGCGCTACCTGCGATTCTCCCACGTCTTCGCGCCCGGCCAGCTGGCCCAGCCCTACGTGCTGCGCGCCGCGTTCGAGGTGAATACCCTCACCTCCGACGAGGACATGTTCCATTACATGCGCCGCCAGCTCGAGGGCTATCCCGACCTCGCGCTCGGCGGCCCTTCTCTGCACTGGCTGAACGAGGCTCTGGTCGAGATGCGCACGCTCGCCAACATGCCCGCGCCGGACATCGACTGCGTCACCTTCCTCGGCACGGACGAGGCGATCGTCGACACAGACCGCGTCCATGCCCGCATGGAAAGCTGGCCGAACGGCGACCTCGTCATGATTCAGAACGGCCGGCACGAAGTCCTGATGGAAACACCCGCGCACCGCACCGCGATCTTCGACCGGCTGGCCGAACACTTCATCGCGCACCGCTGATTTGGCGGACCACGCCCGCGCGCTAGTTCTGCGCGCATGAGCGAGGTCCTGACCTTCACAGACAGCGGCATCTATTGTCCGGCGGGCGACTTCTACGTCGACCCGTGGCGCCCGGTGGACCGGGCCCTCATCACGCACGGCCATTCCGACCACGCCCGAGAGGGAATGGGCCGCTACCTCGCCACGCCCGGCACCGCGCCGATCCTGCGACACCGCCTCGGTGACGTGGCGGTGCGCACGCTCGACTATGGCAAGCCGCTGAAGATCGGCGACGCGACGGTCTCCTTCCACCCGGCGGGCCACGTCCCCGGATCGGCGCAGATCCGGATCGAGGTGAAGGGCGAGGTCTGGGTCGTCTCCGGCGACTACAAGGTTGTCGACGACGGCCTCTCCGAACCGTTCGAGCCGGTGCCCTGCCATGCCTTCATCACCGAATGCACCTTCGGCCTGCCTGTCTTCAACTGGACCCCGCTGCCCGAGCTGAAGGCCCAGCTCAATGACTGGTGGGCCGCGAACGCCGCCGAGGGCCGCGCCTCCATCCTTGGCGCCTACTCGCTCGGCAAGGCGCAGCGGCTGCTGGCGATGCTCGATCCCTCCATCGGTCCGATCCTGACGCACGGCGCGGTGGAGAACACCAACGATGTGCTCCGCGCCGAGGGGTTCGACCTGCCGAACACCACGCTCGTCACGCCCGACACCAACGCCAAGGACCATCCCGGCGCCCTCGTCCTCGCACCGCCCTCCGCGCTCGGCTCGCCCTGGGCGCGCCGCTTCGGGCAGGCGTCGAGCGCCTTCGCCTCGGGCTGGATGGCGCTGCGCGGGGTGCGCCGCCGCCGCGCCGCCGACCGGGGGTTCGTCGTCTCCGACCACGCCGACTGGCACGGCCTGAACAAGGCGATCGGCGCGACGGGCGCAGAGCGCGTTTTCGTCACCCACGGCTACACGTCCGTCTTCCGCCGCTGGCTGGAGGAACAGGGCTACGACGCCGCCATCGTCGAAACCCAGTACGAGGGCGAGAGCCTCGACACCGACAGCCCGTCCGAAACCGGAGAGCCGTCCGAAACCGGCTCCGGGTCGGAAAATGAACAGAAGTCCGAGACCGGCGAGGTGATCGAGACCGGTCCGGAGTCCGAAAATGGAAGGGCGTCCAAAACCGGGCAGGAGTCCGAGACCGGATGAAGGACTTCGCCACCCTGTTCACCGCCGTCGACCAGACGACCCGCACCACGCGCAAGGTCGCGGCCCTGGCCGAATTCTTCCGAACTGCCTCGGACGAGGACAAGCTCTGGTGCGTCGCGCTCTTCTCCGGCCGCCGCCCGAAACGCGTCATCACGACCACCGTCCTGCGCGAATGGGCGGCGGAGCGGGCCGGCATCCCGCTTTGGCTGTTCGAGGAAAGCTACCCCATCGTCGGCGACCTGGCGGAGACGATCTCCCTCGTCCTGCCGCCCGCCTCCGAACCGGGCGAGGACCGCCCCCTGTCGGACTGGATCGCCACGCTGCGCGACCTCTCCGCCCGCGACGACGAGGCGCGGAAGGCCGGCATCCTCGCCGCATGGGATCACATGGACCGCACCGAGCGGCTGCTCTTCACCAAGCTGCTGACCGGCGGCTTCCGCGTCGGCGTCAGCCAGAAGCTGATGACCCGCGCGCTGGCCGAGGCGACCGGACAGGACGAGGCGGAAGTCACCCACAAGCTGATGGGCTCCTGGACGCCCGAGACGACCACTTGGAAAAACCTGATCGAGGCGCACGACCCGAGCGCCGATCTGTCCCGACCCTATCCGTTCTACCTCGCCTATCAGGTCGACGACCTCGACGCGCTCGGCCCTGCGACCGACTGGATCGCGGAGCGGAAATGGGACGGCATCCGCGGCCAGCTGATCCTGCGGGGCGGCGAGCATCATCTCTGGTCACGCGGCGAAGAGCTGATGACCGACCGCTTCCCCGAGTTCGCACGCCTGATCGACTACCTGCCCGAAGGCACCGTGATCGACGGCGAGGTGCTCGCCTTCACCGACGAGACACCCCTGCCCTTCAACGCGCTGCAAAAGCGGATCGGTCGCAAGACGGTGCCGAAGAAGCTGCTCTCGGAGAGCCCGGTCATCCTGATGGCCTACGATCTGCTCGAACAGGACGGCACGGACATCCGCGCCCTGCCCTTCGCCGACCGCCGCGCCCGGCTCGAGGCGCTCGTCGCCGACGCTCCGACAGAGGCGCCGATCCGCCTCTCGCCGTCGGTGGACGCCGAAGACTGGGACAGCCTCGCGGCGGAGCGCGCCCGCTCGCGCGAGCTGAACGCCGAAGGGCTGATGCTCAAGCGCAAGGACAGCCCCTACCTGTCGGGCCGCAAGAAGGGCGACTGGTGGAAATGGAAGGTCGATCCGCTCGTGATCGACGCGGTGATGATCTACGCGCAGTCGGGGTCGGGCCGCCGCGCCAACCTGTTCACCGACTTCACCTTCGCGGTCCGCGACGGCGACGACCTCGTCCCCTTCACCAAGGCCTATTCCGGCCTCACGGACGAGGAATTCCGCAAGATCACCCACTGGGTGCGCCGCAACACGCAACAGCGCTTCGGCCCGGTCAGGCAGGTCAAACCCGAGCACGTGTTCGAGATCGCCTTCGAAGGCATTCAGGAAAGCCCCCGCCACAAGTCCGGCGTCGCGCTCCGCTTTCCCCGCATGTCCCGATGGCGCCACGACAAGCCGGTGTCGGAGGCCAACACGCTCGACGACCTCAAGGACATGCTCGCCACCTACGGCTGAGCGTCCCGAACCACAGCCCCGAGGCACCTGCGTCAAGGCAATTGCCCTCTCCCCGCACCGACGGTATGGAGCCGTGACTTCGAGCAGGGACGCTTCATGCCCATACTTGTGATGAAATTCGGCGGCACCAGCGTCGCGACGCCGGACCGTATCAAGCGCGCCGCCAAGCGCGTGGGTCGCGAAGTGGCCAACGGCTACGACGTGATCGTCATCGTCTCCGCGATGGCCGGCAAGACCAACGAGCTGGTCGGCTGGGTGAACGAGACCTCGCCGCTCTATGACGCGCGCGAGTACGACGCCGTCGTCTCCTCCGGCGAGAACGTGACCGCCGGGCTGATGGCGCTGACGCTGCAGGAAATGGATGTGCCCGCGCGCAGCTGGCAGGGGTGGCAGGTGCCGCTCAAGACCACCTCCGCCCACGGCTCCGCCCGGATCGAGGAAATCCCGCCCGAGAATATCCTGAAGAAGTTCGGCGAGGGGATGAAGGTCGCCGTGGTCGCCGGCTTCCAGGGGATCAGCCCCGAGGGTCGGATCACCACGCTCGGCCGGGGCGGCTCGGACACCACCGCCGTCGCCTTCGCCGCCGCTTTCGGTGCGGAGCGCTGCGACATCTACACCGACGTCGACGGCGTCTACACCACCGATCCCCGCATCTGCGACAAGGCGCGGAAGCTCGACCGCATCGCGTTCGAGGAAATGCTGGAACTGGCGAGCCTCGGCGCCAAGGTATTGCAGACCCGCTCGGTCGAGCTGGCCATGCGCTACGGCGTGCGCCTGCGGGTGCTGTCGAGTTTCGAGGACAACAACGAGGAAGCCGGCACGCTTGTCTGTGCCGAGGAGGACATCGTGGAAAGCAACGTGGTCGCCGGGGTCGCCTACAGCCGCGACGAAGCCAAGATGACCCTGATCTCGGTCGCCGACCGTCCGGGTATCGCCGCCGCCATCTTCGGCCCGCTGGCCGAGGCCGGCGTGAACGTCGACATGATCGTGCAGAACATCTCCGAGGACGGTCGCACCGACATGACCTTCTCCTGCCCCGTCGACCAGGTGAAGCGGGCCGAGGCCTCTATGGAGAAGGCGAAGGAGTCCGGCTCCATCAACTACCACGACCTCGTCGCCGACACCGGCGTCAGCAAGGTCTCCGTCGTGGGCATCGGGATGCGCAGCCACGCCGGCGTCGCCGCGCGGATGTTCCAGTCGCTCAAGGACGAGAACATCAACATCAAGGTCATCACCACATCGGAGATCAAGATCTCCGTGCTGATCGATCGGAAGTACATGGAGCTGGCCGTGCAGGCGCTTCACGATGCGTTCGAACTCGAGAAGGCCAGCTGACGAGTTAAAGGGCGGCCCGGCGCTTCCTTCCCCCCAGAGCCGGACGTGATCGTTCGGCTTGCGGAAGCTCCCGCCATCGACACCGGGCCAACAGGCATTCGTGATCGAAAAGGACTTGAGAGGCGGCGGAGCCTCTTGAAAATCAGCTTTCGGAGCCGCGCTGCCACGCGGCTTCGGTTGAAATCATCTTAGCGCCATGGGCGAGCATCGCAATAGACTTGTGCGTTGCGGTTGCAGCCTCGGCGCGCGACGTCGGCCGCTCTTGTCCGACGTCGCGCAACCCTGCGGAACCTCGCGGGTCTCCGCTGATGAATGGGACATCTTCGGCGCCGATTGGCGCAGAGTTGCCCTTTCCGGCGGTTTCGGGACCCGCCATGCAACCTCCCGCCCCTCCCACTGTTGGTGGTTCATACGACGCCGAGGCCGGATGTCCGGTCGGCGGCACGCAACGGACTTTAGGAGGTAAAGACCATGCGTAAGGAACTTAAAATCACCGTCGCCGCGCTTCTCGCGGGCACTGTTTCCACCGCTGCTCTCGCGCAGGCCGAATCCGGCACCGCGACCGAAGACAGCACGACTTACGGCGTGGGTTCCGAAGCAACAGCCGGAGCCGGCGAAAATCTGTCCGCCGATGCCGGCACCGAGATGACCAACGACGCGCTTCAGTCCGAAGAAGACGCCGGCACTGATCTGGCACAAGGCGACGCGGACGCCATGTCGCCGGACGCCGAGGCTTCGGGCAACCTGTCCGCCGATGGCGAACTGGGCACCGAGCTTGCCGATGTCGGCGCGGATACCGAAGCGGGCGCCGAAGGCAGCACGTCGAGCGACAGCATGTCGACCGATCTTGCCGACTCGGGCAGTTCTGCGACGACTCCGGGCCAGTCGGGTGAAGACTTCGCAACCTACGGCGATGTCATTGCCAGCCTGAATGGCAACGCCGCTGGCAGCGCGTCCTTCTCCGACGTGACCGAAGAGAGCCAGGTTGACTGGGTCCGCCTGTCCGACCTTCAGGGTGAAGGCGCAGATCAGGGCTCCGGCCTCGACCAGGCGCTGACGGATCAGGAAGACCGGCTGGCCGACATCCGCAGCCAGATCGAAAGCAACGACGTGCTTTCCGGTGCGCTCGAAGAGCAGGGCTACACGGCCGATCAGGTCGTCGCCTGGAACACCGATGCAGACGGTCAGACGACCCTGGTGATCGACGACCGCATGTAAGCGGATCGTTCCTCGGGGCTTCGGCCTCGGGACTGACAGACGATCAGGCGCGTCCCCGAATCGGGGCGCGCCTTTTCTTTGTGCAATGGTTCCGGGCACTTGTGTGCCTGGCGCTGCGCAATCTCCGGCATTCTCCCGTGCGCGCGCAGTGCGGAGAACGGAGTATTCGGGGAATCACTTCTCCCAATCCGTGATTCGATCCCATATACAGACCGGCGGGCATCGACCCGCCCGCCGCGAGGGGACGAAGGGTGCATGGACGACCGGTTCGAAACTGACAGCCGTAAGCTGCTCGTCCGGCTGCGCGACGCGCTGGCCGAGGACAGCGCCGGGCAGGCCCGCCTCGACCGGATCGTCGGGCTCATCGCCAGTTCGATGCGGACCGAAGTCTGCTCCATCTACCTCTTCCGCGATCCCGAGACGCTCGAACTCTGCGCGACGGAGGGGCTCGAGGCGGAGGCCGTCCACCAGACGCGGATGCGCCTTGGTGAGGGCCTCGTGGGGCGCGTGGCCCGGTCGCGGCGCACCGTGAACTCCGCCGACGCGCCGAGCGAGCGCGGCTTCCGCTACATGCCCGAGACGGGGGAAGAACGCTTCTCCAGCTTCTGCGGCGTGCCGATCCAGCGGCTTGGCGAGGCGCTCGGCGTGCTGGTCGTCCAGTCCAAGGAAGCCCGCGAGTTTACCGGTGACGAGGTCTACGCCCTCGAAGTCGTGGCGATGGTGCTCGCCGAGATGACAGAGCTCGGCGCCTTCATCGGCGAGGGGGCGGCGCTCGCTGCGCGGCACCAGCAGCCCGCGATGCTTCGCGGCACCGTCGCGCAGGAAGGCGCAGTCGAGGGCCGCGTGTTCCTGCACGAGCCGCGCGTGGTCGTCACCAACCCGATCGCCGACGATACCGACGCCGAGAAGCGCCGCCTGAACGAGGCGATCGAAGAGCTGCGCATGTCCGTCGACGATCTGCTCGAGACGAACCGCGCCGTCGATCCCGAACAGGTGCAGGTGTTCGAGGCCTACCGCATGTTCGCCAATTCCCGCAGCTGGCTGCGCCGGATGGAAGAGGACATCGCCAACGGCCTGACCGCCGAGGCCGCGGTCGAGAAGGAACAGTCGCTCGCCCGTAACCGCCTGTCCCGCGCCGCCGACCAGTACCTGCGCGAGCGGCTCTCCGACCTCGACGACCTGTCGAACCGGCTGCTGCGCATCCTCACCGGGCAAGGGCGGGAAACGGGTGCCGAGATGCCCGAGAACCCGATCCTCGTCGCCAAGAACATCGGCCCCGGCGAACTGCTGGACTATGGCAAGACGATCAGGGGGATCGTGCTGGAGGAAGGCTCCGTCGGGAGTCACGCCGCCATCGTCGCACGGGCCTGGGCCATTCCGCTGCTGATCCGGGTGAACCGGATCACGCAAGAAGCGCTTAACGGCGACAAGATCCTCGTCGATGCCGAACAGGGTGTCGTCCACCTGCGCCCGGACGAGACGGTGCAGAACGCGTTCGGCGACAAGATCGCCATGAAGAACCGCGCGCAGGAGCGGTATGCCTCGATCCGCGACCTGCCGGCGGAGGCGAAGTGCGGCACGGTCGTGTCGCTGCACATGAACGCCGGACTGATGGCCGACCTGCCGTCCCTGCCCTCCTCCGGGGCCGAGGGCGTGGGCCTGTTCCGCACCGAGCTTCAGTTCCTGATCCGCAACCAGATGCCCAAGCGCGCCGAGCTCTCCGCGCTCTACGCCCGCGTGATGGACGCCGCCGGCGGCAAGCGGGTTGCCTTCCGCACGCTCGACATCGGCAGCGACAAGGTCCTGCCTTACATGAAGCCGAACGACGAGCCGAACCCCGCGCTCGGCTGGCGGGCGATCCGCGTCGGGCTCGACAAGCCGGGCGTGCTGCGGATGCAGATCCAGGCGCTGATCCGGGCCGCGAACGGCCGGCCGCTGACGGTGATGTTCCCCTTCGTCGCGCAGCTCGACGAGTTCCGCGCCGCGCGCGCCGAGTTCGAAAAGGCGATGGAGCGCGAGCGTATCCTCGGCCATCCGCTGCCCTCGGACGTGCAGGTCGGCGCGATGCTGGAGACGCCGAGCCTCGGCTTCGCGCCGGACGTCTTTTATCGAGAGGTCGACTTCCTCTCGATCGGTGGCAACGACCTGAAGCAGTTCTTCTTCGCCGCCGACCGCGAGAACGAGCGGGTGCGCAAGCGCTACGACACGCTCAACGTGTCGTTCCTGAGCTTTCTCGAACGGGTGATCGAGCGCTGCGACGCCCACGGCACGCCGCTGTCCTTCTGCGGCGAGGATGCGGGCCGCCCGATCGAGGCGCTGGCGCTGGCGGCGATGGGGATGAGAACGCTGTCGATGCGGCCCGCGTCGATCGGTCCCGTGAAGCACATGCTGCGCCGGGTGAACCTGCGGGACGTGCGCGCGGCAATCGACGCGGCCCGCGACCGGGGCGAACAGTCGGTGCGGCCGGCAGTGCTGGAGTACCTGCGCGACGACGGGTGGATCGACTGAGCCACGGACGGCGTCCGGGCTCTGGTCGGTTGAACTGGTCGGGTGGAGCCGCGAGGCAGTCACTGGAGCGCGCCGACAGTTTCCGCCGAATTCGACGTACAGAGCCTGCTCGCGCGCCCGCCGGCCCGATCCGACCAGGTTGAGCCGACGCAATCCGCCCGGATCGCTGACCCCAAATTTTCGCCGAAAATTTGATAACAGGCGGCCGGTTAACGAAGTCTTTCGCTGGCTGGGGACATACGGACAAATCGGCTGATCCAGCCGTGCGCCCCCTCGCGCCCTAGTCTTCGACCGGCTCGATCAGCTCCGCACCGCTCGCCCTGTTGGAATTTACTGCCCGGTCGACCCGGTGGAACTGCAGCACGTCTTCCTCCGCCGCCTTCATCAGCGTCGCCGCCCCGTGCCCCGCCTCGCCAAGCCAGAGCGCCCAATCCTCGGGTTCCAGCACCACGGGCATCCGCGTGTGGATGCGCCCCATGCTCTCGTTCGCGCCGGTGGTGACCACGGCGCAGGTCGTCAGCGCCTCGTCGCCGCGCGACCAGTCCTGCCAGACCCCGGCGAAGACGATCGGCGTCCGGTCGACCCGCGTGATGTACCACGGGTAACGCACGCCGTCCTCGTCCTTGGTCCATTCATAGAAACCGCTCGCCGGGATCAGGCAGCGCCGCTCCTTCGCGGCGGTCTTGAAGGCGGCTTTCTCGACGATCGTCTCGGCCCGCGCATTGATGAGCAGCGGCCCGTCGGTCGGCGATTTGTACCAATGCGGCACGAAGCCCCAGCGCATCGGCCGCAGCCGCCGCGTGCCGGTGTCCGAGGTCACGGTGTGCACCTGCACCGTCGGGCACACGTTGTAATTCGGCACCTCGGGCAGATCGTTGGCCGGGATGGCCTCGAACATCTGCACCATCGCCTCTTGAGGCAGGGTTATGGCCATGCGTCCACACATGTTTATAAAGTGGGGCAACTCTGCCCGTTTGTCAGCCCCGGACCATCTCATGACCCGCTTTCTGCCCCTCGCCGCCCTGGCCTTTCTCGCGTCCTGCAACACGGGGCCGGAGCTGGTGCCGCTCGGCGTGTCCGGCGGGGCGAGCCGGACCGACACGATCTACCGGACGGAGTTCGTCGGCCGCTTCTCCCCCTCGCCGATCTGTCAGGGCCAGGAGCTGCAGATCGAATTCGCGCCCGAGAGCGTCTATCTCGGCGAGACCGGCTGCAACATCGCCGGCACGCGGCGGATTTCGAACGGCGTGGCGCTGGAGCTCGTCGGCTGCCGGGCCGAGGGCGCGGCGCAGGCGGACCGGACGCTGTCGGTGACGCGCGCCGGCTCCGGCGCCTTGCAGGTCAGCGGTGGCGGCGTGGACAGCACGGTGCAGCCCTGTCTGGATTGAGGGGGGTGCGCCCCCCTCACCCTGCCCTCTCCCCCGGGGGGAGAGGGTTTCTGTTGCGGTGACCCGTAGGGTGCGCGCTTGATGCGCACCCTCTCCTCACACTCCCCTGAGGGAAAACGGATACCGGCGCACGGGGCGGACCCGGCCCTCACTGCGCCTCCCGAACCGCATCGACGTAGCGCGTCACCTCCCAAGGGCGTTGCAGGTGAACCAGCCGCAGGTGCGGCGGCGGCGCAGCGAAGATATCGCTGATGCGGCGGCGCACCCGTGCGCGACTGGACCAGATGTAGCGATAGAACTCGAGCGTCTGGCGATCGAACCGCTCGGGGCACGCGTCGGGGAGGTCGGCGCGTGACCGGCCGTAGTCCCTTAGCGTCCGGCGAAACACGCGCCATTGGCGCAAGGCAACCGGCAGGTCGAGCCAGACCAGCGTGTCGGCCCGTTCAAGTCGTTCAGGCCAGGTGACGGAATGGCCGCCTTCGAAAATCCAGCGGTCCTGCATGTGGACCTTATGGCAGAGCCGGTCCTTCTCCGCGCGATCTGCCGGGACCCAGCCGGGTTTCCAGTGGATACGGTCGATATGGACGACGGGCAGCCCGGTCACCGCGCCGAGTGCGCGGGCCAGGGTGCTCTTTCCGGAGCCGGGACCGCCGACGATCATCACGCGCTGCATGGTGTTGGGCCTTCCGGATGGGGCGCGGGGAAGGGGTGCGCCGTGAAGGCACACCCTACGTCAGGGGCATTCATCGCGCCCCGACCGGCACGTAGGGTGCGCGTTCAATGCGCACCCGCCCCTGTCACAAGAAATAAGGGGCACGCCCCGCAGGACGCGCCCCTCTCTCAACCCTGGAACGGGATTACTCGCCGGCGGCGGTGATCCGGCCGTCGGTGTAGGGCTCGTAGGGCGAGTTCTCGGCGAGGTACTCGGCCGTGACGTCGGCAAGGTCGGGGCCGAAGTCGTAGGCGTTGGCGGCGTCCACGAACATGGAGTAGCCGTCACCACCGTTACGGACATAGTTGTTCGACACGGCGAGGTAGGTCGCCTCGGGGTCGATCGGCTCACCGCCGACCATCACGTCGGACACGCGCGAGCCGGGCTCGGCGGACGCGTCGAACGTGAAGGACATGCCCGCGACCTGCGGGAAGCGACCGGCGCCTTCCTCGATCTGGCTCACGCCGTTCTCCAGCGCCTCGACGATCGTCGCGCCGTCGACTTCGAAGGTGGAGAGCGTGTTCTGGAACGGCAGGACCGTCAGCACTTCACCCATCGTGACTTCACCGGCGTCGATGGAGGACCGCAGGCCGCCGCCGTTGTTGATCGCCAGCTGCACGCCCTGGTCGGCGACGCGGTCCAGCATGGCGTCGGCGACGAGGTTGCCCATGGAGCATTCGCCGGCGCGACAGGTTTCACGCGAGCCGTCGATCACGTCGGAGCTTTCGGCCACGACCTCGTTGCGGATCTCGTCGAGCGGCTGGGCCAGTTCGGTGATCCGGTCGAGCACCGCCTGGTCCTCTTCCACCGCGGCATCCATGATGAGCGGCGCACCGGAGGCCTCGATGACGTTGCCGTCATCGTCGAAGGTGACGTTCAGCTCGCCCAGGAACTTGCCGTAGGCGTAGGCGGAGACGATCTGCACGCCGTTGACCTCGGTCGGGTACGGGCCTTCCGCGCCCTCCATGTCGCCGAGCAGCGTGTTGGAGTGGCCACCGACGATCACGTCGACGCCCGTCGTGTTCTCGGCGACCGTCTGGTCGACACCGTAGCCGGAGTGGCTGAGCACGATGATCTTGTTCACGCCCTCGTCCGCCAGGCGGTCGACTTCGCCCTGAACCGCGTCGGAGGGATCGGTGAAGATCACGTTCGGGCCGGGCGACGCCAGCTCGTCGGTGTCCTGCGGCGTCAGACCGATCAGGCCGATCGTCTCGCCGCCGATCTCGACGGTGGTGGATTTCATCAGCACGTCGGAGAGGAGGTCCTCGCCCGAGACGTCGGCGTTGGACATCAGGACCGGGAAGTCGACGGCGTCCATGAACCCGCGCAGCACTTCGGGGCCGTCGTCGAACTCGTGGTTGCCCACGGTCATCGCGTCGTAGCCGAGCTGGTTCATGAACTCGGCAGCCATCTCGCCCTTGTAATAGGTGTAGAACAGCGTGCCCTGGAACTGGTCGCCGCCGTCGACGAGGATCGAGTTCTCGGCCCGCGCGCGGGCATCCTCGATCGCGGTGATCAGGCGGGCGGTCCCGCCAAAGCAGTCACCGGCCTCGTTGTCTTCCGGGGCGCAGGTGGAATCGAAGGCCGAGATCGGCTCGAACCGGGCGTGAAAATCGTTGGTGTGCAGAACGGTGAGGTTGAAATCGGCCGCGGCGCTGCCGGCCGTCAGGGCCAGCGCGCAGGTCGACGTCAGGATACGGGCAATCATCTTTTTTGGCTCCCTAGGTTGGACCGTTTCACATTGGGGCGCTCCCGCCGGGGAGTCAAAGGCCGGTGACAGGTGACGCATAGTCCGTCCGGGTGACACGCCCATGACGTGCCTACTTGACCGGCCCCTGACCAGCCGTCATGCCGGGCCAATGCTGATCTACAAGATATTCCGCACCCCCGAGTGGGACGCCCTGAAGGCCGATGGCACGACCGAGGGCGCGCCGATCGATCTCACCGACGGCTACATTCACTTCTCGACCGCCGAGCAGGCCGCCGAGACGGCCGCGAAACACTTCGACGGGGTCGACGGGCTCTGGCTGATCGCGGTGGAAGCCGACGGGCTCGACAACCTGAAATGGGAGCCCTCACGCGGGGGCGCGCTGTTCCCGCATCTCTACCGGCCGCTCCGGCTCGACGACGTGAGCTGGGCAGAGCCGCTGCCCCTGACCGAGTCGGGCCATCGCTTCCCGGAGCGCATGGAATGACGGACGATCCCGCCGGACGGGATCGCATCAATGGCGCGAGAGCATCCGGAACGAACAGTACGACGGCCACGTTCAATCCCCACGGCGCCCGCTCCGGAAGGAACAGGCCCGCCCTGACAACCGGAGCACGTGGCATGAAGCAATATCTCGAGCGGACCGCCCTTGCTCTGATGCGAAGGATGGACCCGGAACGGGCGCACGCGCTTGCTCTCCGGGCGCTGGCCGCGGGGATGGGACCGCATGGCGGGCCGACCACGTCGCCCCGTCTGATGACGGAGTTCGCAGGCCTCCAGTTCGCCAATCCCGTCGGCCTTGCCGCCGGGTTCGACAAGAATGCCACGGCGATCGCGGGACTTTACCATTGCGGGTTCGGCTTCCTCGAGTTCGGCGCGGCGACGCCCCGGCCACAACCGGGCAACCCGCGCCCGCGTCTGTTCCGCCTGTCCGAGGACAAGGCAGCGATCAACCGGTTCGGTTTCAACAACGACGGGATGGAAGCGATTGCCCGACGGCTCGAGGCAAATGGCACCGGGCGGCAGGGCATCAACCTCGGCGCCAACAAGGACAGCGAGGACAAGGCCGCCGATTTCGCCGCCGTCCTGAAGCGGTGCGGCCCGCATGTCGATTTCGCCACGGTGAACGTCAGCTCCCCCAATACCGAGAAGCTGCGCGACCTGCAGGGCAAGGCGGCGCTGGCCGCACTACTCGAGCGGGTGATGGAGGCCAACGACTCGGGCGTGCCGGTCTTTCTGAAGATCGCGCCGGACCTCAACGAGGACGAGATGGCCGATATCGCCGAAGTGGCCGGGTCTTCGGGTGTCGCCGCGATCGTCGCGACCAACACCACCCTCTCGCGCGAGGGACTGACCAGCCGGTATCGTGATGAGGCCGGCGGCCTGTCCGGACAGCCGCTGTTCGAACGCTCGACCCGGTTCCTCGCCAAGCTGTCGACCATGACGGACCTGCCCCTGATCGGGGTCGGCGGCGTCGGCAGTGCGCGGCAGGCCTACGAGAAGATCCGCGCCGGGGCCTCGGCTGTGCAGCTTTACACCGCGATGGTCTATCGCGGCGTGCGGCTGCCCGACGAGATCGCCCTCGGCCTCGACATGCTGCTGGAGCGTGACGGGTTTTCGTCGATCGCGGAAGCGAAGGGCTCGGGGCGTTCGGACTGGCTCTGACGACCGGGTCCGGCCCTGTCAGATCCAGCCGAATCCGAAGCCGACCATGATGCCGGTGACGGCGAGGACCACGAACAGATGGATCAGCGCGTCACGACGGACGACCGCCGGGGCTTCGCGGTTGAAGGCCGTCATGTCCGCAGTCAGCGCCCCGATCTTGCGGCGTGTCGGGCCCCCGCTTGCCTCTGCCGCGCCGATCAGCAGGAAGGCGACCAGCACCCAGAAGGCATAGCCGCTCCACAGATCGCCCCAGCCGGTGATGCGGCCGCCGGCGACGGCCCGTACGATGCCTGTCAGCATGACGAGCCCGCCGGCGCTGCCCATGACGGGACCGGCGAGACGGCTGAGCGACGGCCACGTCGCCGCGGCAGCGGGACCGCCGGAGCGGACGAGTGCCGGCAGCACGACGAGGCCGAACAGGATGGACCCGCCCGCCCAGACGATACCGCTCAGCACGTGCAGGTAATGCACGATGGTCAGGAACATGGGTCTCCTCCCCCGGATGTTCGGGGCAGGATTTTCGAAAGAGTGCGAGCCTGTCAATCGTCCCGGATCAAGGAACCAGATTCGGCAGATGTTTCGCGCGCGAAACAACCGTCTGAAAACGTTAATAAACCCTTAACGTCGCGGGGTGGGCATCCGCTGTTTTCCAAGGCCCTCGCCGCGTCGCGCCCGTCGCCGGGCGCAACGCGCGTTGTCCGGGGGCAGGAGCGCGCCTCAGAGCCCCTTGGCGCGGTAGCTGCTTGCGACGCGGCCGATTGAGACGAGATAGGCGGCGGTGCGCAGGTCCTTCACGTCGTCCCGCTCTCGCCAGACCTCGCTCATCGCCTGGTAGGCGGTGCGCATGGTGTCGTCGAGGCCAGAGCGCACGAGCTCCAGCTCGCCCGCGCCCTTGAGATAGCGATCCTTGAAGTTCGGTGACAGCTCCCAGCCGAGGCCCCGGTCGGCGGACAGCCGTTCGAGTTCGGTCACAAGCAGTTCGTGCCGGGACTCTTCCTGGCGGCGCTGCATCCGGCCGAAGCGGATGTGCGAGAGGTTCTTAACCCACTCGAAATAGGACACCGTGACGCCGCCGGCATTGGCGTACATGTCGGGGATAATGACCACGCCCATATCGCGCAGAATCTCGTCCGCCCCGGCGGTGATCGGGCCGTTTGCCGCCTCGATGATGAGCGGCGCCTTGATGCGGGGAGCGTTCTCCTTGTTGATGACGCCCTCCATCGCGGCGGGGATCAGGATGTCGCAGGCCGTCTCGAGCACGTCGGAACCGTCGGCATGGTGGTTCGCCTGCGGATAGCCCGAGACGCCGCCGTGATTGGCGATCCACTGCTTCACCGCCTCCACGTCGAGGCCATGTTCGGAATAGAGCGCGCCGTCACGTTCCAAGATGCCCGTGATGATGCAGCCGTCCTCTTCCTGAAGGAACTTGGCGGCGTGGTAGCCGACGTTGCCGAGGCCCTGAACGATCACGCGCTTGCCCGACAGCGTGCCGGTCATGCCGGCGGCCTTCATGTCGTCGGGGTGGCGGAAGAATTCGCGCAGGGCGTATTGCACGCCCCGGCCCGTCGCCTCCGTCCGGCCGGCGATGCCGCCGGCGTTGATCGGCTTGCCGGTGACGCAGGCGTTGGCATTGATGTCGGTCGTGTTCATCCGCCGGTACTGGTCGGCGATCCAGGCCATCTCGCGTTCGGAGGTGCCCATGTCGGGGGCCGGGACGTTCTGGGCGGGGTGGATCAGGTCGCGCTTGGCCAGCTCATAGGCGAAACGGCGGGTAATCTGCTCGAGCTCATGCTCCTCCCACTGGCGGGGGTCGATGCAGAGACCGCCCTTGGAGCCGCCGAACGGCGTTTCCACCAGCGCGCACTTGTAGGTCATCAGCGCCGCCAGCGCCTCCACCTCGTCCTGGTTGACGGACATGGCGTAGCGAATGCCGCCCTTCACGGGCTCCATATGTTCGGAATGGACGGAGCGATAGCCGGTGAAGGTGTGGATCGTGCCACGCAGCCGCACGCCGAAGCGCACCGTGTAGGTCGCATTGCAGACGCGGATCTTCTGCTCGAGCCCCGGCGAGAGGTCCATCAGCGCCACAGCGCGGTTGAACATGATGTCCACGCTCTCGCGGAATGTCGGCTCCATGTTCCTCGGGTGTGCGTCGGCCATGGATCGTCCCTCCTCTTGTCATTATTCGGCCTCATCCGGCCGATAACCCTAACTTTGCACGATTCGGGTTACAGGTCTGTGTGTCTCAAAAAAGGCACCGCCGCGACCCGACAGGGGGACCAGCAGATTGTTGCCCACAGATCCGCGATGCCTTACGCAACGTCGGATTCGTTTCCCGTTTACCCCATTAACCGCCTCATTTCGTTGGTAAACGGCCCCAAAGATACCTCATTCCTGTGAACAGATTGCCGCGCTGCGGCAGCACCCTGCCTGGGCCGAATCCCGCCGGTCCGCTGCCGACGGCAAAGGGGACATAGAGATGACGAAAACAGTGCGTGACACCCGCCAACCCTTGAGCCTTGCCGACCGCGCGACGCAGGCACGCAAGCGGTTTCACCGTGACGAACGCGGCAGCATGATCGTGTTCGGTCTGTTCGTGTTCGTCCTGCTGATCCTCGCTGGCGGCATGGCCGTCGACCTGATGCGGACGGAGACTGCCCGCACACGGCTTCAGTCCACGCTCGATCGTGCGGTGCTGGCCGCTGCCGGGTTCGAACAGGACCAGGATCCCGAGACGGTCGTGCGCGATTACGTCGCCAAGGCCGGGCTGTCCGATTTCCTGATCGACGTCGACGTGACCGACACCGCCGGCCTGCGCAGCGTGCGCGTGGATGCCAACGTCAACGTCGCCTCGTTCTTCATGGATTTCATCGGCATCCGCTACCTCCCCGCCCCCGCGTCGAGCGCGGCTGGCGAGTCGACCGCGAACCTCGAGATCGCGCTCGTGCTCGACGTGTCGCAATCGATGGACGGGTCAAAGCTGGAAGAGCTCAAGGACGCTGCGCAGGAATTCGTCGACACGATCCTGCTCACCACCGATCCGGACCGGGTCAAGATCAGCGTCATCCCCTACGCGACGCAGGTCTCCGTACCGCCGACGCTGCTTGACCTGCTTATCGACGTCTTCAACCGGGAACACAGCTATTCGAGTTGCATCGACTTCGATGACGAAGATTTCCTTACGCCCTCTATCCTGCCTCCCACCTTGGTCCTGTCTGCCGACCAACTGAAGCAGTCCGACCATTTCGACCCGTTCTACAATTGGGGTCCGGAGGTCGCGCCGGCCAACGGCCAGCCGCCCGTGCACACCTGTAACCCAAACGAGAGCCAGCAGCTTCTGCCGATGGCGCACGACGGTGAGGCGCTGAACGATTACATCGAGGGGCTCATCTCGGACGGCAACACCTCCATCGACATCGGGATGAAATGGGCCGCCGCGACGCTCGACCCCGCGATGGGCAACTTCTGGAACCTGACCGTCACAAGCCTCGGCTCGTTCCTGTTCAACCCGATCGCACCTTGGGGCGACAGTTCGACTGACAAGGTGATCGTTCTGATGACCGACGGGCACAATTCCGACGAATTCCGCCTTCCCGACGACTTCCCGAGGTGGTCGGAGGTCTATTACGACGACCTCCGGGGCGAGTACTGGGTCAAGGCAAAGGACGACCGCGACGCGGACGGTGACGGCCGACGCTCGTCGGATAATTGGTTCTGGGTCGACGCGCGCGTGAACCGCCAGAGCAATTTCTGGCGCAAGAACGACGAATGGCCCTATGCGCCCGAGGTCTGCCACGAGGAAGGATATTGGTATCTTTGGCGTTGGGTCACGCGGACGGTCTGCGAAATCACCCCGACCAACATCGAGCCGAACCTGCGCCGCCTGTCCTACGACGAGCTCTTCGACAGGGTCTCACTGTACTACAACGCCTATTACCACCACTACCTGCAGAACTACGACAACCGCGAGCTCAATACCTGGTTCTATGACCTGAGGGAACGGGCCGATATCGAGCCTGGGACGAAGAACGCGCGCCTGCACAACATGTGCAACACGCTGAAGGCCAACGACGTCCAGATCTACGCGATCGGCTTCGACGTCGAGGATGAGGATGTGCCCTACATGGCCGACTGCGCCTCCTCCTCGTCGCACTTCATGCGGGTTGCTCCGAACAACCTGAACGATGCCTTCGGGTCGATCGCCCGCCAGCTCACCGTTCTGAGGCTCACCCAATGATCGCGAAACTGCGCCGGTTCACGCGGCTGTTCCGGAAGGACAAGACAGGCAACGCGACGATCGAGTTCTGCATCGTGTTCCCGGTGTTCATGGTGCTCACCGTCTCGGCCTTCGAGACCGGGCTGCTGATGACCCGGCAGATGATGCTGGAGCGCGGGCTCGACATGGCGGTGCGGGCCGTGCGGCTCGGCACCGGCCGGGAAGTCGACGACGAGGCGCTGCGCAAGATGATCTGCAACGGCGCCGGCATCATCCCCGAGTGCCTGACCGAGCTTAAGGTCGAGATGGTCGAGCTGGACCCGCGCAACTGGACCGACCTGCCCCGCCGGCCCGACTGCGTCGACCGCAACAACCCGACCGCGCCGAGCCGGAACTTCGTCAACGGCGGCAGTCACGAGCTGATGGTCCTGCGGGCCTGTGCCCTGTTCGATCCGATCTTTCCGAACTTCGGCATCGGCATCCAGCTGACCAAGGAGTCGAAGTACTATGCGCTCGTCTCCACCTCCGTCTTCGTGATGGAACCGGGCTGAGCCCGAGGATGCCCCGTTCCCACCCATACGCCGCCGTATTCGTCGGCTAAGCCCGACATGAACGGTGATCTGAAAGAGGTTTGGACGTGATCCTGCGTTTCCTGATGGACGGACTGCGCCGACTGCTGCGGGAAGAGCGAGGCTCCATCGCGGTGGAGTCCGTGCTGATCCTGCCGATCCTCACCTGGTGCTATGCCGGCACCTTCGTCTATTTCGACGCTTTCCGTGCGGAGTCGATCAACGCCAAGGCGACCTATGCGATCGCCGACATCATGAGCCGCGAGACGGAGCTTGTCCCGCCGACCTATTTCGATTCGCTGCTCCGGGTGCATCGCCTGATGACCTTCGCCCAGCTTCCCACGCGCCTGCGGGTGTCCGTCCTGGAATGGGACGACGACCGCAAGGACCACGAGATCGTCTGGTCCGTTGCGCGGGGCGACGGCGGCATCAATCCGATGACGGATGCCGAACTGGGAGAGGACTCCCCGATCGCAGCCAAGATGCCGAACATGCTCGACGGCGAGAAGCTGATCGTCGTGGAATCGTGGCTGCCCTATGAGCCGGTCTTCAACGTCGGGCTCGGCGGTTTCGTGTTCGAGGGCTTCACCGTGACCCGCCCGCGCTACGCGCCGCAGGTCTGCTACGATCCGGGCAACACCGGGGACGTCAACGACGCTCTGTGCTGAGGTCGGCGACCATCAGCGCCAGCTGATCCGCCATCGCCTTCGACTGACCGCCCGATGTCACGCCGCCGAGGCCGATCCGCCGGCCGACCCGCCACCAGAGACCGGGCACCCAGGCCCGTTCCATCGGGCTGTCGAGCGTGACGAGGAAGCCGTTCGAGGGCCGAAAGGCGAAGGTGCCACGATCGACCTTCACGATCCGATCCAGTGGAGCGATGACGCGGCCGGTGCTCTCCACCAGGCCGTCCGTCGTGAGCACGACCGCTTCCTTCGTGCCCTGCCGCATCCGCTCGCCCGCCCACATGGTGACCGCGCCGCAGAGCACGAGCGCGATCCGGTAGCCCGCCGCCGCCGGGGCGGCGAAGGCCAGGTAGGCCAGCAGCGCGCCGAGCACGTAGAGCACGCCGACCGCAAAGGCTCGCCGTGGGGGCGAGGCCTGAAGCCGGAAGAGTTCTTCTGCGCGATCTGTCGTCATGCACGCGGCAATAGCCTGCGGCGACGGTCTTGGCCAGCGACTGCGCTGCCGCTTCCCGGCGCCGCGCAGGCGGGCTATGGTCGCGCCGTCATGCGGTTCGTTCTCCTCTCCCTTCTGCTCGCCGGTTGCGCGAGCATTCCGGCCCTCGACGGGCGGGTCAGCGACGAGGTCGCCGCCCTGCCCTATCCCGACCTCGTGCCGCTTGGCCCGGTGGTGGCGGAGGGCCGTGCGCTCGGCCAGGGCGGCGCCACCGGGGAGGCGCTCTCGACCGCCGTCGACAGCCGCGCCGCGGCGCTGCGCGCGCGGGCCGCAGCGCTGCGCCCGCCGGTGGTCGACGATGCGACGCGCGACCGCATGGCGCGCGGTGTCGACACCTCCGCGTTGCGGTGAGGGAATATTGCCGCTAAGGGCGGTGCCGACAGCCGAAATCTGACCCGAAACAGGAGCCTTCCCCATGTCCGACCCACTTCGCCTAGGCATTGCGGGTCTCGGGACCGTCGGGGTCGGCGTGCTGAAGATCGTTCGCGACCAGGCCGACCTGATCGCCGCTCGCGCCGGCCGCCCGGTCGAGGTCACCGCCGTCTCCGCCCGGACCCGCGACAAGGACCGGGGCGTTTCGATCGACGGCATGGCCTGGGAGGACGACCCGGTCGCGCTCGCCACCCGCGACGATGTCGACCTGTTCGTCGAGGTCATGGGCGGTTCCGACGGACCCGCCAAGGCCGCGACCGAAGCCGCCATCGAGGCAGGCAAGGACGTGGTGACCGCCAACAAGGCGATGCTCGCCATCCACGGTCAGGCGCTCGCCGAGGCCGCCGAGGCGGCGAATGTCGTGATCCGCTTCGAAGCGGCGGTCGCCGGGGGCATTCCCGTCATCAAGGCGCTGACCGAGGGCCTGTCGGCCAACCGGATCGAGCGCGTGATGGGCGTGATGAACGGCACCTGCAACTACATCCTCACCCGGATGGAGGCGACGCGGCAGGGCTACAACGCGCTGTTCGAGGAGGCCGACAAGCTTGGCTACCTCGAGGCCGATCCGATGCTCGACGTCGGCGGAATCGATGCGGGCCACAAGCTGGCGCTGCTGTCGTCCATCGCCTTCGGCACGCGGGTCGACTTCGACGCCGTGCAGCTCGAAGGCATCCAGGCGATCACGCTCGAGGACATCGTGCAGGCCCGCGACATGGGCTACCGGATCAAGCTGCTCGGCGTGGCGCAGATGACGGGACGCGGGCTGGAACAGCGGATGATGCCGTGTCTCGTGCCGGCGGGATCGCCGCTCGGCCAGCTCGAGGGCGGCACGAACATGGTGGTGATCGACGGCGACTCGGTGGGCCAGATCGTGATGCGCGGTGCCGGCGCGGGCGAAGGCCCGACGGCGAGCGCTGTGATGGCCGACGTGATCGACATCGCGCGCGGTATCCGGGTCTCGACCTTCGGGCAGGCCGCGTCCGGTCTGCGGCAGGTGCGTGCGGCAAGCTCCGCCGTGCCCGCGCCCTACTACATCCGCATGGCACTGCTCGACAAACCGGGGGCGCTCGCCAAGGTGGCGACCGTCCTTGGCGACAACGGGATTTCGATCCACCGGATGCGGCAGTACGACCATGCCGAGACGACCGCGCCCGTGCTGATCGTGACGCACCGGACCACGCGCTCCGCCCTCGACGAGGCCGTCGCGGGGATGCTGCGCACCGGCGTCGTCGCCGGCGATCCCGTGGTGCTGCGCATCGAGGAGGTCTGAGCCGAACTGCGGCGCTGTTAGCGCACCCAGTCTTGTTCCTGTCACGTCCGGCGGCCTAAGTAGCCCGGACGCAACGGAAAGGACCGCCGCATGGCCAGCAAAGCCCCCGAATTTCACGACCGCCTGCTTTCTCTCGGGCTCGCCCGGGTGAGCGAGGCCGCGGCGATCGCCTGCGCCGGCCTGATCGGGCGCGGCGACGAGAAGGCCGCCGACCAGGCCGCCGTGAACGCCATGCGCAACCAGCTGAACATGCTCGACATTTCCGGCACGGTCGTGATCGGCGAGGGGGAGCGGGACGAGGCGCCGATGCTTTACATCGGTGAGGAGGTCGGCGCCGGAACGGGTCCGGCCGTGGACATCGCGCTCGACCCGCTGGAGGGGACGACGCTGACCGCCAAGGACATGCCGAACGCGCTGACCGTCATCGCGATGGCCCCGCGCGGCACCTTGCTGCACGCGCCAGACGTCTACATGGAGAAGCTCGCCATCGGCCCCGGCTTCAAGCCCGGCCTCGTGACCATGGCGATGTCGCCGGCCGAGCGGGTCTCGGCGCTGGCCGCCGCCAAGGGCTGTTCGACGGACGACATCACCGTCTGCGTGCTGGAGCGGCCGCGCCACGAGGAGATGATCGCCGAGCTGCGCACCACGGGCGCGGCGATCCGGCTGATCACCGACGGCGACGTCGCGGGCGTGATGCACTGCGCACAGCCCGAGCTGACGGGAATCGACATGTACATGGGCTCCGGCGGGGCGCCGGAGGGCGTGCTCGCAGCGGCGGCACTGAAATGCATGGGGGGTCAGATTTACGGGAAGTTGACGTTCCGCAACGATGATGAGCGCGGGCGTGCGAAGGCGGCGGGGATCACCAACCTCGACCGGGTCTATACGCGCGACGATATGGTGACCGGCGACGTGATCTTCGCGGCGACCGGCGTGACCGACGGTTCGCTGTTGCCGGGCATCAAGCGCGAGCCGAACCACGTCACGGCAGAAACGATCCTGATGCGGTCCAAGACCGGGTCGGTCCGGCGCATGATCTACCGCAATCCGGTCGAGTGACCCGGATTTTCGGCGAAAATCCGATATCGATTTTTCGCCGAAAAATCGGATTCTAAAGAGACCTACCGCCTCGCGGTGAAGAAATCCCGAAGAAGGGCAGCACTGACCTCCGCGTCGATCCCGTCGTAGATGTCCGGCACGTGGTGGCTCTGGGAATGCGCGAAGACGCGCGGCCCCTGCCCCACACCGCCGGACTTCGCGTCCGCCGCCCCGTAATAAAGCCGGCCGATCCGGGCGAAGCCGATCGCCGCGGCACACATCGGACAGGGCTCAAGCGTCACGTAGAGATCGCACCCCGGCAGCCTGTCGCTGCCCGTAGCGGCGCAGGCTTCGCGGATCGCGAGCATCTCGGCATGGGCCGTCGGATCGGACAGCTCGCGCGTGCGGTTGCCGGCGCGCGCCAGCACCCTGCCACCGGGCGCGATCAGGACCGCGCCGACCGGCACTTCGCCACGCTCGCCGGCGGCGCGCGCTTCTTCCAGCGCAAGTCCCATGTAGGAGCGAAAGACCATTCCCGTTACTGTCGGACATTGCGCCCCGGGCGCAAGCGGCGATAAGGCGAGGCATGACGGACGAGAACCAGACAGCGGAACGCATCGCGAAAGTGCTCGCACGGCGCGGCGTCGCCTCGCGGCGCGAAGTCGAGCGCATGATCGAAGCCGGACGGGTGTCCGTCAACGGACGCAAGCTCGACAGCCCGGCGCTGAACGTCACCGACAAGGACCGCATCCTCGTCGACGGCAAGCCGGTGAAGGCGCCCGAGCCGCCGCGGCTCTGGCTCTACAACAAGCCCGTCGGACTCGTGACCACCGAGCGGGACGAGAAGGGCCGCCCGACGGTCTTCGGCGCCCTGCCCGAGGACATGCCGCGCGTTATGTCGGTCGGCCGGCTCGACCTGAATTCCGAAGGGCTGCTGCTGCTCACCAACGACGGCGAGATCAAGCGCCGCCTGGAGCTGCCGTCAACCGGCTGGCTGCGCCGCTATCGGGTCCGCACCCACGGACAGCCCGATGAGGCCGCGCTCGACCGGCTGCGCCGGGGCATCGAGGTCGAGGGCGTCCGCTACCAGCCGATGGATGTGACCTTCGACCGTCAGCAAGGCTCGAACGCCTGGCTGACGGTGGCGCTGCGCGAGGGCAAGAACCGCGAGATCCGCCGCGCGATGGAGTCGATCGGCGCGAAGGTGAACCGGCTGATCCGGGTGTCCTACGGCCCCTTCCAGCTCGGCAATCTCGAGACCGGCAAGGTCGAGGAGCTCCGCCAGCGGGTGGTGCGCGACCAGCTCGGCCTCGACAATCCGCCGAAGCCGCAGCGCAAACGGCCGCCGGCACGGCGCCGGGAAACCTGACAGGGGGTCAGGGGGTTGAGACTTGCGATGGCTGCGCCCGTGTGCATCCTGAGCCTGCAAAAACGGACCAAGGGGGCGGGATGGCCGAACTTCTGACCGTCGAGAATGCGACCAACCTGCTGATGCTCTGCTTCCTGCAGGCGGTACTCGGCTTCGACAACCTGCTCTACATCTCGATCGAGAGCCAGCGCGCCCCGGTGGCCCACCAGCGGGCAGTCCGCTTCTGGGGGATCATCATCGCGGTTACCCTGCGCATCGTGCTGTTGTTTGCCATGGTGCGACTGCTCGAACTGCTGGAAGCGCCCTTCTACACCTTCGCCTGGGAGGGCATTCTGACCGGCGGTGTGAACTTCGCCACCATCGTCTACCTGATCGGCGGTGCCTTCATCATGTACACGGCGGTCAAGGAAATCGGCCACATGCTGTCGATCGAAGACCCCGGCCACGACGTCGAAGCCAAGAGCGGCAAGTCCGCCGTCTCCGTTGTCGCTCTGATCGTCATGATGAACCTGATCTTCTCGTTCGACTCGGTGCTGTCGGCGATCGCCATCACTCACGTCTTCCCGGTGCTGGCGGCCGCGATCCTGCTGTCGGGCCTCGCGATGATCCTTCTGGCGGACGGGGTGACCCGGTTCCTGCAGAAAAACCGGATGTACGAAGTGCTCGGCCTGTTCATCCTGCTGATCGTCGGCGTCGTCCTGCTGGGCGAGGCCGGACAGGCTGCGGTGCACGGGGCGGAGGCGATCGGCACCAGCCCCGAAGAGGCCGAAGCGCTGGCCCTGAAGCTGTTCGGATACGAGATCGTGCCGATGTCGAAGAGCACCTTCTATTTCTCCGTGGTCGTCCTCGTGGCCGTCGAAGTGCTGCAGTCGGGCTACTCCCGGAAGCTGAACGCGGAGCGGCGCGCGCTGCAGAGGCACTCGTAATCGGGGCGTCGCGCACCTATTGTCTCAGGGAGGCAAGGAGTTGATCGGACATGACCAGACTCATTCTGGGCCTTCTTCTGCTGGCGGCGCTCATCATGGCGGCGCAGGCGATCATGGACTTCGCCCGGCCGGGCCGGCGCACGCGCCGTGCGATGCCCGAAAGCGCCGCACGGCCCGGGTCCGCAGGAACGGAGATTGACGATCCCATGCCCCGCACGCTGAAACTCGTCGCGTATGTCCTGCTGCTCGCGCTGATGGCAGGCGTTTCCGCCGGCTGGCTCGGAGCGGTCTGATGGCGAAGCGCTTCGGCGGCACATACAGCCCCGGCGGCCCGACCGAAGGCGGCGGCAAGAGCCGCCCGCCCCGCGCCCCGCTGAACGAGGCGCCCCGCGACGCGGCGGGGATGCGCGCGAACCTGATGTTCGTGCCCCCGTTCCTGCTGGCCGTCACCTCGCTCAACGACGGGCCCGTCGTGCTGGTCTTTTCGCTGGCCGGCGCGGCGATCCTCACGCTCGGCGCGTGGCTGCTCCGCGAAGGGCTGCGGGCAGAGGCCGCCTACAACGCCCGGAAAGTCGCCCGTCGCCCCGCCATGCCGCGCAAGATCGCGGCAGCCTTGCTCGCCGGACTCGGCATCGCGGTTGCCGGCTGGACCGGCGGTGCGGGTATCGTCGGCTCGATCCTCTACGGAGTCGCGACGGGGGCATTGCACCTCACCGCCTTCGGGATCGACCCGCTGAAGGACAAACATATCGAGGGGATCGACACGTTCCAGCAGGACCGGGTCGCCCGCGTGGTGGACGAGGCGGAGGAACATCTGGCGACCATGTGGGCCCAGATCCAGACGACCGATGCTCGCGCGCTGCAGGACCGGGTGGCCGACTTCTGCGCGACCGCCCGCCGCATGATCCGTACCGTGGAGGAGGACCCGCGCGACCTGACCGGGGCGCGCAAGTTCCTCGGCGTCTACCTCCTCGGGGCGAAGGACGCGACGATTAAGTTCGTCGACCTCTGGAACCGCCGCAAGGATCCGGAGGCCCGCGCCGACTACGAGGCGCTGCTCGACGACCTCGACAAGAACTTCGCCGCCCGGACGGAGCAGATGATGCTCGACGACCGGACCGACATGGATATCGAGATCAAGGTGCTGCGGGACAGGTTGCAGCGGGAAGGCGTCTGACGACGCGCGTGAGCAAGGGGAACGAGGATGTCCGAAACCACCGCAAACAACATGGCGAAGGCACAGACCGCCCTCGCCGACGTGGAGAAGGTGACCGCCGTGGTATTGCCAGAACCCAAGGGTGAGATGGTCGCGATCGACCAGGCCGACGAGACGACGACCGCCGAGATCAGGAAGCGGATCGACGAGATCGACATGACCGACACGAACTCGATCATCGCGTTCGGGTCCGGCGCACAGGCCGAGTTGCAGACGATTTCCCAGTCCATGCTTCAAGGCGTGAAGAACAAGGACGTCGGCCCGGCGGGTGACTCGCTGCGCGAGATCGTGACCACGATCCGGGGCTTCAACGTCTCCGAGCTCGACATGCGCCGCAAGCAGTCCTTCTGGGAGAAGCTGACCGGCAAGGTCGCCCCGGCGGCCAAGTTCGCCGCACGTTTCGAGACGGTGCAGGCCCAGATCGACAAGGTCACCGACGACCTGCTGCGTCACGAGCATACGCTGCTCAAGGACATCGAGAGCCTCGACATGCTCTACGAGAAGACGCTCGCCTTCTACGACGAGCTGGCGATCTACATCGCCGCCGGCGAGGCGAAGCTTGCCGAGCTGGACGAGACGACGATCCCCGCCAAGGAAGCCGAGGTTCAGGCCGCCCCCGAAGAGCAGGGTGTGATGAAGGCGCAGGAGCTGCGCGACCTGCGCGCCGCGCGCGACGATCTGGAACGCCGGGTGCACGACCTCAAGCTGACGCGGCAGGTGACGATGCAGTCGCTCCCCTCGATCCGGCTGGTGCAGGAGAACGACAAGTCGCTGGTCACCAAGATCAACTCGACCCTGATCAACACCGTGCCGCTGTGGGAAACACAGCTGGCGCAGGCCGTGACGATCCAGCGGTCCTCCGAAGCCGCGAGCGCCGTGCGCGAAGCGAACGACCTGACGAACGAGCTTCTGACCGCCAATGCCGAGAATTTGCGGCAGGCGAACCAGACGATCCGCACCGAGATGGAGCGCGGCGTCTTCGACATCGAGGCGATCAAGGCGGCCAACGCCAACCTCATCGCGACGATCAACGAGAGCCTCGAGATCGCCGACGAGGGCAAGCGCAAGCGGGCCGAGGCGGAAACCGAACTGCAGAAGATGGAGACCGAGTTGAAGGACACGCTTGCCTCTGCGAAGTCGAAGCAGACCGGACTCGGCGAAACTGTCGGACAATCCACGGGGGCTTGATGACCAGGATCATCGGCGCGACGGCGAAATACATCACGGCGGCGGCCTTCATCGGGCTGGCCGCCTGTTCCGACGCGCCGATCACGGAGGTGGCAGTCACGACGACTCCGCCGCCCGCGGCGCCCGTCACCTCGCCGCCGCCCGAAAGCCGGGAAACCGGCTTTTCGCAACGCAGCCAGGACCTGGCGCTCTATTACCAGCGGCTGCAGAACGACCTGACGTCGCGCGGCCTGCTGCGCACCGATGGCGGCGGACCGGACACGCCCTTCACCTCGACCATGCTGGCGCGCAACTTCGAGCAGATCGCGCTCTATGACGAGTATGTCTCGGAGAACGATCAGCTCAGGGCCCAGACCACGGAGAGCCGCCTGCGGCGGTGGGAAATCCCCGTGCGCTTCGGGGTCGAGTTCGGCGCCCGCGTGCCGGCGGACCAGCGCGCCGAGGACCGGGCGTCGGTGCAGAACTACGTCGGGCGGCTGGCACGGGCGACGGGCCACCAGATCAGCTACGACGAGGCGAACCCGAACTTCCACGTGCTGATCCTGACCGAAGACGACCGGCTGGAGAGTGCCGACCGTCTTCGCCAGCTGATCCCCGGCATCACCGAGGGGTCGATCCGCGCGTTCCAGACGCAATCCCGCGGGACGCTCTGCCTCGTGCTTGCGTTCAGCCAGGGCAACAGCGCGAGCTACACCCGCGCCGTGGCACTGATCCGGGCGGAACATCCCGACCTGCTGCGGCTGTCCTGCGTCCACGAGGAGCTGGCGCAGGGGCTCGGCCTCGCCAACGACAGCCCCGCCGCGCGGCCGTCGATCTTCAACGACGACGAGGAATTCGCCCTGCTGACCACGCAGGACGAGCTGATGCTGCGAATTCTTTACGACCGCCGGCTGCGGCCGGGCATGCTCGCCCCGGAGGCCGCGCCGATCGTGCGCACGATCGCCAACGAGCTGAAGGGCAGCTCCAGCTGAGACGCCGGGGGGCGCTGCCCCCCGGACCCCCCGGAGGTATTTCCGGCCAGATGAGAGAGCAGGTCAGGAATACGTGCAGTTGGCAAGGCGGCTGACCATGCCTACTGTCTTGGCGACAACATCGACACAGGAGCTCCGGGGATGGCTATTTTCGACTTTCTTTCCGGCCAATTCATCGACGTCATCCACTGGACGGACGACACCCGGGACACGATCGTCTGGCGGTTCGAGCGTCACGGCCATGAAATCAAGTACGGCGCCAAGCTGACGGTGCGGGAGGGGCAGTCCGCGGTCTTCATCCATGAGGGCCAGCTTGCGGACGTCTTCTCCCCCGGTCTCTACATGCTCGAGACCAACAACATGCCGATCATGACCTCGCTGCAGCACTGGGACCACGGGTTCCGGTCGCCCTTCAAGTCCGAGGTCTATTTCGTCTCCACCAACCGGTTCACCAACCTGAAGTGGGGCACCAAGAACCCGATCATGCTGCGCGATCCGGAGTTCGGGCCGATCCGCCTGCGCGCCTACGGGACCTACACGATCAAGGTGGTCGAGCCCGGCCTCTTCATGACCGAGATCGTCGGCACCGATGGCGAGTTCACCATGGACGAGGTGAGCTTCCAGATCCGCAACATCATCGTGCAGGAAGTATCGCGGGCCCTGGCCTCGTCCGGGATTCCGGCGCTCGACATGGCGGCGAACACCGCCGAGCTCGGCAAGCTGGTGGCGGAGTCGATCAGCGGCACGATCAAGCAGTACGGGCTGACCCTGCCCGAGCTCTATATCGAGAACATCTCGCTGCCGCCCGCCGTCGAGAAGGCGCTGGACGAGCGGACCTCACGCGGGATCGCCGGCAATCTCGACGATCACATGAAATGGAAGGCCGCCGAGGCGATGGGCAAGGGCGGCACCATGGGCGACGCGATGGGCGCGGGCATGGGGGCAGGCCTCGGCATGCAGATGGGCGGCATGATGATGAACCAGGGCGGCGCCGGACCCTGGGGCCAGCAGGTCCAGCCCGGTCCCGCGGCGGCCGCCCCCGCGCCGCCCCCGCCCCCCGTCGAGCATGTCTGGCACATCGCGGAGAACGGCCAGACGAAGGGTCCCTTTTCGAAGGCCGCGATGGGGCGCATGGCGACCGAGGGCAGCCTGACCCGAGATTCGCTGGTCTGGACCGCCGGTCAGGATGGCTGGATGCGGGCCGAGGACGTCAGCGAGCTGGCGCAGCTCTTCACCGTCATGCCGCCGCCGCCCCCTCCCCCGCCGCCGGGCGCCTGAGGTAGCGCTCGCCCGGTTTCACCGCTGCGCAGACGCGCAAGGCACCGGATCGTGGCAGCGGTCGACGGTTGGCGACCTGACGGACCCGGAGGCGCATTCCCGGATCGCCTCCCTGAGATTCGCACTTTCTAAATCTTTTCGGGGGATGCTGTCGGCGACCGTGAGAGGGCCGCCATGCTCGACCGAGACCAGAAAGTGCGTATCAACACCAGTTTCCAGGCTCTGCGCCTCGCGCCGGAACTGTTCTGCCGTGACTTCTATGAGCGATTGTTCCGGCAGGCACCCAGTGTGCGGCCGCTGTTTCCCGACGATCTCGACCGGCAGGCTGAGAAGCTTGCCTCGACATTGATGGTGGCGATCCGGTCGATCCACGACCTTGAGACGCTGCTGCCGGCCCTGCATGAGCTCGGGCGGCGCCACGCGAGCTATGGCGCGATGCCGGTTCACTACGATGTCGTCGGACTGGTCCTGATCCAGACGCTGGCAGAGCATGTGCCGGGCTGGTCCGGGGACGATGAGCGGGCGTGGTCGGCGCTCTACCGCGACCTCTCGGGCGCGATGCTGGCCGGCAATTCGGAGGAGAGTGCCAGGTGCGACACGAAAAAAGCGGGGTGATCGTCCGGTCGCTCAAAAAGCGACGCGGCAGGCCGACCTTGATTGAACGACTGGACTTGCCCCGTCTTACCGGCCGCTTTTCATCATGAGCACTGCGCCCGGACAGGCGTTGGCGGGCAACGCCAAGCCGTCGTCGCGAACCGCCGGGAACGGCGCGGTCGGATCGACTTGAGAGGCGACGACCAGTTCGTTGTCGACGCAGATGTCCTGGGCATAATTGCCGAGGTTGAAGCCAAAGCCGTCGACTCCGCAGTCGTTTCCGGTGCCGTTCATGTTCCAGCCCTGCGTTACCGCCGTCTCGGAGTTCGGCAAGGTGAAGCTCTCGCTCGCCACGTCGAATTCGAGATACCAGGTCGTCTCGGGCAGAAGTTCCGCCAGGCCCCATGTGCCGATCGGCGCGCCCTCGTGCGTGCCGGAGATCGCGAAGCAATCCAGATCGTCATGCGTGATCCGCTCGCGCGTGGACAACAGCGTCGCGTCGAAGGACATCACGCCGTCCATCCGGTAGCCGTCGGAGCCGGCCCACTTGAACTTGTAGGTCGCCGTATCGGCCGCCGCCGCGAGGGGCAGCATCGCCAACGCGACAAGGGTGAGATGAAAGCGGGGCACCGTGCCTCCTCCGTCCGGTCCGGGTCGGTTGCCAAATACCATGCCGTCGGCGGCACTTGCAGGCTTTTCTTTCCCGTTCGAGGCAATAGGGTGGCCGGCGTCTGAAACGGGGGACGATCCGGACATGGCCGAGGAACATCATTTTCCGTGCGATACCTGCGGCGGGGACATGCGGTTCGATCCCGGCGACAACCGGATGATCTGCGACCATTGCGGCGCGACCCAACCGATCGAGGAAGACGGCCCCTGGGCGGGCGGATCGATCCGGGAGCTCGATTTCGAGGCGGCGCTGCGCGGTCAGGTCGATGCCGCCGACATCGAAGAGACGCGCACCGTCAAATGCCCGAACTGCGGCGCCGAGGTCGAGTTCGAGGAGGCGACGCACGCCACCGAATGCCCCTTCTGCGCGACGCCCGTCGTCACCGGCACCGGCACCAGCCGCCACATCAAGCCGCGCGGCCTCCTGCCGTTCGGGCTGGAAGAGGAACAGGCCCGCGACGAGATGACGAAGTGGCTGGGCCGGCTCTGGTTCGCGCCGAACGGGCTCAAGCAATATGCCCGCAAGGGCCGGAAACTGAACGGGATCTACGTCCCCTACTGGACATTCGATGCCGACACGACCAGCCGCTACACCGGCCAGCGGGGCGAGGATTACTACGTCACCCGCACCGTCACGCGCGGTGGCGAGAGGAAGACGATCCGCGAGCGGAAGACGCGGTGGTACAGCGCCGCCGGACAGGTCGCGCGGTTCTTCGACGATGTGCTGGTGCTGGCCTCGCGCTCGCTGCCGAAAAGCTACACCGACGGGCTCGCCCCGTGGGACCTGTCCGAGCTCGAACCCTACAAACCGGAGTTCCTCGCCGGGTTCCGGGCCGAGGCGTACCAGGTCGAGCTGGACGAGGGCTTTGCCGAGGCGCGCGACTACATGGACCGGATGATCCTGCGCGACGTGAAGTACGACATCGGTGGCGACCGCCAGCGGGTGCATGACATCTCGACGGACGTGCGGGACGTGACCTTCAAGCACATCCTGCTGCCGGTCTGGATGGCCGCCTACCGCTACAACGGCAAGAGCTACCGCTTCGTCGTCAACGGCCGTACCGGCAAGGTGCAGGGCGAGCGGCCCTACTCCGCGTGGAAGATCGCGTTCGCTGTGATCCTCGGGCTGATCGTCGCCGCCGGGGTGGGGTATCTCTACGCCAACGGCTAGGCCCGCGTTCAACTTCCGGTCGCAGTCTTCTTGCGCCCGACCGCTCCGGAGGCCATTGTCCGCGCGCGACCTGAACGACAAGGAACCATCCGATGATCCTGGCCTGTGGCGAAGCCCTTATCGACATGCTGCCGCGGCAGACCGACGCCGGCGACTCCGCGTTTCTGCCCGCCCCCGGCGGTGCCGTCTTCAACACGGCGGTCGCGCTCGGCCGTCTCGGCGCGCCGACGAGCTTCTTTTCAGGCATTTCGAGCGACTTCTTCGGTGAGATACTGCTGCGCTCGCTCTCGGAAAGCGGCGTCGATTCCTCCCCCGCCGTGATCTCGGACCGGCCGTCGACGCTGGCCTTCGTGCGGCTGACGAACGGCAACGCGCAATACCTTTTCTACGATGACAACACCGCCGGGCGTATGCTGTCGGAGGCCGACCTGCCCGAAGTCACGCAGCGCGCGCTGTTCTTCGGTGGCATCTCCCTCGCGGTCGAGCCCTGCGGCAGCGCCTACGAAGCGCTGATGCTGCGCGAAGCGCCGCGCGCCGTGACGATGATCGACCCCAACATCCGCCCCGGCTTCATCAAGGATGAGCAAGCCTACCGGGGCCGGCTGAAGCGGATGTTGAAGGCCGCAGACATCGTGAAGATGTCCGAGGAAGACCTGCACTGGCTGGAGGGCGACGGCGAAATCAGTCGGCTGGCCTCACGCCTGCTGGGGATGGGACCGAACCTCGTGCTCATCACGCGCGGCGAGCATGGCGTGACGGGCTATTCCATCGACCACGTGATCGACGTGCCCGCCACCAAGGCCGAGGTCGTCGATACGGTCGGGGCCGGCGACACGTTCAACGCGGGCGTTCTGGCCAGCCTTCACGCGCGCGGCGGCCTGACCAAGCAGCGGATCGCCAACCTCGACGAAGAAACCTTTCGCGCTGCGCTGGAGCTTGGTGCGAAGGCGGCGGCTGTCACCGTGTCGCGCGCCGGGGCGAACCCGCCCTGGGCCTCGGAACTGTGAGGGCGCTGCTCCAGCGGGTCACCCGGGCCTCTGTCACCGTCGGGGGAGAGCGGATCGCCGAGATCGGTCCGGGCCTCCTGATCCTCGCCTGCGCGATGCAGGGCGATGGCGATGACCTGCCCGCCAAGCTGGCCGGCAAGATTGCGAAGATGCGGATTTTCGAGGACGAGGCGGGCAAGATGAACCGCTCGCTGCTCGACACCGGGGGCGAGGCGCTTGTCGTCAGCCAGTTCACGCTTGCCGCCGACACGAGCCGGGGCAACCGGCCCGGCTTTTCCACCGCCGCGCCACCGGCGGAGGCAGAGCGGCTCTACCTCGCGCTGGCCGAGGAACTGCGCAAGCTGGGTCCCGAAGTCCAGACCGGACGGTTCGGGGCGGACATGAAGGTCGAGTTGCTGAACGACGGGCCGGTGACCATCTGGCTCGACCTCTGAGCTAGCGCGGCTTCAGCGCGCCCACGACCGACGCGACGGCGAAGAGACCGGCGGCGAGGCAGACGATGCTCGGCCCCACCGGCGTGTCGAACTGAAGCGCGAGCCACAGCCCGCCGAGCGCCGATATTACCCCGAAGCCGGCCGCGAGGGCCGCCATTCCTTCGGGTGTGCGGGTCAGGCCCCGGGCGGCGGCGGAGGGGATGATGAGCAGCGCCGTAATGAGCAGCGCGCCGACCACCTTGAGCGCCACCGCCACCATCAGCGCCATCAGCAGGATCAGCACCAGCCCCTCGCGTCGGGCGTCGATGCCGGCGGCCTGGGCAAAATCCGGGCTGAGGGTGGAGGCGAGGAGCGCCGACCATCGCCACACCAGGACCGCGACGACGACCGCGCCACCGGTCCAGATCACCGCGAGGTCGCCGCGCGACACCGTCAGAACGTCGCCGAACAGGTAGGCGTCGAGGTCGACCCGCGTCCCCGGCACCAGCGACACGGCGAGCAGACCGGCGGCGAGGCCCCCGTGGGCGAGGACGCCGAGCGCGCTTCCCGTCTCCTGTCCCTGCCCTTCCAGCAGGTGCAGCGCGAGCCCCATGACCAGCGCGACCGCGACCACCCCCCAGACGACCGACACCGACATGGCGAGCGAGAGCGCCACGCCGAGCACGGCGGCATGGGATGTCGCCTCACCGAAATAGGTCATCCGTCGCCAGACGACGAAGCAGCCGACGAGGCCGGCAGGCACCGCCACGCCGAGCGCGGCAAGCGCGGCCCGCACCAGAAAGTCGTCCAGCATTCAGCCCGGCGTCCCGTGATGGTGGGCGTGGTCATGGTCGTGCGTATGATCGTGATCATGATCATGCTCGTGCCGGTAGAGCGCGAGCGCGCCGCCGGTGCCCGTCCCGAACAGCTCGCGCCACGCCGGGGCGGCGGTCACCGTCTCCGGCGTGCCTTCGCAGCAGACGTGGCCGTTCAGGCAGACGACGCGTGTGCTGGCGCTCATCACGACGTGCAGCTCGTGGCTGACCATCAGGACCCCACAGCCGAGTTCGTCCCGCACCGCCTCGATCTGGCGGTAGAAGTCGGCGGAGCCGGACTGGTCGAGGCCCTGTGTCGCCTCGTCGAGGATCAGGAGTTCCGGCTTCATCAACAGCGCCCGCGCCAGCAGGACGCGCTGGAACTGACCGCCGGAGAGCCTCGCCATCTGCTGCTTGGCGAAACTGCTGGCGCCGGACCTCTCGAGCGCCCGCTCGGCCTCCGCGCGGGACACCCGGTGCGGCAGATCGAGGAAACGCCGAACCGTCAGCGGCAGCGTGGAGTCGACATGCAGCTTCTGGGGGACATAGCCGATCCGCAGGCCGGGCTTGCGCTCGATCTTGCCCGCGCTCGGCGGCACTGCCCCGATGAGCGCGCGCAGCAGCGTGGTCTTGCCGGAGCCGTTGGGCCCGACCAGTGTCACGATCTCGCGCGGGGCGACCTGGATGTCGACGTGACTGAGGACCTCGCGGCCACCCTGCCGGACGCTGAGGCCCCTGGCCTCGATCAGCATGCCGGCGTGGCCTCTGTCTGACAGGCGGGGCAAAGACCCTCTGCCTCGATCACCGTGCGCTCAACCGCGAAACCGGAGGCCCGGGCGGCAGGGACCAGCGGCGCGGACATCTTCGCCTCGGCGACGGTGCCGCAGGCGCGGCAGATCATGAATGCGGCCTCGTGCCGGCGCCCCGGTTCGGAGCAGGCGACGAAGGCGTTCAATCGTTCGATCCGGTGCGCGAAGCCCTGCTCGACCAGAAACGACAGCGCGCGATAGGCGACCGGCGGCTTGGAGCCGAGACCCTCGGCCTCCAGCCGGGCGAGCACATCGTACGCGCCGAGCGCTTCGTGGTCTTCGAGGAGGATCTCGAGCACGCGACGCCGCACGGGGGTGAACTGCACCTTGCGCGCGGCACAGATTTCTTCTGCCGAGGCGAGCGCCGTGCTGACGCAGTTGTCGTGATCGTGGCTCTGGAATCCGACGGCTTCCGTCATGGTCCGCTTCCGATGACTTGTTACGTTATAACATTTCAAGTATAGCCCTTCGCGACCCTGACAACAAGAAGACCAGCCCGATGATTCGCAGAACGACCACCATCAGCCTAGTACTCGCCGCAACCTCCGCATCGGCCGAGGTGCCCCGCGTGATGACTGACATCGCGCCGGTTCACAGCCTTGTCGCACGCGTGATGGAGGGCGTCGGCGAACCCGAGGTCCTGCTGCCGCCCGGGGCCTCGCCGCACGACTATTCCTTCCGGCCGTCGGATGCGCGACGGCTGTCCGATGCCGACCTCGTCGTCTGGATGGGCGAAGGGCTGGAGCCCTGGCTCGCCGACCCGATAGAGACGCTTGGCAGCGGCGCGACGCTCGAATTGCTGGAGACGGACGGCTGGCCGAAGCGGGAATTGTCGGACGCGCATGACCATGGTGTCGACGGCGATGACCACGACCACGACCACGACGAGCATGATCACGCGGACGAGGCGCATGACGATCATGACCACGAGGGCGAGGATCACGAGGACCATGACACGCACGCCGGACACGGCCACGATCACGGGGACTTCGACCCACACGCCTGGCTCGACCCGTTCAACGCGGGCGTCTGGCTGACCCACATCGCCGAGGCCCTTTCCGAGGCGGACCCCGAGAACGCACAAACCTATGCCGAGAATGCCGAAGCGGCGCAGGACGACCTCGCTTCACTCATCAGCGAGATCACCGCACAGCTCGGCGACCCCGGAGACGCGACCTTCGCGGTCGGCCACGATGCCTACGGCTATTTCTTCGACCGGTTCGAGCTGACGATGTCCGGCGCGGTCACGCTGTCCGACGCACAGGCGCCCGGCCCGGCGCGGATCGCTGCCCTGAAAGAACAGTTCGCTGAAGATGGCACGCGCTGCATCCTCGTCGATCCGCAGTCCGGCGCGGAATGGCCCGCGCTGACGATCGAGGGGACGGACATCGCCGTGAAGGAAGTCGATCCGCTCGGCGGCGGCATCGAGACGGGCCCGGATTTCTACCCGGCACTTCTGCGGGACATGGCCGGCAAGCTGGCCGACTGCCTGACCGAGGAATGAGGCCCTGAAACGAATGGGGGCCGCCCCGAAGGACGACCCCCACCCGACTGCAACGGACGGTTGCGGTACTCGTTAACTACGAAGTTCAGCCCGCCTGGCCGGCCGGCAGAAGAACCGTGTCGATCACGTGGATGACGCCGTTCGACTGGTCCACGTCGGCGATGGTGACGGTCGCGGTGCGGCCGTTTTCATCCGTCAGCGTGATTTCGTCGCCGTTCATCTGCGCCTGCAGGGTGCAGCCGCCAACGGTCGGGACGGGGTGCATGCCGCCGTCATCCGAGATCATGCCCATGATGGCGTCCGACATCGCGTCGGCGGCAACCACGTGGCAGGTCAGGATCTGGGCCAGCTGGTCCTTGTTTTCGTCCATCATCAGCTGCTCGATGGCCGAGGCGTCGAGCTTGGCGAACGCGTCATCGGTCGGCGCGAAGACGGTGAACGGGCCGGGGCCCTGCAGCGTCTCGACGAGGCCGGCTTGGGCGACGGCGGCGACGAGCGTGGTGTGGATCGGCGAGTTCATCGCGTTCTCGACGATGTTCATGTCAGCCATCATCGGCGCGCCGCCAACGGTGGGGTTGTCCTGAGCGATGGCACCAGTGGCGAAAAGGGCGGCTGCGGCGGTGGCAAGAATCTTGGTCTTCATGTCTGTCTCTCTCCTGTTATCGGCAGCTTCATCTGCCGGATATGTGCGCAACCACGCAGCCCGTCGCAGGGGAGTTTCAGAAGAAAGTTAGACGTTTCAGCCGATCACGGAAGCGTGAACAGCCCGCCCGGGGATCAGAAGTCGGTGGGGGCGCCGCCTTCGGCCGTCCGGCGCTCGACGAAGTCGGCCAGCGCCTCGGCCCGGTCCTCGGCCATGGGGGGCGGCTCGAACGTGTCGACGATCTGTCGGAACAGGCCGTGCGCCCGTTCTGCGGTCCAGGTCCCACCCGCCGCCTGCCAGGCCTCGAAGTTGCGCCAGTCGCTGGCGAAGGGCTGATAGAAGGCCTCCTCGTAGCGGTCCTGCGTGTGGTCGATGCCGAAGTAATGGCCGCGCGGGCCGACTTCACGGATCGCCTCCAGCGCGATGTCATCGGGCGTCGTGGCGGTCAGCGCGGGCTCCATGTAGCGCTGGATCATCTGGATCACTTCGCAATCCATGACGAACTTCTCGGGGCTCGCGACGAGCCCCCCCTCCAGCCAGCCGGCGGCGTGATAGACCATGTGGGTGCCGGACTGGACCGCCGCCCACAGTGAATTCGACGTCTCCCACATCGCCTGTCCGTCGGGAACGTTCGCCGCGCATGCCCCGGAGGAGCGGAGCGGCAGACCGTAGAACCGCGCCATCTGCCCGGTCATCTGCGTGGCGCGCATGTATTCGGGCGTGCCGAAGGCAGGCGCGCCGGACTTCATGTCGACGTTGCTGGTGAAGGTGCCGAAGACGCAGGGACAGCCCGGCGCGACGTATTGGAACAACGCAATGGCCGACAGCGCCTCGGCAATCGAGAGGGCCACAGCCCCCGCCATGGTCACCGGCGCCATCGCCCCGGCGAGCGTGAAGGGCGAGACCATCACGGCCTGCCCCCGCCGCGCCAGCCGCAGACAGCCGTCGATCATCAGCAGGTCGTGCTTCAGCGGCGAGGTGGAGTTGATGTTGGTGTACATGCGGGGCTGGGCGCGAAACTCCTCCTCGCTCAGGCCGGCGGCGAGTTTCACCATCTCCATCACGTCTTCGACCCGCTCCTTGCCGAGCGAATAGGCGTGCACGACCTTGTCGGTGATCCGGAGCTTGTCGTGCAACACGTCGAGGTGGCGGACCGAAGGGTGGATGTCCGACGGCTCCACCGGGTAGCCGCCGACGAAGTGGATGCAGTCGAAGAACTGCGACAGCTTCAGCAGGTCCGCGCATTGCGCGCGGGTCCCCGACACTTTCCGGCCGAGCGACAGGTCGAAGTAGTTCGGCGGTGAGCTGACGTTGCCGAACAACAGGTTTCTGCCACCGACGTCGATGCGCCGCGCCTCGTTCCTCGGCGTGATCGAGAATTCCGACGGGGCGCGGGCGAGCATCTCCATCACCCAGTCCCGGCCCATCCGGACATTGGCGTCGGTGACCGTCGCACCGGCCTCGCGGAAGAGCTGCAGCGCCTCGTCGTTCAGGAACTCGATGCCGATCTCTTCGAGGATGCGCATCGCGCCGTCGTGGATCGCGGCGATCCCCTCCTCGTCGAGCGGTTCGGTCGGACGGTCGGTGTTCTGCGAGATCCGCCACGGCATCTGCCGGAAGAGCTGTGTGCCGCGGCGCGCCGCGTTGCCTGCCCTGCCGCCCGAGCGGCGGCGGTTCCTGCCGTTGTCGTTCCCGTCCATGCGCGTCTCCTGGTCCTTGCGACCATTCTGCGACGTGCGGCAGCGGGCCGGACCCGTCGAATGCGACGCGACCTGTCGTTTCGGGGCGCCTCAGCCCGCCTTGCGCGCCTCCAGCCACGCGGGAAGATCGCGGATCGACTCGATCACGTCGTCGCAATGCGGGGCGAGGTCGGCATATTCCGCAGGGCCGGTCAGGACGCCAAGGCAGACCATCCCGGCCTGACGCGCGGCGATCATGTCGTGGCTGCTGTCACCGATCATCACGCAGGCATCCGGTGCGCATCCCGTTTGCTCGCAGAAGGCGAGCAGCTGACCCGGCCCCGGTTTCGCGCCGAAGCCGCTGTCGGCCCCCGCCACGAAGTCGAACAGGTCGAGCACGGCGGACCGCTCAAGGTGTTCGCGTGCCGGATATTCGGAATCGTTGGTCGCGATGCCGATCGCGTAGCCATTCCGGCGCAGATCGCCCATCAGTGCGGGCAGATCACAGACCGGCAGCTGTTCGACCTTTGCCCCGGACGCGCGCAGCACCTCGCCCATCTCGGCCGGGCCCATGTCGAGGAACGGCGCCATCAGCGCGGCGACCTCGTCGACGGTGCCGGCGATCACGGGACTGTCCTTGCGGAACCGGCAGCGGTCGGTGTCGAAGGAGACGACTTCGGCCAGTGTCTCCACCAGCACCGGGTCGCCGCCGGAGACCTCGTGCAGCAGCCGCAGCATCCAGCCCGACCACGTCGCGTTGAAATCATAGAGCGTGCCGTCCTTGTCGAAGACGATCCCGTCGATCTCCATCTTCGCGTCCCCCTGCCGTCCCGGACGGTCTTTCTTCAGGTCCAGTGAACCGACTCGGCGCCGGGCAGCGCGTAACGCGCCCTGAGCGGCGTTTCGTAATCGAGGCCGTTGGCATCGCAGCAGGCCCGCACCCAGTCGTCGTCCATCGTCACGAATTCGAGGACGGACGCAAGGAACGCCGGATCGCCCGCCTGCGCGCGCAGATCGTCCGCGGAGGCCCCGGTGCTGCCGAGGAACACGCCGCACAACTCCTCGTCACTCGCCAGCCAGCCGAGTGCCATCAGCGCCACGGCTTCGGCCCGTTCAGGAGACATTCCGCGCTCCGCCATTCTTCACAACCCTTTCTTAACCAATAGGAACCAACCTGCCCGGCACGAGCATAATCCAATCGGAAAAGGATGCGATATGACGGCCCGAATTCTTGTAGTCGACGGCACGGCTACCAATCGCATTCTCCTGAAGGTCCGGCTCACCTCGGCGAACTACCACGTCTATCTCGCCACCGGAATCGCAGAAGCGCGGGCGATGGTATCGGCCACCGTGCCCGACCTCGTGGTCATGGACCTCGGCAACGAACCGCGTGGGGCGCTGGCACTCTTCGACGACCTGAAACGTAGCCTCGCGACCCGGATGACGCGCATCATCGCGATCGGCCAGAACTGCGGCCCGGATGAACGGCTCGCCGCCCTCGCGGCCGGGGCGGACGAGGTTCTGTCGAAACCAGTGAACGAGATCCTGCTCCTTGCCCGGATCCGGTCGCTCCTGCGCGAACGGGACGCCGACAACGAGCTTCGCCTGCGCGAGGACACGTCCCGCGCGCTCGGCCTGTGCGATCCACCCGCCGATTACCTGCGCAATGCCCGCGTCGCGATGATCGTGCCCAAGAGCCCGCTCGGCGTGATCCGGTCCCGCGCCGTGGCCAAGTCCCTGCCCGGCGGCTGCACCGTCATCGAACCGCACGAGGCGCTCGGCCCCGGCGACCACAAGCGCGGTTACGACCTGTTCGTGATCGACGCGAGCTGCATCGAGGCCGACCGCGCCTCCAACGAGGTGTTCCGCCTCGTGACCGAACTCCGCTCCCGGTCCGAGACGCGGCATGCCGCGCAGCTCGTCATCCTGCCCAAGGGATCGGAGGGGCTGGCGGCGATGGTGCTCGACCTCGGGGCGAACGATCTTGTCACCTACGAAGTCGGGATGCGGGAGCTTGCGCACCGCTGCCGCACCCTGCTGGCGCGCAAGCGCCGCAACGACCGGATGCGTGCGACCCTGCGCAACGGGCTGCGCGCCGCCGTCACCGACCCGCTGACCGGGCTCTACAACCGGCGCTACGCGCTGTCCCACATGCAGCACATGGCCGAGAACGCATCGACCCGGAACCGACCGTTCGCGGTGATGGTGCTCGACATCGACCACTTCAAGGCGATCAACGACCAGTGGGGACATACCGCCGGGGACGCCATCCTCGTCGAAGTGTCGCGCCGGCTGGCAGAGAATGCCCGGACCCACGACCTCGTCGCGCGGATCGGCGGAGAGGAGTTCGTGATCGCCATGCCCGACGCCAGCGTGCGCGTGGCGCGGATGGCCGCGACGCGGCTTTGCCGCCTGATCGAGGAAGTGCCGTTCGCCCTGCCCGGCACCAGCCGCGCGATCAGCGTCACCGTCTCGATCGGGATCACGATGGGCGGCGACCATGACGCGGATGTCGGGATCGAAAATCTCGTGGGCCGTGCGGATGCCGCGCTTTATGCCGCCAAGAACGCGGGGCGGAATACGATCTCCTTCTCGGCGTCCGCGTCCGCTGCCTGACCTCAGTCGCCGCGCGCGCCGTCCGGCTTGCCCGGCCCGCGACGGTCCATCGACTGCTCCAGCCGGTCGGCGAAGGCCGCGCGCTCGTCCGGGTTCAGCCCGGCGATGAACTCCACCGTCTCGGTCTGAACGGCCTCGAATAGGCCGGAGAAGCGGCGACGCTGGCGTTCCATCGCCTCGATGAGCGCCGCTTCGTCGAAGGGCTCGGCCCGCAGCAGGACCAGAAGCTCCCCGCTGAATTGCCGGAAGTCGCGCCGCGACGGCAGCTCCAGATCGTCGCGCGCGCGCAGCCCCTGAAGGATCGCACGGCGGTCGGCCGGTTCGAACGCCTGCCCGACGGGGCCGAGCGCCATGTCGAACCGGGGCGGGCCGAACTTCGGCCCACCGACGAGACGCCCGACGATCACGCCGACGACGAGGAGGTTCAGCGCGAGCGACAGCACGAAGATCACCCGGACGAAGCGGTTGGGCCTGCGGGGGGGCGGCATTGACATGTCAGCCCTCCTCCGTCTCGAAGAGCGCCGCCGTCGGATCGAACGACACGGTCATCGTTTCGCCAAGCACGCTGTCCGTGAAGTCCGCGATACCCGCCGGGGACGCGATCCCGATCCAGAGCCCCGCGACAGTCGCGGCGGCCAGACCGCCAAACCCCGCCCAGCCACCGATGCCGGCCCAGATCGTGCCGATCGCGCCCCGCGACGGCGGTGCTTCCATTCGGCGCGGCATCTCCGCGGCGGCATCCGCGCTCAGCCGGGCGAGGAAGGCCTCGCCGGCATCCATCGTTCCGCGCTCCCGCGTCGTGTCGAACAGCGCGTCGAGCTGTCGGTCGTTCAAAGGCTCAGTCATCGGTGAACCCCAGTTCATCCTTGCGTCCGGCGAGGATCGCCGCGAGCGTCCGTTTTCCGCGGGCGGTCAGACTTTCGACCGCCTCGATTCCGATGTCCATGATCCCTGCGATCTCGGGGTTGGACAGTCCCTCGAGATGCCTCAGCGCCACGGCCTGCGCCTGCCGCTCCGGCAGATCGGCGAGCGCGTTGCGCAGCGCCGCCATCCGGGCTTCCGCCTGCAGATCCTCCGCAACTGAGGGTCGCCCGCTTTCGGGCTCCGCCACCGCGTCGATACTCACGTCGCGCCGCCGCCGGGATCGGAGCCGGTCGGTGCAGAGATTGGCAACCACCCGGTAAAGCCAGGTAGAGACCTTCGCCTCCCCCGTGCGCCAGTCCGGCGCCTGCCGCCAGAGCCGGACCATCGCCTCCTGCACGATGTCCTCGGCCTCCGACCGGTCGCCGAGCATCCGGTTCGCCTGTGTCAGCGACCGGGGTGCAAGGCGTGCCATCAGGACGCGGGCGGCCGAAAGGTCGCCCGAGGCATAGGCCGCCAGCAGCGCCGCGTCTTCGTCCTCGGCTCCGTCCACAGCTTCTATCGAACCCTGGTACAACACTCAGCGAATTAGACACATGAGGCGCTTCCTGCAATCGGGCCCGGCGGAGGGGCACCGCCGGGCCCCGGGGGGTCAGCGGAAGAAGCGCGGGCCGTTGCCGTGCCCGTCCCTCAGTCCGCCGTGGTCGCGACCGGGACCACCCGGACCGCGACGTTCCGCGAAGGCGTGCATCCGCTCCCGCGCCTGCTCGAATTCCGCTGGCGAGATCGCCCCGTTCTCATCCGTATCGAGACGGGAGAACATCGTCGGGCGCGGCGCCGGCATCCGGAACTCCTCGACGGAGAGCACCCCGTCCCCGTTGGCATCGAGCCGCGAGATCATGCGCGCGACCATCTGTTGCTGCCGCTCGGCGCGCATCGCTTCCGCGGCTGCCGTCATTTCCTCGGCGGTCAGGGTGCCGTCACCATCAGTGTCGGCGGCATCGAAGCGCTCCTGCACCGGGGCGCGGAGTTCGGCCTCGCTCAACTGGCCATCTCCATCCGTGTCGAGCGACTCGAACGTTGGAGGCTCCATGCCCATCGGTCCAAGGCCCTGCGCGTTCGCGGCCGTCACACCGTAGCCTGCGCCGATCGCCACCAACAGAAGGACTGTCTTGTAGGTCATTGTTCTTCCTTTGCTCTGTGGTCCCGGACTTGGTCCTTCCTGCCCGGTACATCCCCTACAACGGGCGCCCGCGACGCTTCCGTCGCGCCTCGCGAAGGAAATTTCTTTCGGCCGGAATTTGCGACATTCCGCCCCTATGACCTTCTGTCCCCTTTTCAGACCGGCCCATGCGGCCCACGTTCAAAGTTCGTGAACCGAGGACGCGACACCCGATGTTTGACGAATCCAGACAGATGACCATGCCCATGCCCGCCCACGCCGAAGAGGACCGCCCGACCAAGCGCGCCATGATGCGCGGGTTCCGCAAGCGTTGCCCCAATTGCGGCAACGGCCCCCTGTTCGAGGGCTACCTGAAGGTCGTCGATCATTGCCCCGTCTGCGAAGAGGCGCTGTACCATCACCGTGCCGACGACGGTCCGGCCTATCTGACCATCCTCGTCGTCGGCCACATCGTGGCCCCGCTACTCCACGTGGTCTTCACGGCTTTCCGGCCCGATCCGCTGGTCCTGTTCACCATATTCACGGTGGCGAGCGTGGCGATGTCGTTGTTCCTGCTGCCCCGCCTCAAGGGGCTGGTCGTCGGCATCCAGTGGGCACGGCGGATGCACGGCTTCGGTGGAGAAGAGTGAGGCGATCCGCGACGCCGCGACGCTGATCCTGCGGCGTGGCGACCGGGTCCTGATGGGCCGGCGCGGCGGGCGTGCAGTCTTCATGCCGTCGCGGCTGGTATTTCCCGGCGGTGCTGTCGATGCCGTAGACCTCGGGGCGGATGTGCCGCTGACCCCGCTTTGCCGGGCGCGCCTCGCTGTCGGCTCGGACTGTCCACCCGGCGCGGTTGCCGCCGCCGCGCTGCGGGAATTGACCGAGGAGACCGGCCAGACGCTGCGCCACAGTGCGCCGTTGCGGTTCATCTTCCGCGCGATCACCCCGCGCGGGGCGACCCGACGCTACGACGCGCGCTTCTTTCTCGCCGACGCCGACGACCTCGCCACCGACCCGGACAGGTTCGGCGACGCGGACGAGGAACTGACGGAACTCGGCTGGCGCCGCATCGACGAAGCGGCGCAGCAGAACCTGCCCTTTCCGACGCGCCTCGCGCTCGCCGAAGCGGCGGCGACGCCGGATCCGGCTGGCGTGCCGTTCCTGCAGTCGAACGAGGCGCGCATCACGCGGATCGCCTGACGGGACGGCGGGTGGGGCGACGGCGCAGCCGAGCGGCGCCCGGCGGTCTCAGGTCACCAGAACCAGCATCACGATCGACAGGCCGAGAATCCCGACACCCAGCAACTCGCGCCGGCTGATCGTCTCGCGGAATACCAGCGCAGAGGCGAGCAGCGAGAAGATAAGCTCCACCTGTCCGACAGCGTTCACGTATCCGACTTTCTGCAGAGTGAAGGCCGTGAACAGGCAGGTCGAGCCCGCCATGCTGGTCAGCCCGACGAGGCTGGACACCCGCCAGCTTCTGAACACCCGTCCGATTTCTCCCGGTCGCCGCAGCAGCAACCATGTGCCGAGCACGATGGTCTGGAACGCCGTGACGAACGCCAGCGTCACGATCGCGCGCTGGAAGGCGTCGCCGCTCGACAGGGACAGCGATGCGCCCCGGTAGCCGACGCCGGAGATCGCGAAGAACAGGCCCGACGCGAGCCCGAGCCCCGCCGGCCGGTTGGCGATCCGCCGCAGCCATGTGCCCGGCCCGCCGCCCGGCGGGTCGGAGAGCAGGATCACCCCCACCAGCCCCATCAGGATCGCGACGAGACCCGGCGCGCTCACCCCCTCGCCCAGCACCAGCGCCGAGACAATGACCGAGAGCAGCACCTCGGTCTTCTTGAAGGTGATCCCGACGGCGAAATTCCGGTGGGAGAACAGCAGTACGACAAGGATCGTGGCGAGGATCTGGCTCACGCCGCCAACCATCGCGTAGGCCCAGAACTCGACCGACAGGCCGGGCCGGACCTGTGCCGTGGCCTGCGAATAGGTGAAGGCCACCAGCGCGACCAGCGGCGCGGAATAGACGAAGCGAGCGAAGGTCGCGCCTGCCGCGCTCAACCGTCCGCCGGCGAGCACTTTCTGCAGCATGAACCGCAGTGTGAGCGCCAGACCGGCGGCGAGAGTGAGGTAGATCCAGGCGTCCATGCAGCCTCTTGCGCCCGCAACCGGGCAGGCGCAAGCCGCCGTGTCAGCCGTGGCGCAGCGGGTGCGGCACCGGGTCCTTCGCCTTGAACAGGTAGCGGCCGATCACCTCGGCATAGGAGCCGTAGCGATAGCCCTCGTTCACGCCAAGATAGCGGTCGGGGTTGCGCTGGTAGACCTGCGGCAGCCGATACCACGGCACGCGCGGATGCATGTGGTGGACGACGTGCAGGTTGTTGTTCAGGAACAGCAGCGCCAGCGGCCCCTTGTCCTCGATGATGACGGTACGGGCGCGGGCCTTCTCATGCGCCTGATGCTCGAGGAACGTCCGGATCTTGAGGATCGACATCGCGCCGTAGGCCGCGATCAGGTAGGCCCAGACCGGCATCGGCGAGGTGACGACCAGCACCAGCACGGCGGCCACCGCCGGCAGGTGGCACAGCCACGCTTCTCGCACCTTGCCGTCGCGCCGCTGTGCCCAGTCGCCCGCGATGAAGGCGGTCATGCCCGCCAGCGGTCCGATCAGCATCCGCCCCGCGAGCGTGTTGTTCATCCGAAGCACCAGCTTCACCGGCCGCGACAGCCCGGACCAGACGGCAGGGTCGAGGTAGTTGCTCTCCGGATCGTCGTAAGGGTCCGTCAGGATCGCGTCGTGATGGTGTGCGAGGTGCGTGTCCCGGAAGCGCCCGTAAGGCACGAACAGGTCCAGCGGTGGCCAGACAAGCAGCGCGTTGAGCCTGCGGTCCCGGAACGGGTGGCCGTGGATCGCCTCATGCTGGAGCGAGCTGTGCATCGCCGCAGCGACCGCCACGACGGGCACCGCCAGCCAGAGCGACACCGTGGAGAGCCAGAACAGCGCGACGCCCCAGGCGACGTAGCACGCCGTCAGCAGTCCCAGTGTCGGCCATTCGACGGAAGAGTGAGGATCACGCATCGCGACCCCATTCGATCCCGTCCCAGACCCGTTCGTAGATGAAGTACATCGACAGGCCGAGCGCGGCGTTGATGAGCGCCATTGCACCCCCGACCGCGATGGAGCCTGTCATGATCAGCCCGACCAGCGCCATCACCGCGAGGCCAAGCAGATTCCAGAGGACCGCCTTCACGACGGACCGTGTTTTCGTCTCCATATTTCCCTCATGTCCCAATGATTTAGGGCTATCTGAAAGAAATGACGTAGAGAATTACGTTTCCGATCCACAAAACGGAACAATGTTGATATTTCTCTGGTCATGGTGACAAAAATGGACAAACGGGCGAGATCCCAACTGTTTCGTACGCGGCTCCTCGCCGCGATGGCGGAGCGCCGGGTGAGCCAGTCAGCACTCGCACGGAGCGCGGGGGTCGATCGCTCGACCATCTCGCAATTGCTGAAGGACGAGGCGCGGTTGCCGAACGCGCATGTCGCGGCGCAATGCGCCAGCGTGCTCGGCGTGTCGGCAGACTGGCTGCTCGGCCTCAGCCAGCGGCCGGAGCAGGCCGCCGACCTCGTCGCGCTCGCGATGACCATGACGGAAGCGCCCCGCGCCCTCGTCGACGAGCGGATCTTCGACTGGCACCGGGAGGCGGAGGGCTACAAGATCCGGCACGTCCCGGCGGGCCTGCCGGACATGCTCAAGACCAACGAGATGCTGCACTGGGAATATTCCGCCGGGCTCGGTCGCACGGCGGAGCAGGCGATCGGCGCCTCGATGGACCGGCTCAACTGGATGCGGCAGGCGCAGTCGGACTACGAGATCTGCCTGCCCCTGCACGAGCTGCGCGCCTTCGCGCGAGCGGAGGGCTATTATGCCGGCATCCCTCGCACGATCCGCGAGACGCAGCTGTCACACATGGTCCGGCTGCTCGACCAACTCTACCCGTCCCTGCGGATTTACCTGTTCGATGCGCACCGGCTCTATTCCGCGCCGATCACGGTGTTCGGGCCGCTGCTGTCGGTGATCTACCTCGGCTCGAACTACCTGGTCTTTCGCGACACGGAACGCGTGCGCGCGCTGACCCGGCATTTCGACAAGCTGGTGCGGGAGGCCGACGTCACCGACCGCGCGCTGCCCGGCCATATCGCCGGGCTGCGCGCGACCATGGTGCAGTGATCTAGAACGGCATCGGGTGCGCCTTGTGGGCGGCTTCGATCTCCGCGATCACCTCGTCGGAGAGGGTGACGTCGTAGCCTGCGAGCGTGCGCTCGAGCTGTTCGGTACTGGTGGCGCCGAAGATCGCGCAGATCGGGAAGGGCCGCGTCTTCTGCCAGGCAAGCGCCATGTGCAGCGGATCGAGGCCGTGCTTCTCGGCGATGGCCAGGTAGGCATCGACCGCGTCGAACACCCGATCGGACTTGCGCCCGCCGAGATCGCCGTTGATTGCCATGCGGCTGCCTTCCGGCAGGCCGCCGTTCTGGTACTTGCCCGTCAGCAGGCCCGCACCGAGCGGCGAGTAGGATAGCAGCAGCACATCCTCGTTCACCGACATCTCGGCCATGTCGGTGTCCCACAGGCGGCAGAGCAGCGAATATTCGTTCTGCACCGAGGCCACGCGCGGCAGGCCGTGCATGTCCGACAGCTTCAGCCACTGCGAGGTGCCCCAGCAGCTTTCGTTGGACAGCCCGAAGGCGCGAACCTTGCCAGCCTTGATGACGTCGTCCATCGCTTCGAGAATATCGAGCATGAAGGCTTCGGTCTCCGCCTTGTTCTGGGCGGAGGGATCGAACCCCCAGTTCCGGCGGAAGGCGTAGGTGCCGCGCATCGGCACGTGGAGCTGGTAGAGATCGATGTAATCCGTCTGCAAGCGGCGCAGGCTGTCATCGACGCACTGGCGCAGGACGGCACCGTCGTAGCCCTTGCCCTCGCGCAGGATCATCTCGCCCTTCATGCCGGAGATCTTGGTGGCCAGCTTCCACTGGTCGCGCTTGCCGGACTTGGCGAACCAGTTGCCGAGCACCTGCTCGGACACGCCGACCGTTTCGCTGCGCACAGGGTTCACCGGGTAGATTTCGGCGCAATCCATGAAATCGATGCCGGCGTCGAGCGCCATGTCGATCTGCGCATGGGCGTCCGCTTCGCCGGTCTGGTTGCCGTAGGTCATGGTCCCGAGGCACCAGTCGGTGACCTCGATGCCGCTCGAGCCGAGGGGAATTTTCTTCACGTGTTCTGTCCTGTCGCTTGGTCGCGGCGACGATACGGATACGTCCCCGGTCTACAAGCCCCTCTCTTGAAGGCCCGGCGCGAAAGTCCGGCCTTCAATCCCCGCCAGCGGACAAGCGTCGTGCATGTCCGCACCGGGAAATTTCCGGACGCATGTTCCATATCAAGGACAGGCGCGGAGCGACGTCAGAGAGTTCCGCCACATCCGGAATATGGAGAGAAACATGTCCAGCGATTTCAACGGCAAGACAGCGATCGTCACAGGGGCGGCGTCCGGGATCGGGCTCGCCATCGCCAACCTGCTCGCGGCGCGCGGCGCCAAGGTTCTGTTTGCCGACCTCAAGCTCGAGGATGCCGAGGCTGCGGCCTCCAAGGCCGGCGGCGAGAGCTTCGCAACCGCGGTCGACGTGGCCGACGAGGAGAGCGTGAAGGCGATGATCGACACCGCCGTCGAGAAGACGGGCGGGCTGCACATGCTGGTCAACAACGCCGGGATCGGCGGGGAGTCCGCGAAGACCGGTGAATACCCCACCGACAGCTGGCGGCAGGTCATCGGCGTCAACCTCACCGGCGTCTTCTACGGCATGCGCTACGCGATCCCCAAGATGGGCGAGGGCGCGAGCATCGTGAACATCGCCTCGATCCTCGGCTCGGTCGGCATCGCGAACTCGGCCGCCTACGTCGCCGCCAAGCACGGTGTCGTCGGGCTGACGAAATCCGCCGCGCTCGAACATGCTGCCGACAAGATCCGCATCAACGCAGTCGGCCCGGGCTTCATCCGCACGCCGCTGATCGAGAAGCACCTCGATGCCGACACGCAGACCTACCTCGCCGGGCTTCACGCGCTCGGCCGGATGGGCGAGCCCGAGGAAGTGGCCAACCTGACCGCGTGGCTCCTGTCGGACGAGGCGAGCTTCGTAACCGGCTCCTACCACCTCGTCGACGGTGGCTATACCGCCCAGTAAGACCCTCGGCGGAAGCACGTGAGCGGGCGTCGTGTTTGGCATGGCGCCCGCCATTGATTCGGCGCAAATGGGAGCCATGCGCACCCTTTTCGCCTTCGGCTCCCTCTTCCTGTCGGTCATGATGTTGCAGCTCGCCTCCGGCGGCGTCGGGCCGCTCGACGCGCTGACCGGGCTCGCGGGCGGCTTCAGCCGGGAAGAGGTCGGCCTGCTCGGCTCCGCGCACTTCCTCGGCTTTTTCGCGGGGTGCTGGTGGGCGCCGCGCCTGATGGGCAGCGTCGGTGCCTCGCGCACATTCGCGAGCTTCGCGGCGATGGGGGCAATCGGGTTGATCGGGCACACGCTGGTCTTCGATCCCTGGGCCTGGGCCGTAATGCGGATCGGCCAGGGCATCTGCGTCGCCGGCAGTTTCACCGTGATCGAGGCGTGGCTGCAGGCCCGTGTCGGCAACCAGACGCGCGGCCGCACTATGGGCGCCTACCGGATCGTCGACATGAGCGGCGCGCTGCTCGCCCAGTTGATGATCGGCGCGCTGGCCGACGTGCAGGTCTACGTCGCCTACAACATCCTCACGCTGTTCTGCGTCGCCGCGATGCTGCCGCTGACCCTCACCAAGGCCCCTGCCCCGACGACCAGCGGCGCGCCGAAGCTGAGGCCGCAGCTCGCCCTGATCCGCTCACCGCTCGCGGTGGCAGGCGTGATTGTCGCCGCGCTGACCTCCGCCAGTTTCCGGATGACCGGTCCGATCTACGGGCAGGAAGTCGGGCTCTCGGCCGACCAGATCGGCCTGTTCCTCGCCGCGTGGATCGGTGGCGGGGCGCTCGCGCAGTACCCGGCGGGGATGCTTGCCGACCGCTACGACCGCCGGTGGGTGCTGATCTGGCTGTCGGTCGCCTCGACGGCGGGTTGCGCGCTGACCGTCGCGATCTCGGGCAGCGGGACCTTCGCGATCTTCGCCTCCTCGGCGCTGTTCGGCGCGGTGAGCTTCCCGATCTACTCGGTCGCCGCTTCGCATGCCCATGACTTCGCGGAAGACGACGAGCGGGTAGAGCTGTCGGCCGCGCTGATGTTCTGGTTCGCGGTCGGCGCCATCGCGGCGCCCTACCTCACCTCGGCGCTGATCGACGCCTACGGCCCGTCCGCGCTGTTCGCCTTCATCGGGGCGGGTCACATCGTGCTCGCGGTGTTCGGGTTCTTCCGGATGCGACGCCGCGCGGCACCGGAACATCGCACGCCCTACGTCTGGGTGCCGCGGACCTCCTTCACAATCGGCCGTCTGCTGCGGCGCGACCGGGACCGCTGAGGCCACCCGTCTGCGAAGAGCCCGCCGGCCCCACTGGCCCTCGGCGCGCACAGCCGTTAAAGCGGGCGCGACGCGACCGAAGGACGCAAGATGGCCCGCCACCTGATCACATCCGCCCTGCCCTACATCAACGGGATCAAGCACCTCGGCAACCTCGTGGGGAGCCAGCTTCCCGCCGACCTCTACGCCCGCTATTTGCGCGGCCGGGGACATCAGGTGCTGTTCCTCTGCGCCACCGACGAGCACGGCACCCCTGCCGAGATCGCGGCCCAGAAGGCCGGCAAGCCGGTTGCCGACTACTGCGCCGAACTTCACGCCGTGCAGGCCGGTCTCGCCCGCGATTACGGCCTGTCGTTCGATCATTACGGCCGCTCCTCCTCGCCGCAGAACCATGCGCTGACGCAGCACTTCGCCGGCGTGCTGGCCGACAACGGCCTGATCTCCGAAGTCTCCGAAACGCAGATGTATTCACCCGAGGACGGCCGCTTCCTGCCGGACCGCTACATCGAGGGCACCTGCCCGAACTGCGGCTTCGACAGCGCGCGCGGCGACCAGTGCGACAACTGCACCAAGCAGCTCGACCCCGTCGACCTGATCGAACCGCACTCCACCATCTCGGGCGCGACCAACCTCGAGATGCGCGAAACCAAGCACCTGTTCCTGCGCCAGTCCGGGATGCGGGACCAGCTTGCCGAGTGGATCGAGAGCAAGACGGACTGGCCGATCCTGACCACCTCGATCGCGAAGAAGTGGCTATTCGACGGCGACGGGCTGAAGGACCGGGGCATCACCCGCGACCTCGACTGGGGCGTGCCGGTGAAGAAGGGAACCGAGGACTGGCCCGGCATGGAGGGCAAGGTCTTCTACGTCTGGTTCGACGCGCCGATCGAATACATCGCCTGCGCGCAGGAATGGGTCGATGCCGGCAAGGGCGAGGAATGGGAAAGCTGGTGGCGCACCGACAAGGGCGCCGACGACGTCACCTACACCCAGTTCATGGGCAAGGATAACGTCCCCTTCCACACGCTGACCTTCCCGGCCACGCTGCTCGGCTCCGGCGAGCCGTGGAAGATGGTCGATTACATCAAGTCGTTCAACTACCTGAACTACGACGGCGGGCAGTTCTCGACCTCGCGCGGGCGCGGCGTCTTCATGGACCAGGCGCTCGAGATCCTGCCGGCCGACTACTGGCGCTGGTGGCTGCTGTCCCACGCGCCGGAGAACGCGGACGCCGAGTTCACGTGGGAGAATTTCCAGTCTTCGGTGAACAAGGACCTGGCCGACGTGCTCGGCAACTTCGTCAGCCGCGTCACCAAGTTCTGCCGCTCCAAGTTCGGCGAGACCGTCCCGACCGGCGGCGAGGCCGGCCCCGACGAGGCCGCGCTGATCGAGGAGCTCGAGACCCGGCTGCGCGCCTACGAGCGTCACCTCGATGCGATCGACATCCGCAAGGCAGCGGCCGAGCTGCGGGCGATCTGGGTCGCCGGCAACGAGTACCTCCAGAAGGCCGCACCCTGGTCGACCTTCAAGGAGGACGAGACCCGCGCCGCCGGCCAGATCCGCTTCGGTCTCAACCTGATCCGGCTCTACGCCGTGATCTCCGCCCCCTTCCTTCCGGAGACGGCGGGTCGGATGTTCTCGGCTCTGAACACGCTCGACACCCGCTGGCCCGACAGCGCGGCCGACGCGCTTCAGGCCCTGCCGCCAGGCCACGGGTTCAGCGTGCCGGATAACCTGTTCGCCAAGATCTCGGACGAGCAGCGGGCGGAGTGGCAGACCCGCTTCGCCGGGACGCGGGACTGACCGAGGGCGCGAAGAGCGCCCGAACCCGGCGCAGCAGGAGCAGCCTGCGCCGGCGGCGGTTCCACTTTCGGAAACTGGCATAGCGGCGTTCGATATTCAGCTTTTCTTCTGTCACGCCGGTGCGCACCAGCGGGTCCGGCGTGATCGTTGGCAGGACATTCATGTTGGCCTCCTTGATTTGCGGTTCCGATAGGGCGCAATATGGCGAGGACATCAGCCTCCGGGCAGTGCGCCCCTGCGCAACGGGACTTTCACGAATGAAAGATGCTCCGGCCCTCGACGATCTTGCCCTGTTCCTCGCGGTCGCCGACGCGGGCTCGCTCTCCGGCGCGGCCGAGGCGACGGGCACGCCGCTGCCGACGCTGTCGCGGCGGATGACCGGGCTGGAACGGGGGCTGAACAGGCGGTTGTTCCTGCGTGGCGCAAAGGGGTACGCGCTGACCGCCGAGGGACGCTCGCTCGCCGACCGGCTGGAGGGGCTGCGCGCCGTGCGCCCCGGCGTGGAGGAATGGCTCGACGACGGCACGCGACGGCCGCGTATCCGGATCACGGCGGGTCTGTGGACCTCGCGCTACCTGACGCGCAACGCTCGGGACTTCTGGTCGCCGGACGATCCGTGGTTGCCGGAGTTCCTCGCCTCGAACGCCAACATCGACCTCGCCCGGCGGGAGGCGGACATCGGCATCCGCAACCGCCCGCCGGAGCATTCATGGCTGGCGCGGCAGCGCATGGCGCGGATCGACTACGCGGTCTACGCGACCTCGGAGGCGGTGAAGGGTTACGTCACGATCCCGTCTTCCGCCGCCTCCACCCCGTCGGAGCGCTGGCTGCGGGCCCACGACCCGGACGCCATCGTCACGACCGCGAGTGACGCGCGGCTTTGTCTCGACCTCGCGCTCGCCGGGATCGGGCATATCGTGCTGCCCTGTTTCGCAGGTGATGCGGAGGCTGGGCTGGTCCGGCTCGGCGCCCCGATCAGGGAGCTGTCCCACGACGAATGGCTCGTCTCGCACCACGACGCGCGCCACGATCCGCCGGTCCGTGCGGCGCTCGACTCGCTCGCTTCCTTGCTGACCGCGCCGGAACGCTTCGGCTAGGTGCCGTCGCGCAGCTCGGGCGGCAGGGTCATACCTTCGGGAATGTCGAGCGCGACCCGGTCGAGCCCCTCCATGTCCGATTGGTCGGACAGGATCAACGCGAAGGGCCGCGCCGGCTCCATATGCGCGGCTGCCACGACGACAGCGATCATCACCGGTACGCCGAGCAACGCGCCGAGCGGCCCCCACAGCCAGCCCCAGAAGATCACCGACAACAAGATCACCACGGGCGCGAGCGAGACCTGCTGCCCCTGCACATGCGGGTCGACGAAGTTGCCGATCACCTGCTCGATCACCAGCAGACCGATGATGACCTGCCAGATGCCTGTGCCGTCCCCCGTCAGCCAGACGTAGAAGGACGGCAGAACCATCGACAGGACGGAGCCGAGGTTCGGGATGAAGCTGAACAGGAACGTCATCAGCCCCCAGACCATCAGCAGCTCACCCTCGCAGTACCAGAGCCACAGCACGTAACAGACCGAGGTCAGGAGCCCGAGCGCCGCGCGGGCCATCAGGTAGAGCCGCAGCTTGCGGGCGATCAGTCGCGTCGCCCGCCGCCAGCGCGATGTATCCTCGGCTTCGGACAGCGCCTCCAGCTTCTTCAGCGCGCGTGGCGCTTCGGCCAGCATCAGGATGACGAGGAACAGGGTGAGCGCCAGCGTCAGGATCGTGGTCGAGGCCGAGTTGATGATCCGCGTCGCGATGGAGGAGATGAAGCTGACGCCCCGCTCACCGACGAGACTCATCAGGTTCTCGAGGTCGGCGCCGAACATCGTTCGCTCGTCGAGGTCGCTTTCCCGGATCAGCGTGTTGATGCGGCGCGGCACGCCGACCAGCGCCCCGGCGATGCGTCGCGCCCCGACCCAGATGACCGCGACGAAGACGGCGAAGACTGACAGCACCACGGCCATCGCCGCCAGAAGCCCCGGCCAGCGCATGTTGCGCGGAAACAGCGAGGCGACCTTCTGTTCGACAGGCGAGATCACCAGCGTGATGAACAGCGCCAGGGTCACGGGCACCAGAACGGGCTGCATCACCCTCAGCGCAAAGCCGAGCAGGATGATGGCCATCAGGCCGAGCAACCAGTTGCGAAACGTGTCGATCGGGTCGGGCGTGATCATCGCGGTCCTCTCGCCGGGCACGTCCGGCGGCCTCGGTCGCGTCCATCAGGCCACGACGACACCCGGCCCGCAAGGCACGGTTTCCGCAAGCGGCGGAATCCGCTGGATTGATACGGGGCGCTGCCTCAGATGCCGGCAGTCAGCTGCATGACTTCGGTCCGTTCGCGACGGTCGCGGCGGAAGCGCACCTCGACGCTCTCTCCGACCTGCAGGCGGTCCAGCTCGACGAGGTAATCGTCGAGCGAGGTGATGTCCGAGTCCCCGATGCCGATCAGCACGTCGCCCGGAACGATCCGCCCCTGCCGGTCGAGCGTCGCAGGCTGCAGACCCGCCGCCTCCGCCGCGCTGCCCGGCTCCGCGCCGAGGACGAGCACACCCGACAGGCCCTGCCGGTTCACCGCGGCGTTGATGCGTGCGTCGGCGATCACCCCGATGGACGGCGGGGTGTAGTGGCCCTGCTGAATGAGCTGGGGCACGACGCGGCGCACGCTGCCCACGGGGATCGCGAAGCCGATGCCGGCTGAGGCACCGGAGGGCGAGAAGATCGCGGTATTCACGCCGATCAGCCGCCCCTCGCTGTCGAGCAACGGCCCGCCGGAGTTGCCGGGATTGATCGCCGCATCCGTCTGGATCAGCCCCCGGCTCGAGATCCCGTCCTGCCCAGGAAGCTCCCGATCGAGGGCGGAGACGATGCCGGTGGTGAGCGTCCAGTCGAGCCCGAACGGGTTGCCGATGGCGAGCACCTCCTGTCCGACCTCGAGGCCTTGGCTCTGGCCGATTGGCAGTGCGCCCGGCAGGTCGCGCCCCTCGATCTTCAGCACGGCGAGGTCGTGCGCCGCGTCGCGCCCGACAAGCCGCGCATCGAAGCTGCGCCCGTCGGCGAGCGTGACGGTGGCCGACGTGCCGCCCTCGACCACATGGTTGTTGGTGACGATGTGCCCTTCGTCGTCCCAGACGAAGCCGGAACCCGACCCCACCGGCTGCTCCGACGTGCGACGGGTGAAGGGATCGACCACCCGACCCGAGGTGGAGATGGAGACGACCGCCTCCCGCGAGGCACGGAACAGCGAGATCGTCGACTGCTCGCGCCCCGTCAGCGCGGTCGGCGCGACCGTGGGTTGGGCGACCGGAGACGGTGCCGGCGCGGCGGCCTCAAACTCGGACGTCAGCCGGTAGCCGCCGTAAACCCCCACCCCGACGCTGATCGCACAGACCGCGACGCCAACCAGAAACCCGCGCATCATTCCTACGTTACCTCACCGTTGCCTGCCCCCAAGGAAGGTTAGCCTGCCTTTTCCGGGCGTCCATCGCATGCTAGTTTCCATGCAAAAGGCACATTTCAGGAGATTTTATATGCGCCGCCTCATACTTGCACTCGGGCTGCTCGCCGCACCCGCGGCTCAGGCCGCCACCTGCGGCAACGACTCGAGTGGTTTCAGCCGCTGGAAGCAGGAATTCGCCGCCGAGGCGTCTGCCGCCGGCGTCGGTCCCGCCGGCCTTCAGGCTCTTGCGAACGCCCAGTACTCGCAATCGACCATCAACGCGGACCGCAACCAGCGTGGCGTCCGCTATTCGCTGGACGAGTTCATCCGGATCCGGCTCGGTTCCCTCGACAGTTTCGCATCCACCCTGCGGAACGCCAAGAACTCGAACCCCGGCTTCTACCAGTCGCTCGAGAACGCCTATGGTGTCCCGTCGAGCATCCTGCTCGCCATTCACTACATGGAAACCGGCGGTGGCCGCTTCATGGGTGACACGCCGGTCGTCGATTCCATCACCACCGTGGCGTACGATTGCCGTCGCTCCGGCTTCTTCACGCCGCACGCGCTTGCCGCGCTTCAGATGGTCGACCGTGGCATGCTGGCCCCCGGTCAGCGCGGTGCCGCGCACGGGGAGCTCGGCCACACGCAGTTCCTGCCGGGCAACGCGCTGCGCTACGGCGTCGACGCCAATGGTGACGGCCGGGTCGACCTCTACAACGTGGCGGATGCGCTTGCCTCGACCGCGAACTATCTGCGCCAGAAAGGCTGGCAGCCGGGTCAGCCCTACTCCGAAGGCACGAACAACTTCCGCGTGCTGAACGAGTGGAACGCGGCGACGGTCTACCAGCAGGCGATCGCGCTTGCCGCTGCACGGGTCGACGGCGGAAGCTGATCCCGATTGCTCAAGACAACAAGAAGGCCCCCGGAGGAAACTTCGGGGGCCTTTTTCGTGGTTTCAGAGCGCCTTTACCGACATCGACAGTCTGGTGCGCCACGCCTCGCCCGCTGTAAGCCGAACAGACGTCGGCACGCCAGCATGGGCCAGCGGCGTGTTGGGTCCGGTGAAGGCCGGGCCAAGGTCGAAGGGCGCACAGACCGGCTCCATCCCGAGCCCCCTGAACCGGGCATTCCACGGCGCGAACGCCCGGCCCCGGTTCGACAACCAGAGCATCAGCGACGGCAGCGCGTCCGCATCCCAACAGAGCGTGACCGCATAGCCCTCGTCATGGTTCTCGAGCGTCGCCTCGCCGCCGGTGCCGGTGATCAGCAAGAGGTCTTCGGTCTCCGCATCCCACGGCAAGCGGGTCGGGTCGAGCGGGCTGCCATCCGAGGCACGCAGCGCCGACAGCGGCAGGTCGCGCTGATCGGGGGCGAGGGCGGTCTTGTCGGGCTCGACCTCCACCGGGAAGGTCCAGGCACGTGCGCTTTCGGGGAAGACCAGCCGCGCGGCGCCCGGCGTATCGGGAAGACGCAGCACCGGATGCAGCCCCATCGGCAGCGCGGCATCTGCGCGGGGCGAGACCTCCAACTCGTGGACGACGCGGGGTGCATTCAGGTCCACCCGGACGGTTCGGTGGAGCGCGGCGACCGGGTGACCCTCCGGGTAGTCCAGCCCGTACGTCAGGCCGTCCTCGTCCCGCGCCGTCAGCGTCCAGTCCGCGTTCGAGCTGTGCCCATGGTCGGCGACGTGCCAGTCCGGCACTTCTGTTCTCGCCTGCGCCCAGTCCTCGGGCAGGCTCTCCGGGAGGCCAGTCGCGCCGAACGGGACGCAGGGCCACTCTCCACGCAGTCGCTTGAGGATCGGCGGCACGGAAGGATCGTCTGCCGGTTCGTCGGCCCAGGGCGCAACGACGAAGGGCGACACCCGTCGCCCGCCGATGTCGAAATCGCAGGGCACCGCCATTGCGCCCTCGGGCTGCACCTCGATCGAGCAGAACCGACCGACGAGCCTTTCCACCCTGCCCGCCATCAGGCGCCCGGCTGTCCGGCGGTGGTGGCATCGTAGAAATACTCCGGATGCTCGCCACGGATCTTGTCGAGGTCGGTGAAGACCGATTGCAGATGCGCCCGCGCAGACGCCTCGGCCCGATCCGGGTCGCGGCTGCGAATGGCCTCGAATATCTCGGTGTGTTCCTCGGTGATCTTCAGCATCCGGGCCTTGCTCAGCAGCGACAGGCGGCGGATGCGATCCATGTGAATGCGCACCTCGCCCACGTCCTCCCAGATATTGTCGAAGCCGGCGGCACGGGCAATCAGGATGTGAAAACTGTCGTCCGACTGCAGGAAGCTGCTGTCGTCGCCAAGGTTGGCGAAGGTCGTCTGAAGGGCGATCTCGCGCTCCATCAGGCTTTCAACCTCCGGCGACAGGCTCTCCGCCGCCGCGCGGGCGAGCGGTCGCTCGAGCGCCTCGCGGATGAAGCGGGCCTTGGTGACGCGCTGGATGTTGATCGGCGAGATGAAGGTGCCCCGCTGCGGGTAGATGTCGACGAGGTTGCGCCGCGCCAGCCGGGCCAGCGCCTCGCGCACCGGGGTGCGGGACACGCCGAGCTCGCTGGCGAGCCGCGCCTCCGACAGCTCGTCGAAGGGTTTGAGGTCCATGTCGAGAATGCGGTTGAGCAGCAGCGCATGAACCTGCGAGGTGATCGACCCCTTGTCTTGCCGGTGAAAGGCCTGGAATTCTCTTGTGTCGGGTCGGCTCACGCGTCGTTCCTTCATCGCGGTCATGTGCTGAGCTGCAAGCCGGCCATGAAGTACCGGCGCAGGAAGATGAACAGCAGGACCGTCGGTATACTGCTGATAAGGGATGCGGTCACCACGACGTTGGGTCCGCTGGAGGCATAGGTCCCCTGCAGCGTCTGGAGGGCCGACATGATCGAGCGCACCTCGGGCGAGGTCGCGAGGATCGAGGAGAACAGCAGGTCGTTCCAGATGAAAGTGAACTGGATCAGGAACAGCGCGATCATCGGCCCCTTCGCATTTGGCAGGATCATCGACCTGTAGACACGCCATTCACTGGCACCTTCAATACGCGCCGCTTCGTCGATCTCGCGCGCGATGCCGCCGAACGATCCGCGCAGCACCAGCAGCGGAAACGGAATGCAGATCGCCGTGTAAATCAGCAGCATGCCGAGCCAGCTGTTGATGAGCCCGGTCTGCTGGTAACCGAAGAACAGCGGCACGAGAAACATCTGGAACGGAAACAGGGTGCCCGCGAAGATCATCATGAACCACGTGTTCGCGCTGCGCAGCCGCAGCCGGGTCAGCCCGAAAGCCGCCGCCGAGGCCAGCCCCACCGCCAGCGACGCCCCGATCAGCGCGTAGCTCATCGAGTTGAACGAGGCACGGCCCATCCCCGCCAGCCGCCACGCGTCCGCGACGTTGTCGAGGAACGGCGCGAAGGATTGCGGCAGCTCCAGCACGCCGGAGGACAGGTATTCCTCCGTCGATTTGAAGACGGTGACGAACAGGTAATAGAACGGCACGAGGTAGATCAGCATCAGCACCGCCGCGATCGCGAAGCGGGTGAGGTGCAGCTTGCGGCCGCTCTTCTCCTTGCGGATCAGCTCGTTGATGAATGCCTGGTCGGTGACGTCTACGGCCATGGGTCCTGTCCTTCAGCGGATGCGGTCTTCGACGCGGCTTTGCATGACCGTCAGCAGCCAGCTCACCAGGATGACGAGGGCGCTGAGCATGACGGCGATCGCCGCGCCGTAGGCCCACCGGCTGTTCGAGAATGTCTCGTAATACATATACACGGCGAGGCTGAGGCTCCGTTGCGCCGGGTAGCCGTTGGCCATCACCCAGATCAGGTCGAACGCGGTGAAGCCGGCGATCACGTTGAGGATCGTCACGACGAATACGGTCGGCAGCAGCAGCGGCCAGATGATGTGGCGGAAAATCTGCCAGCCGGACGCTCCATCCACGCGTGCCGCCTCGATCGGGTCGCGCGGGATCGCGGCCATGCCCAGCAGCAGCAGCACCATGTTGATCCCGAGCGTCTGCCAGACGAACGTCATGATGATCGCGGGCGTGATGCTGCCGGCCTCGAACAGCCAACCGAAGTCGGTCTCTGTCCCCGTCACCGCGCCGGTCATCGTGTTGATGACCCCGTGCGGCGCGTAGACGTAATACCAGAGCGTGCCGACGGCAGCGGGCGCGAGGACGCGCGGCAGGAAGAACATGCTCTTGAAGAAGCCTTCCATCGGCACGTTCCGCAGCAACAGCGCAAGGCCGAGGCCGAAGGCCAGCGGCAGGACGATCGCACCGACGACCCACATCGAGGTGTTGATGATGACGTCCGTGAAATAGGGCACCGCGAACAGGCGGCGGTAGTTCTGGAAGCCCGCGAACTCGTCCATGCCGGAGAAACGCTGCCACTTGGTGAAGCTCAGCAGCACGTTGAACACAACGGGGGCGAGCAGGAAGCACACGACCATCGCCAGTGCCGGCGCGATGAAGAGCAGCGCGGTGCGCCCCGTCCGGCGGCGCGAGGCGCTCTCTCTCCGGCGGGCCTCGTCCCGGATCGCCTTGGAGATCGGCGGGTTCTGAAGATCGGGCATGGTCTTGGCGTCCTGGGTGAGGGTCGTGCGGGGGCCGGTCGGGCCGGCCCCCGGCAGTCAGTTTACTGGAACATCCAGTAGTCGGCGTTCAGCGCTTCCATGTCGTCCATGACCCGCTGCGCGTTCTCGGCGGTCGGGTCGAGCATGAAGGCCCCCATCTGCGAGACGAGGTCGCCCTGCAGGTCCGGGGGAACCGCTTCCCACCAGCGCACGATGCCGCGCGGCTCCTGCTCGGCCATCAGCTCGTTCACCTGCGCGACGATCGGGTTCGGCGCGTCGGCCAGCAGGTTGCCGTTGAAGATGCCGTTCGCCTCACCGAGCGCGTTGCCGGCCTCGGGCGACATGAGGTAGCTGGCCGCCTCGGAGAGCTCGGGCATGTCCTCCATCGCCTCGGCGGACATCACGATCGGCGCGGCCTCGATGATGATCGAGTTCTCCACGTCCTCGTCGACAGTCGGCATGATGAAGGCGCCGAAGTCCTCACCCGGCTCCATGCCACGGTTGGCGAGGATGCCGGCGGTCCATTCGCCGATCAGGTACATCGCCGCGTCGCCGTTGACGAAGAAGCGGGTCTCGTCCTGCTCGCGCGGGTCGGTGAAGTAGCCCTTTTCGTAGAAGTCGACCCAGATATCCATGGCGCGCTGCACCTCGGGACCGTTGTAGGGCACGCTGCCGTCGGTCAGGCCGACGAAGGCGTCCGGGTCGGTGCGGATCATCAGTTCTGAGAACCAGATCAGCCCCATCCAGCCGCCGACGTTAGGCGCGTTGAAGGGCACGTAGCCGGCTTCCTTCAAGGCGTCCGCCGCCGCGATCAGCTCATCCCACGTTTCCGGCGGATTCTCGATCCCCGCGGCTTCGAACGCCTCGTAGCTGTAGAGTACCGGCCAGCGGGCGACGTTCAGCGGGATGGCGTAGGGCGTGCCGTCGACGGTGAAGAGGTCACGCTCGGCCTGCGAGTAGTTGCCGGCCTCGATGGCGGCATCCCAGACCTCGGTCAGGTCGGCGATCCGGCCGGTTTCGACCAGCGATTCCAGCTGCTTGCCGTTCCACCAGGTGAAGATCGGCGGCGTGTCGTTGCCGGCGATCGAGGATTGCACGAACGCCTGGTAGCGGTCCGTCGGCGTCTGCATCTGAGGCGCGATCGACAGGCCCGACGCCTCGGACGCGCCCTCGGAGAGCGCCTGGAAGCCTTCGTCCCAGCCACTCTTGTCGTTGTAGAACGTCACATCCTGCGCGCTGACACCCGTGGCGACCACCGCCACGAGCGCAGCGGATGCTACGACTTTCTCAAGTTTCATTTGTCTCTCTCCCTTTCACTTCTCGTTATCGTGCGGTCGTTCAGGCCTTCCGCAGCGAGTCTTCCGTCTGGTGATCGAACAGGTGGACACGGGCCCCGTTGATGCGCAGCGCCATCGCCTCGCCGGGCGACACCATGCGCGGCTGCTGCATCCGCGAGACGAGCTCGGTGCCCGCCACATCGAGGAAAATCAGGCTTTCGTTGCCGAGCATCTCGGCGAAGTTCACGCGCCCCTCCACATCGGTGCCGAGTTCCGGCCGCTGGCCGTGCCCCTCGGGGACGATGTCCTCGGGCCGGACGCCTACGGTAACCGGCGTGCCCTCGGGCGGCAGGTGGAAGGCGGAGGGGTCGACGGGAATGTCGATGCCGAGCGCGCGGATCACGCCGGTGCCGTCGCGGCTGATGACCTCGCCGGGCAGGAAATTCATCGAGGGTGCCCCGATGAACCCCGCGACGAACTGGTTCTGCGGGCGTTCGAACACGTCGAGCGGCGTCCCCGTCTGCGCGATGCGGCCGTCCTTCAGGACGACGATCTTGTCGGCCAGCGTCATCGCCTCGATCTGGTCGTGCGTGACGAAGATCACCGTCGCGCCGAGCTGCTGCTGAAGGCGCTTGATCTCAACCCGGGTCTGGTTGCGCAGCTTGGCGTCGAGGTTCGACAACGGCTCGTCGAACAGGAACACTTCGGGTTCGCGGACCATGGCGCGGCCGATGGCGACACGCTGGCGCTGGCCGCCCGACAATTCGGACGGGCGGCGGTCCATGTAGGGATCGAGGCCGAGCATCGTCGCCGCCTCGCTGCGGCGCGTCTCGATCTCCTCCTCCGAGCGGCCCGAGATCTTCAATCCGAAGCCGAGGTTCTCGCGCACCGTCATATGCGGGTAGAGCGCGTAGGACTGGAACACCATCGCGATGCCCCGCTCGCGCGAGGGCACGTCGTTCACCTGCCGCCCGCCGATGGTGAGGTCCCCGTGGGAGATCGTCTCGAGCCCCGCGATCATCCGCAGGAGCGTGGACTTGCCGCAGCCCGACGGGCCGACGAAGACGCAGAACTCGCCCTTCTCCACGTCGAGGTCGATGCCCTTGATGGCGACGAAATCGCCGTAGAGCTTCACGAAGTCGCGCAGTTCGACAGAGGACATCAGGTGCTTTCCTTGAATTTCTCGGGACGGGCGAACCGGGTCTCGGGATAGACCGAGTACCAGTCGGGCCGGTGCGGATCGCGGTCGTAGGTGTAGCCCCCGACCTCGCGGAAGTGCCCGGCGTAATGCTCGAGCTTGTCGCGATCGACCTCGACACCCAGGCCGGGCCCCTGGGGCACCGGCAGCTTGCCGTCCTTGTAGGTCATCTTTCCGCCGACGATGATGTCGTCGAGAAGGTGGTGATAGTGGGCGTCCGCCGCGAAGCTCATGTTCGGCAACGCCGCCCCGAGATGCAGCATGGAGGCCAGCTGGATCCCCGCCTCTCCGGACGAGTGGACCCCTGCCCCGAACTGGAACGCCTCCAGGACCTGCCCCGCGCGGTAGGCCTGCCGCAGCCCCCCCCAGAAGGTCGTGTCGAGGAGGATGACGTCGACCGCCTCCAGCCGGATATTGGCGGCGAGCTGCTCGAAGTTGACGACGACCACGTTGGTCGAGGTCGGCGTGCTGACCCGCTGGCGCAGCCGCCGCATCCCCTCGAGGCCAAAGCAGAAATCCTCGAGGTAATCGTTGCGCACACCGGCCACCGCCTCGGCCACGCGGATCGCTTCCTCGACCGACCAGGCGCAGTTCGGGTCGAGCCGGAACCGGTCGCCCGGAAAGGCAGCGCCCAGCGCGGTGAAGACCTCGATGTCGTGGTCGGGCGCGAAGACCCCGCCCTTCAGCTTGTGGCTGGTGAAGCCATGCAGCTCCTTCTGGCGCCGCGCCTCCGCGACGATCTCGTCCGGGGTCGTCTCGCCACCGCCGCCCTGCTCGCCGGGATAGCGGTAGAAGAGGTAGGCCGCGAACGGCACCTCTTCGCGGAGCGCGCCGCCGATCAGGTCGCAAGCGCGCATGTTCCGCGCCTTCCCGGCGACATCCATGCAGGCCATCTCGATCGCCGCATGGAGCTGCATCCGGTTGTTGTAAAGGCTGGCGACCGGGTTCATGATCTTCCAGCGCAGCTGCTCCAGCTGCAGCGGGTCATGGCCCTTCAGGTAGGGCAGCAACCCGCGGATCGCCTCCTCCGCCGCCTCGCCGCCGCCGCCGAGTTCGCCCCAGCCGGACAGGCCCTCGTCGGTGACGACTTCGACGATGGTTCGGATGAAGCGCCCCCAGTGCGTGCCGTGCGCGTGGCGCAGTGGCGCCTCGAGCGGCAGGGCAATTGTGGTGGCCTTGATGTCGACGATCTTCATGTCTTGTCCGCCTCGGGTGCACCGCCGATCAGGGCGAGCATGCCGCCGTCGACGCGGACCATTTCGCCCGTGATGAAAGAAGCCGCGTCGGAGAGCAGGAAGGCGATGACCTTCGCGACTTCCTCCGGCTGCGCGCGGCGGCCGAGCGGGTGCATCCCGTCGATCACCCGATTCAGCGAGTCCGGATCAGGGTCGAGCGCGATCGCATCACGCAGCATCGGCGTGTCGACAGATCCCGGCGCGACACCGTTCACGCGGACGCCTCTCGCGGCCTCGTCGATGGACATTGCCGCGACCAGCCCCGCGATCCCGTGCTTGGCGACGACGTAGGCCAGCGCGCCCTTCTGCGCGGCGAAGGCCTGAACGGAGGCGGTCATGACCACCGCGCCCCGCGCCTCGCGCAGGGCCGGCATCGCGGCTTTCGCGACCAGGAAGGCACCGGTGAGGTTGGTGTTCATCACCTCGTCCCAAAGCGCGCGGGACGTCTCGACCACGTCGCCGTAGCGCTGGATCCCCGCATTGTGGGACAGCCCATCCAGCGCGCCGAACGTGTCGAGCGCCCTGGCGACGGCGCGCTCGCAAGCATCCGCATCGGCCACGGACCCGACCTCGATCTCGACCGGGACATCCAGGGCCGTCGCCGTCTCCGACAGGGCCGCCGAGTCCAGGTCCATGAGAACAAGATTCGCTCCCTCGGCCGCGAGGGTGCGCGCAGTCGCCTGCCCGATCCCCTTGCCTGCACCCGTGATGAGGTAGGTTTTTCCGCCCAACTCGTTCGCCTCCCCGAAAACGTCTTGCCCGACTTGTAGGGTTACCATACTAGTGCTGTCAACAAGCTACTCGACTAGAGGAGAGGAGAGCGGTCTTGGAACGCCATCTCGCCATCGGAAGCCTTACGCGCCCGGCGCCGCAATATGCTGCGGCGGACGGTGCCGGCGTCATCCTGTGCCGATTCGACGAGGCCACAGGCGCGCTGACGGAGGTGGGTGAGCCGCTACGCCTCGACGATTCGTCTTGGATCACCGGCGCTGCGGAGCCCGACCGCTTCCACGTGGTCACCGATTGCGACGACGGCGCGCAAAGCGCTCTCGCGACTGCTCGCCTGCACCGCGACACCGACCGGATGGAGCTGGTCGCGAAATGGCCCGCAAGCGGGCACGAGGGCTGCCACGCCGTTGCCGGGCCGGATGGCCTGATCGCCGTCGCGAACTACGGCGGCCCACGGGACACCGCACCGGATGCCGGCGTCACGATCTTCGGAGCGGGCGAACCGCAGCACCTCCGCCACAAGGGCAGCGGCCCCAACAAGGCCCGGCAGGAGGCAGCCCACGCCCACTGCGTCGGGTTCTCGCCGGATGGCCGTTACCTGATCGTGGCGGATCTCGGCATCGACCGCCTGGTCATCTACGAACGCACCGGCGATGCGGTCGTGCCGCGCCCGGACCTCGACATCGGCTTTCCGCCCGGCACGGGCCCGCGCCATTTCCTCTTCAATGCAGAGGGGACCCGGCTCCACGTCGTCAGCGAATTGATCGGTGCCGTCTTCTCCTTCGCGTGGAACGATGGCGCGACGGACCTTCTGGGAAGCGAACCCCTCGCCCATCCGTCGGGCGCAGAGATCCAGCCCGCCGGCATCGTGCTGCATCCCGACGGGCAGATCGTCGTCTCCGTTCGTCTGACGGACGAATTGGTCGTGCTGTCGCCGGACGCGAAGGGCACGGCCCGCATCTCCGGGCGCTACCCGGCCGGCGGCACCACGCCGCGCGACCTCACCTTCTCGCCTGACGGGCGCTTTCTGCTCGTCGCCAACCAGGATTCGGGGCGCATCACCGTCTGGCCGTTCGAGAAAGGTCAACCCGGTCCGCGCCCCGCCTGCGAGCTTCCCGTCGGCACGCCGATGGCGCTCGCCTTCGTCTGACACACCCTTCAACCCACCAGAACTGGGCATCGCCCGAGGATATCATGGCCATCAACGAACTGCTCATCATCAACCATACCCACACGGACATCGGGTACACGGACTACGCGGACACGCTGTTCCGGCACCAGCGGGCGATCATCGACGATGCGCTCGACATGGTGGAGCGCGAGCAGGACCGCCCGGAGGAGGCCCGCTTCCGCTGGACCTGCGAGGTCAGCGCGATCACCGCCGACTGGTTCCAGAACGCCAGCGGCAAGCAGAAGGCCCGGTTCCTCGACCTCTACGAGAAGGGCCTCGTCGGTGCCGGCGCGATGCCGGTGCACTGGACGCCGCTCATCAGCCCGGCGAACGCGATCCGCTCGCTGAAGCACCTCAAGACGCTGCGGGACGAGGGACTCGACCCGAAGATCGCGATGCAATGCGACGTCAACGGACTCGGCTGGTTCTGGACCGACATCCTCATCGACCTCGGCGTCGAAGGGTTCCTGCTTGAGCCGAACCCCCACCGGGGCATGAAATACAACGACATGCTGCGCGTCTTCGACTGGACGAGCCCAAGCGGCCGGAACCTCTTCACCGTGCACGGCTGGCACTACTCCGTCGGCGTGAACACCTTCTTCTTCGGCAACAACGACATGGAGCTGACGCAGAAGACGCTGGATCGCGTGACCGCCGACCTCGAAGAGCGTCGCCACTACCCCTACTCCAAGGCCATCCTGCCGATCACCAACAACGCCGCCCCCGACAACGGCTTCGCCACGCAGGGCGTGTCCGACTTCGTGGAGCGTTGGAACGCCGAGGGCCGCTCGCCTCGCCTGCGCATCTGCACGGTCGAACAGGCGATGGCCGGAATGCGCGAGTCCGTCGCGGAAGAGGGCAACCCCCTGCCCGCGCACGCTGGTGACTGGTCCGACTTCTGGGTCGACGGTGTCGGCTCCACCTCCTACGAGACGGTCGTCGCCCGGACGGGCGAGCGGTTGCTGCCGGTGACCGACCTGCTGGCCGGCTTCACCGCGACGGGCAAGACCGAGCTGCTCGACAAGGCCGCCGATGAAATCCAGTACTACGACGAACACACCTGGGGCGCTTACAGCTCTCACAGCAGCCCGGATTCGCCGTTCACGCGGATGCAGCTCAGCTGGAAGACCCACCGGGCGCACCACGGTTTCGCGCTGGCGCTCGAAGCGACCCGGACCGAGGCGATCCGCCACGTCCACGACGTTGCCGACGGCAAGATCGAAGGCGACCACATCCTGCGCCGGGTGAACGGCAAGGGCGTCCGCGTCGAGGGCAACGTCTTCGACCCCGGCCCGATCGAGGAACACAGCTACTACGTCGCCAACCCCTCGGCCGTGGCCCGCAAGGTCACCTGGCCGGTGCCGGCGGATCACGCCGGGTCTGCCCCGCAGACGATCCTGGACTCGCATTCGAGCAACTACTTCCTGACCGAGATGCAGTCCCGTGGCGAACAGGTGCCGAGCAAGACCCACGTCATCACCGCCGAGCTGCCGCCCTACTCCGAAGCCATCGTGAAGCCCGTGGCCTTCGAGCCGGCGCCCGGCATCGCCTCGGGTGACGGCTGGATCGAGAACGACCGCTGGCGGCTCGAGGTCGACCCGAAGGACGGCTCGATCCGCTCGCTCAAGGACAAGGGCACGGGGCGCGAGTGCGTGAACCCGGACGAAGCGCCCGGCAAGCTGGTCTACGAGGCGCTGAAGGACCCCTCGAAAGGCCGCTTCGCGACCTTCGGCGGGAACTACGACTGGTCGCGTATGGAAACGGTCATCTGGCCGGAAACCACGGACTACGTCCGCCGCACCGCCGACAGCGTCACGATCGGCGAGGTCAGCCAGGACACTCACGCGCTGTCCATCGAGGTCAAGCTCGCCTGGAGTCACGGCGACAAGGCCACGATCCATTACCGCCTGCCCCACGCCGGTGAGGGGATCGAGGTCGACAGCATGATCCACAAGATGCCGATCACCGACCCGGAATCCTTCTACATGGTCTTCGGCACGACCGGCGCCAACGCGAAGGTCGGGCTCGACGTCGGCGACCGGGTGATCGACGCGGCGACCCAGCAGATCCCGCTCTCCTGCGAGGCGTGGATCGGCATCCAGCGGTTCGCGACGGTCGCGACGGACGACAGTGCCCTCGTGATCGCCTCGCCCGACGCGCCGCTGGCGCAGCCCTTCGGCATCCAGACCGAGAATGCGGGCTCGGACCGCAAGGGCAACGACCCGGCGGTGGCCTTCTGGCTGCTGAACAACCACTGGGACACCAACTTCCCGATCACGCAGGCCGGCGGCATCCCGTTCCGCTTCCGCCTGTTGCCGCAAGCCATGCTCGACATGACCGAGGCGACGGCCTTCGCCGAGACCGCGACGACGCCCCCGGTGATCGTCCGCGCCTACGGCTCGTCCGAGGTCACGCCGCGCACGCTGCTGGACCTGTCGGGTGCAAAGGACGTCACCGCCCGCGTGCGCCGCACGTGGGACGACGGCGGCCTTCTGGTGACGCTGGTCAACTCGGGCGACGCAGGTGAGGTGACCCTCGCCACGCCCGGCCGCAGCTTCGGCACGGCAAAGCTGGTCGACCCGGCCGAGGCGCCCCGCGCTGATGGCGACCTCGATGTCAGTGACGGCAAGGTCACCGTATCCCTGCCCGCCGGCGGCACGGCCTACGTCCGGCTCGACTGATCCCGATCGCACCGACGACGAACGGGGCCCCTTCGCGGGCCCCGTTTCACGTTCCGGCGACGGGTCCGCGCCATAAGCACCCGCTTACGCGGCCCCCCGTCAGCGTTCCTCCAATCGACCGGACGGCATTTGCTCCCTTTTTCGGTGACAGGCGACAGCATGACGCTGCGCCTTCAAACCCGACAAAGGACCATCCGATGAAGCAACTTCTCAGCACCGCCCTGATCCTGCTGCCGCTGTCCGCTGCCGCCATGCCCGCGGTTGGCGACCTCGTCGGCACCGAGCCCGAACAGGCCACTGCCGCGCTCGAAGCCGCCGGCTGCCTCGCCCCGGACTACGAGGCCGAGGACGGCAAGATCGAGGCGAAGTGCCAAGACGCCGAAGGTCACATGTGGGAGGTCTACATCGACCCGACCTCCGGCACGGTCTCCGAGATCAAGTCCGATGACTGACTCGACCGCCGGGACAGGAACGGGGGGCGCGATCGCGCCGCCCGACCCCTGGGATCCACTGGTGCGGGTGACACACTGGGCCATCGCGGCCGCCGTGCTGGCCAATGGCCTGTTCGTCAAACCGGGCGGCACGGTGCATGTGTGGATTGGCTGGACTGTGCTGGCCCTGCTCGCCTTGCGCCTGGCCTGGGGCTTCGTCGGCCCGGAGGAGGCCCGCTTCACCGCCTTCCCGCCCGCGCCCCGCGCAGCGCTGGCACATTTGCGCAGCCTTTTCCGAGGGAGGCCGAAGGAGCACCGCTCGCACAACCCGCTCGGCGCGCTGATGGTCTACGCATTTTGGGCGGCGCTCGCCGGCGTGACCTTGACCGGCCTGGTGATGACCGACGCCCGTAGCCCCGTGACCATCGCCGAAGAAAAGGCCGCCGTCGCCGCGGGCGACTGGTCCGTCCTTGCGAATGCCGGGGACGGAGAGAAGAATGAGGCCATGAAGGACGCCGCCAAAGAGGTTCACGAAATCATGGCCAACCTGCTGCTCATCCTGGCCGCCCTGCACGTCGCCGGCGTCGCGATCGAAAGTCGCGCGCTCAAGCGCAACCTCGTGCGGCCGATGCTGACTGGGCCGCAGAAGCGATGAGCGCCCCGCGCGCGGACCTCTCGACCGGGGGCCGGCGGCAATCGCTGGCCCTTGCGCTGTTTCTTGTGTTGCAGGTCACGGCTGCGGTCTTCTTCGTTGGAGACGCGCTCGCCGACTTCGCGGCCGGCCCGGACGAGCCACACAGCCTGTTCGAGGGGCTCGTCGCCATCGCCCTGATCCTCAGCGTCGTCACGGGTTTCTTCCAGCTGCGCCACGCCGTCGGGCGGATGCGCGCGCAGGAACGTGCGCTCGACACCGCAAGAGGCGAACTCGCCCGGGTGATCGACGCGCAGTTCTCAGGTTGGGGTCTGACCCCGGCCGAACGCGACGTCGGGCTGCTCGCACTGAAGGGCCTCGACGTCGCCGAGATCGCCGACCTGCGCAACGCCGCGCACGGTACGGTCCGTGCCCAGCTCACCCGCATCTACGCCAAAGCCGGCGTCTCCGGCCGGGCGCAGTTCGCATCGTGGTTCGTGGAGGACCTGCTCCAACCGCGAGATACCGACGCCGCGCGCCAGCCCTGACCCGGCAAGCCTTGAGGCCATCGACTGAGCTCGGGGTTCGACCAGGACGCGGTCCCGGAGTCGCCCAAGGACCTTCGAGACTGCGCAGAGCCACGACAGCCTCGCCGTGCCTTCCGTGCGTCTGACCTGCGGGTGGTCGTGCCGGCCAGAAAGAGGTCCCCGGCCCCCCGGAACGGGACTCGAGGAAGCCCGAGCGCGTCCATTGCACTTTCGCCTGTGACTGATCACTGACGGCATGGGCACCAGAGGGAGACCACCGTGATACGCCACATCGTCCTGATCAAGTTCCAACCCGATACCGAGGACAGGATCTCCGGGATTTTCGGAGGTCTTGCGGAGCTGACCGAGAAGCTCCCCGGAGCGCGCAGTTTCACCGGGGGCCACTCGGTTTCCCCCGAACAGATCGAGCGCGGGTTCATGCATGGCTTCGTCATAGACTTCGACAGTCTCGCCGATCTGGAAGCCTACCTGGAGCACCCCGAACACCGGGCCCTGGGCTCCCAAATCGTCGAGAACGCCGTCGGAGGGATCGACGGACTCATCGTGGTTGATCTGGACGTCTGAAGGATCAGGGGTCGCCGGCGCTTGGAACATAGGTGCTCTTCGAGCGTCCGCGTTCATGCGCGGGCGCTCTTTTTACTTCGGGTAGCCAGACGTTTAAGGTTCGGCGATCCGGGACCCACTCACCTCGAACCAGTTTCCCGCAGAAGGTGATGCGCGAGATATTGCTACACCTAAGGAACGCCCTTGCTTGGCCGCGCTGGCCGGATAGGTCCCAGCGAGGTTAACGTCGGGGGAACGACATGATCACGACTTGGATTTTGCTGCTGGGCGGGTTCGTACTGCTGGTCGTCGGAGGCGAGCTTCTGGTCCGGGGGGCTGTCCAGATTGCGGAACGCCTCGGAATGTCGCCGCTGGTGATCGGCCTCACCCTCGTGGGTTTCGGCACATCCATGCCCGAGCTGGTGACCTCGGTTCAGGCCGGTCTCAGCGGATCGCCGGGTATCGCGTACGGCAACATCGTCGGCTCCAACCTGGCGAACATCCTGTTGATCGCCGGCGCCTCTGCGATCCTCTGTCCGATCGTCGTGGCCCGCTCTGCGCTGCGCCGGGACGCCTCGATCATGCTGGCGATCGCCGCGGCGTTCGCGGTCCTGGCGGTGTTCGTACCCATGGGACGCCCGGTCGGCACTCTCATGCTTGTTCTGCTCGTTGCCTATCTCTGGTTCGTCATCCGACAGGAGCGCGCCCACGGGGACGCGGGAGCGATTCACGACAAGAGCATGGCCCTCTCGGAGGCGGACGTGTCCCTGGCGGGGCGCTCCGAGACGGCGGGCCTGCTCGTGCCGGTCCTCATCGCGCTCGGCGGGCTCGGTCTGGTGATTGCCGGCGGCTCCTTCTTGGTGAGCGGGGCTGTCGAGATAGCCCGGGACCTGGGCGTGTCCGAGACCGTCATCGGCCTGACCATCGTGGCTGTCGGCACCTCGATGCCTGAGCTGGTCACGTCCGTAATCGCCGCGATAAAGCGCCAGGGAGACGTCGCGTTCGGCAACGTCGTCGGGTCCAACATCTACAACATCCTCGGGATCGGTGGGGCGACCGCCCTGATTGCACCGTCGATGGTCCCGGCCGAGATCGTCCGCTTCGATGCGCCACTCATGGTCTTCGTGTCGCTGGTGTTCGTCCTGTTCGCGGCGACCGGGATGAGGATCGGCCGTCGAGAAGGCGGCGTGCTGGTCGCCGGCTACGTCGCCTATTGCTGGCTGCTGTGGCCTTGAGACCAGTTGGCAACCGCTGACCGATCAGACCGAGACTACGGGAACGACGTGTAAAAACACGTGGGAGCCGCCGTTCGCAGTCCCACGTCAGCCATCACAAATGTTCAGTAATTCAAGTGGTGCCCGCGGCCGGACTCGAACCGGCACGCCATACGGCTAGGGATTTTAAGTCCCCTGTGTCTACCATTCCACCACGCGGGCACGGATGCGATCCTTGGCCGAAAGGCGCGGCGACGGCAACCCGTGTCCAGGACACTTCGAAGCGCTTGACCAAGCGCCTTCGAAGGCACCTCCCACGGTCAGATGTCCTCGCCCTCCGGCTCGTCGAGCAGCGCCCGCTCCGATAACCAGGGGTTGAGGTCGAGGGCGGAGCGCAGGGCACGTTGCGCCTCTTCGTCCCGGCCGAGGCCCATCAGGGTCAGCGCCTTGCCCGACAGGGCGGCGACATGCTTCGGGTTCAGCTCGAGCGCCCGCTCAAGGTCGGGCAGCGCACTGTCGAAATCCCGACGCAGGAAGCTCGCGAACGCCCGCTGGTTGTAGCCCTCTGCGTAATCCGGGCAGTACTCGACCAACTCGTCCAGCACGTCACGGGACTCGAGAAAGGCGAATTGCTCGCGCAGGGCCATGCCCCGGTCAAGCAACGCCTGAGCCCGTGCATCCGGCGCCTCCAGCCACGCCGACCAGAGCCCTTGCGAGATCCGGCGCGCCGTCGCCTCGTCGGGCGCGACCCGCAGCTCGGCAATAATGCGGTCGGTCTCTGCGGAATGGTCGGGCGCTTGCGGACACGTGTCCTCTTGCGCAAGAGCAGTTTGCGCGACCAGCAGGAGGGGCAAGACAAGCTTCATGCCTCCTAAGCTGTCGCAACGTCAGCCCGCGTCAAGTCCGCCTTCCTTCACCGCCTGCATCGCCACGTAGGTCGAGGTCTGAGCGACATTGGGCAAGGTCGAGATCCGCTCGGCCAGCAGCGTCCGGTAACCGGCCATGGAATTGGTGCGGACCTTCAGCAGGTAGTCGAACGCACCGGCGATCATGTGGCATTCCTCGATCTCCGGGATCGCCAGCACCGCTTCGTTGAAGGCGGTCAGCGCGGCCTCTCGCGTGTCGGTCAGCTTCACCTCGGCGAAGGCGACGTGATCGCGCCCCAGCCGGATCGGATCCACGAGTGCCCGGTAGCCCCGGATCGTGCCGTCCCTCTCCAGCCGGCGCAGCCGCGCCTGCGTCGGGGACTTGGTCAGCCCGATCTTGCGGGCAAGGTCGGCGACACTGATCCGCCCGTCCACCGCCAAGACGTCGAGGATCGCGCGGTCGAACCGGTCCATCGCCTGCAGGTCATCTGTCACGTCTGATGCTCCAACTTCGGGCGAATGTCCTGCCCGTCCGCCGTCATTGGCCGAATAGCCTTCCGATCCTGCGGTATCATGGGACGAACCGACAGGACCAGAGCCCCACAGGATCCAATCCATGCCACGCGACGACACCGCCGACCTCCGCGCCCGTATCGACGCGGCCACCTACGCCGACGAGGAGACGACCGTCTCCGCCCTGACCGAGGACGCCGCGCTCCCGCCCGAGGCCCGCGCCACCATCTCGGCCCGCGGGGCCGCGCTGGTAAAGGAGATTCGCGCCGCCTCACGTCCGGGTCTGATGGAGGTCTTCCTGGCCGAGTACGGCCTCTCCACCGACGAGGGCATCGCGCTGATGTGCCTTGCCGAGGCGCTGCTTCGCGTCCCCGACGCGGAGACGATCGACGCGCTGATCGAGGACAAGATCGCCCCGTCCGACTGGGGCAAGCACCTGGGCAAGTCCGCGTCCTCGCTGGTCAATGCCTCGACCTGGGCGCTGATGCTGACCGGCCGCGTGCTCGACGACGACAGGCAGGCGCCGTTCCGCGCGCTGCGGGGTGCGGTGAAGCGACTGGGCGAGCCGGTGATCCGCACTGCCGTCGGGCGCGCGATGCGCGAGATGGGCCGCCAGTTCGTGCTGGGCGAGGACATCGACCGCGCCATGTCCCGCGCCGCGAAGATGGAGGCGAAGGGCTACACCTATTCCTACGACATGCTGGGAGAAGCCGCCCGGACCGAGGCCGACGCACTCCGCTACCTCGACGATTACGCCACGGCGATCACCGCGATCAGCCGCAGCGCGACGGCCGACGACGTCACGAAGAACCCCGGCATCTCGGTCAAACTCTCCGCCCTGCACCCACGCTACGAGGAAGCCCAGCACGACCGCGCGCTGGCCGAGATCGTGCCGCGCCTCGTCCGGCTCTGCCAACTGGCGAAGGACGCGAAGATGGGGCTGAACATCGACGCCGAGGAAAGCGACCGGCTCGCCATCTCGCTCGACGTCATCGAGGCCGCGCTCACCGATCCCTCGCTCGACGGCTGGAACGGGTTCGGCATCGTCGTGCAGGCCTACGGACAGCGAGCCGGACACGTGATCGACTGGGTTCACGACCTCGCCGGACGGACCGGGCAGCGCATCATGGTCCGCCTCGTGAAGGGCGCCTACTGGGACGCCGAGATCAAGCGCGCGCAGGTCATGGGCCTCAAGGGCTTCCCCGTCTTCACCTCGAAGGTGGCGACCGACATCTCCTACGCCGCGAACGCCCGCAAGCTGCTCGGCATGACCGACCGGCTCTACCCGCAGTTCGCGACGCACAACGCGCACACGATGGCGACCATCCTCGAGATGGCGAAGGACATGCCGCGCGAGTCGTGGGAATTCCAGCGCCTGCACGGCATGGGCGAGACGCTGCACAACCTCGTCCTCGGTCAGGAGAAGACCCGTCACCGCATCTACGCCCCGGTCGGCGCGCACGAGGACCTGCTCGCCTACCTCGTCCGCCGCCTGCTGGAGAACGGCGCGAACTCCTCCTTCGTGAACCAGATCGTCGACGAGTCCGTCCCGCCCGAAGTCGTCGCCGCCGATCCGTTCGCCGCGAAACGGTCCCCCGCCCCGATCGCCGAGGGGCCGGAGATGTTCGCCCCCGAGCGCGCGAACTCGAAAGGCTGGGACCAGACGCACCGCCCGACGCTCGCCGCGATCGACGCCGCGCGAGGCGCGTTCCGCAAGCACGAATGGCACAACACCGCGCTGAACGGCGAGAGCCACGAAGTCCGCAATCCTGCCGACCCGGCCGACCTCGTCGGCACGGTGACCTACGCCACGGAGGCCGACGCCAAAGCCGCCCACGCCGCCGCAACTCCGTGGAGCACGGGCGACCGCGCCGCGATCCTGAACGCGGCCGCCGACGCCTACGAGGCCCACGCAGAGGAACTCTTCGCCATCCTCCACCGCGAAGCGGGCAAGAGCCTGCCCGACGCCATCGGCGAGGTCCGCGAGGCGGTCGACTTCCTGCGCTACTACGCCGCCGGCTCCCGCGACGAGGGCAACACAGGGACGTGGGTCTGCATCTCGCCCTGGAACTTCCCGCTCGCCATCTTCACCGGCCAGATCGCCGCCGCCCTCAGCATGGGCAACGCGGTGATCGCCAAGCCCGCCGAGCAGACGCCTCTGATCGCCTCCCGCGCGGTCGAGTTGCTGCACGCCGCCGGCGTCCCAACCGCAGCGCTGCAACTGCTGCCCGGCGACGGGTCGACCGGCGCCGCGCTCGTCACCGAACCGTCGCTCGCAGGCGTCGCCTTCACCGGCTCGACCGAAACCGCGCGTCGCATCCGCGCGAGCATGGCCGACCATTGCGCCCCCGGCACCCCGCTGATCGCGGAAACCGGTGGCCTCAACGCGATGATCGTCGACAGCACCGCCCTGCCCGAGCACGCGGTGCGCGATATCCTCGCTTCCTCCTTCCAGTCGGCGGGTCAGCGCTGCTCCGCGCTTCGCTGCCTCTACGTGCAGGAGGACATCGCCCCGAAACTTCTGACGATGCTGAAGGGCGCGATGGACACGCTGCAGCTCGGCGATCCGTGGGAGCTGTCGACCGACGTCGGCCCGGTGATCGACGAGGAGGCCCGTGCCTCCATCGCCGATTACGTCGCCACAGCCCGCACCGAGGGTCGGGTGCTGCACGAGCTGACCACGCCCGACGCGGGCACCTTCGTCGCGCCGACACTGATCGAGGTCTCCGACATCGACGACCTGACGCACGAGGTCTTCGGTCCGGTCCTGCACGTCGCGACCTTCAAGGCGACAGAGGTCGATCACGTGATCGAGCGGATCAACGCGCAGGGTTACGGGCTGACCTTCGGCCTGCACACCCGCATCGACGACCGCGTGCAGGAGGTGATGGACGACATCCACGTCGGCAACGCCTACGTGAACCGCAACCAGATCGGCGCCATCGTCGGCTCCCAGCCGTTCGGCGGCGAAGGGCTGTCGGGCACCGGTCCGAAGGCCGGTGGCCCGAATTACCTGACCCGCTTCGCGCCGAAGGGCGCCGAGCGCACCGGCACCGCATGGACCGGCCAGGACAGCAGCGACCGCATCGCCAAGGCATTCGGCAAGATGGCTGAGGCGGAGCTCGACACGCTCGACCTGCCCGGCCCGACCGGCGAGTCGAACCGCCTGACCTTCGTGCGCCGCTCGGGCATCCTCTGCCTTGGCCCGTCGAAGGAGGTGGCCGAGGCGCAGGCGACAGAGGTCCGCGCCCTCGGCGGAGAACCCGTGATCGCGACCGGCTCACTGGCGCCCGATGACCTCGCCACGTTGCCCGGCCTGTCGGCGGTGCTCTGGTGGGGAGACGCGGACGAGGCGCGCGTGATGGAACAGGCGCTCGCCCGCCGCGACGGGCCGCTGGTGCCGCTGGTGACCTTCCGGCCCGACAAGGGCCACGTCTGTCACGAACGTCACGTCTGCATCGACACGACCGCTGCCGGCGGCAACGCGCAGCTTCTTGCCGCCGTGGCGGGCTAAAGGCCCAGCGCTTCGAGAACGAGGTCGGCGCGTGCCGCGACGCCGGCCTCGGGCAATACGACCGTTTCGTAGCCGAGCGCCGGAAAGGCCGCGCGAAGGCGCTCATATTCGGCGCGCGCCTCATCGAAACCGTGCTGCCGCTCTCCATCACTGGCGAACAGCGCCCGCCACGGCGGCGTCAGAAAGACCGTCCTGTGAAATGGCGGATCACCGGCAAGCGTCTCCGACACCGGCGCGCCCGTTGCCGCCTCCAGCGCCACGGCCGCGTCGATCAGCCCCCGATCGAAGAAAACCGGCCCCGCGTCCGCAGTCAGCGCCGCCCGGTCCGCCCGTGCCATCGCGACGGCTTCCCGCGCGAAGGCCGCGAGATCGACCCACGGCAACGCGCGCCCGCCGCTCCGCTGCTCGCGCTGGACGATCCGCCGCCCCGGCTCGGGCACCGTGGCGTAGCCGCGCCGCGCGAGTTCGGCCAGCAGCGTCGACTTGCCCCCGCCCGAACACCCCGAGAGGATCACATGCATCGTCTTACCTCCTGTCATCACGGCGGGCTCGCCGCAGTTTGCCTGCAACCGGGTTGGCGAGTTGGGCAAACGGCGATGTTGCCACTTGACGCCACCGCCCCAGCCCTCACCTTTCAGCCATGTTTCCGATCCGAGACCACAACCCGTCCGAACAGACCCCCTACGTGGTCTACACGCTGATCGCGATCAACGTGCTCGTCTTCCTCTACGGGCTCGGGGCGCACACGTCCGACCGGGCTTTGCTGGAGTTCTACGAGCGCTACGCGATGGTCCCCGCCTTCCTGAGCGACGGCTACGGCTACACCGGCCTGTTCACCCACATGTTCATCCATGGCGGGTTCATGCACATCCTCGGCAATATGCTGTTCCTCTACATCTTCGGGGACAACATGGAGGAAGCGATGGGCCACGGCGGCTTCGCCCTGTTCTATGTCGCCTCCGGCCTTGGCGCGGCCTTCGCGCAATATGCCGCCGGGCCGACCGCACTGGTGCCGATGGTCGGCGCATCCGGCGCGATCGCGGGCGTCATGGGCGGCTACCTTCTGCTGTTTCCGAAGGCGAAGGTCGACGTGCTGCTGATCCTCATCATCATCTTCCGGATCATCCCGGTGCCGGCGTGGATCATGCTTGGCATCTGGTTCGCGATCCAGCTTTTCAGCGGTCTCGGCGCGGACGTCGCCGCCGGCGGCACCGCCTATTGGGCGCATGCGGGCGGCTTCATCGTCGGGCTCGTGCTGACCGTGCCGGTCTGGCTCCGGCGCGGCGGTCAGACCTACTGGGACCGCACCGAGGGCCACCCGCCGCACCCCGCAGCAAGCTACCGGATGAGCACCACCTCGGTGCCGACCGTGAGGAGACGCAAATGAGGATCGACGCCGTCAGCGTGACGACCACCGACATGGAGGCGACCGTCGCCTTCTACACCGCCCTCGGCTTCGATTTCGCCGGGGTCGACCTCTCTGCCGACCATGTGGAGCCCGCCGCCGCTGGTATCCGGCTGATGATCGACAGCGCCGCGTTGATCGAGAAGCTGACCGGCGAGGTGCCGCGTCCCGCGAACCATGCGGCCTTCGCGATCCTCTGCGACAGCCCGGCCGAGGTGGATGGAAAGGCCGCAGCGGTCGCAGACGCGGGATTCAGCGTGCAGACGGCGCCGTGGGATGCCTTCTGGGGCCAGCGCTACGCGACGGTCGTGGACCCGGCAGGCTACCACGTCGACCTCTTCGCACCGCTTCCCTGACGCTCAGTAGCCCGCGCCGGGCCTGCGGGCAGTGCCGGGATCGGTGGACGCTTCGTTCCACGCGAACAGGGCGACCGCGCTCTCGACCCTCGACGCCGATGTATCGCCGGTCTTCACCGCGCCGCCCCCGACGACAATGGTCAGGGACACGCAGATGCTGGCGGCCAGCGCGATCAGCATCACCGTGTCGACGGTCATCGCACCGCGCTCATCTGCGCGAAACGAATTATGGCGGAAAATGTGGCAGCGGCGTTTCATGCCACGAATTCGCCCAAACTTTGTGGCGGGAATGTGGCAGGCGCTTATTCGCCCCTGATTACCTTGGCAAATTGGGTGAATATCGGCTCGTTCGAGCAAACTATTTCGCCATCTTCAACGATGTCGCGCGTCGGGCGGATCGGCTCGGCGAATCCTCCGGCCTCGCGGACGATGAGGAGACCGGCGGCGACGTCCCAGGCGTTCAGACCCCGCTCCCAGTAGCCGTCGAAGCGACCGGCCGCGACATAGGCAAGGTCGAGCGACGCCGCGCCCCAGCGGCGCACGCCGGCGGTCGCGGGCAGCAGACGGGCCAGTTCACGCACGGTCGCGGGCAGGTCGCCGCGGCCGCCGAACGGCAGGCCGGTGGCGAAGACGCTCTCGATCATCCGGGTGCGACCGGAAACCCTGAGCCGCGACTGGTTCATCCAGGACCCCTCGCCTTTCTCGGCGAAGAAAAGCTCGTCCTTGGCAGGGTCGTGAACGACGCCCGCGATGATCTGGCCCTTGTATTCCAGCGCGATGGAGACCGCCCAGTGCGGCATGCCGTGCAGGAAGTTCGTGGTGCCGTCGAGCGGATCGACGATCCAGCGGCGCGTCGGATCCTTGCCTTCGATCTCGCCGCCCTCTTCGCCGAGGAAGCCGTAATTCGGGCGGGCCTCGACGAGGATTTCGCGGATGATCTCTTCCGAGCGGCGGTCGGCGCGGGAAACGAAGTCGCCCGGTCCCTTCGAGGAAACCTGCAGGTTCTCGACCTCGCGGAAGTCCTTTACCAGCGAGCGCCCGGCCGCACGGGCCGCCTTGATCATGACGTTCATGTTCGCGCTCAGGGCCATCGGTCGCGTCTCTCTTGTCTGGTGGGGTCGGGCCGCGCGTATAGGGCCTTCGACGCGCCCCGTCCAGTCCCGGCCCGAAACGCCGTCGTGGCCGCGTGCCTCAGCCCCGCTGCAGCTTCACCGCTTCCTGCCGGGCGAGTCGCACGAGGTTGGCCATGTAGGGTTTGCCCATGTCGTCCGACCGCGTCGCGGCATAGAGCCGCCGTGTCAGGCCCGACTTCGTCAGCGGCCGTGTCACGTAGTCGGAATTGTAGCGCACCTGACGCACCACCCAGTCGGGCAGAACCGCCACGCCACGGTTCGATGCGACGAGCAACAGGATCACCGCCGTCAGCTCCACCTGCCGGATCGCGCGGGGCTCCACCCTTGCCGGCGTCAGCAACTGCGAGAAGATGTCGAGCCGCGCCCGGTCCACCGGGTAGGAGATCAGCGTCTGGTCCCGAAAATCCTCGGCCTCGATGAAGGTCTTCTCGGCCAGCGGGTTCGCGGCGGACGCGACGAACACCGGCTCGTAATCGAACAGTGGTGTGAACTCGACGTTGGGCAGGTCCTCCGGGTCGGAGGAGACGACGAGATCGACCTGCTCCTTCTGGAGCGCGGGCAACGCGTCGAACGCGAGCCCGGGGCGGATGTCGACATCGACTTCGGGCCAGGCCTTGCGGAACTGTTCGAGCACCGGGAACAGCCACTCGAAACAGGCGTGACACTCGATCGCGATATGAAGCCGCCCGGACGAGCCCGCCTGCAACCCCGCGAACTCCGCCTCGAGCGCGGCGACGCGGGGAAGGATCTCGTCCGCGGCGGCCAGCAGCTTCATTCCCGCCGCCGACAGCTTCAGCGGTTTGGAGCGGCGCACGAAGAGCTCCACCCCCGCCTGGTCCTCGATCCCCTTGATCTGGTGGGACAAGGCGGATTGCGTGATGTTGAGCCGGTCGGCAGCGCGGGCCAGCCCGCCGGTTTCGTGGATCGCCTGGATCGTTCGCAGGTGCCGGAACTCGATATGCATTATCGAACGAAACTCATCATCGTGGTGAGGGTTATGAGTTTGTCTCACGAAGCATGACATGAGACAAGAGTGGCGAACAAAAGGACGACCCCAATGCCCACGCCTTCCGTTTCGTTTGAATTCTTTCCGCCGAAGAACCTCGAAGGGTCCTTCCGGCTCTGGGATTGCGTCAATGCGCTGTCGGCGCTGTCGCCGGAATTCGTGTCCGTCACCTACGGCGCGGGCGGCACCACGCGGCAACTGACGCACGAGGCGGTCGGCACGATCCACAAGACCTCCGGCCTCAACGTCGCGGCGCACCTGACCTGCGTCAACGCCTCCCGCGAGGAGACGCTGGAGATCGCCAAGGGCTATTCCGAGGTCGGCGTGAACCGCATCGTCGCGCTGCGCGGCGACCCGCCCAAGGGCGAGGGCAGCTTCACGGCCCATCCCGACGGCTTCGCCAACTCGGTCGAGCTGATCGAAGCGCTGGCCGACACCGGCAAGTTCCTGATCCACGTCGGCGCCTACCCCGAGAAGCATCCCGACGCGGCGGATACCGCGGCCGACGTCGAGTACCTGAAGCGCAAGATCGACGCGGGCGCGACCTCCGCGATCACGCAGTTCTTCTTCGAGGCGGAGACGTTCTTCCGCTTCCGCGACGCTTGCGAGAAGGCCGGTATCGACGCGCCGATCGTGCCGGGCATCCTGCCGATCGAGAACTGGAACGGCGCACGCAAGTTTGCCAACATGACCGGCACCTCGATCCCGCAGGTCGTGTCCGATGCGTTCGACCATGCCGAGACGCAGGCCGACAAGGACCTGCTTGCCACGGCACTCGCGACCGAACTGTGCGACGACCTGATGCAGGGCGGGGTAGAGCACCTCCACTTCTACACGCTCAACAAGCCCGACCTGACGCGGGACGTGTGTCACGCGCTCGGCATCAAGCCGAAGGTTGAACTGCGCGACGTCGCCTGAGGCGACACGACTCCAGAAACAGATAGCGACGGACGCGCGCGGACAATGTTTCGCGCGCGCAACAACCGGACAGGTGTCCGGTTACTCCCCTGCCAATGTCGTATGAGCCGCGGGCGGCTGCCACACCGGACAGGGCAGCGGCCCGGACATCCGTTCAGCAGCGGTCGGATGTATGAATTCCGACGGGTCGCGCCCCACGATACGCTTGCGGCGCATGATGAAAATCTTGCCCCAGCCGCGCCAGCGCCCGATCGACGGCGCATCGGCGTCCTGCGGGAAGCGGTCGCGCCAGCCCTCGGGCAGCGGCACGCCGACGCTTTCGACCCGGTCCAGCAGCCACACCAGCGGAATGTTCGACAGCGGTCGGCTTTGATCAGCGCCGCTGAACTGGCCGCCGATGTCACCGTGCGTTCCGCGGAACCAGACCTGCTCCATCGTGCCGGACCAGCCGTTCGGGCGGTGCCACATCACCGGCGCGTAGGCATCGCGGTTTTCATCAAGCGCGAGGGCCTGGAAGGCATTGTGCACGACCCCGACGGGTTCGTGGTTGTGAAAGCGGTCCTTCTCGTCGACCCACTGGCCGAGGACGGGAAAGCGGATACCGAGCGACTTCACCGTGTCCCAGACCGCCACCGCCTCGATCTTCACGTCGGGGTAGCAGAACTTCTCGCGGAACGTCTCCGCCACAGGGCCGCGTCCGCCGTTGCGGTAGTGGCGGAACGCCTGGCGGACGTTGCGGACGGTGGCGTGTCGGTTCCGGAGCAGGCCGACCATGTCGACGATCCCGGCGAGCGAGCGCACCGCGTAGGCCCCGCGCGAGAAGCCGATCAGCACGATCTTGTCGCCCTCCCGGTAGCGAGAGGCGAGCGTGCCGTAAGAGCGGCGGATCTGGCGGTTGATGCCACGCCCGGCGGCCACGTCGACGGTCTGCGACCAGTCGCGCCACTGAATGCCGGCTTCGTAATAGACGGTCAGGTTGGTCTTGCGGCCGACCTCGCGCAGCAGCTTGAACGCGAGGCCCGCGTTGCTTTCGTGTCCTTCCCGCAAGGTCGACATCGTGCCGTCCAGCACGATGACATGCGTCGCGGGGCCGCGATGGCGGCCCCTGCCCTCGGCCTGAACGGGTTTGCGCCCGAACAGGCCGAGGAAGTAATCACGCAGCGGCACCCTGTGCCTCGTTCATCAGTTCCCACACACGCAGCGGGGTGAAGGGCATCTGCACGTCGCGGACGCCACGATCCCAGAGCGCGTCCTGCACGGCGTTCGCCACGGCGGCACAGGCGCCGACGGTGCCGGCCTCCCCGCAGCCCTTCATGCCCATCGGGTTGTTCTTCGAGGGCACGGGTTCGGAGTGGAAAGCCACCCACGGCACATCGTAGGCGCGCGGCATCCCGTAATCCATGAAGGTCGCGGTCAGCGCCTGACCGGTCTCGTCGTAGACGGTGCGTTCGTTGATCGCCTGCCCGATGCCCTGCGCGACGCCGCCGTGGACCTGTCCCTCGGCCAGCATCGGGTTGATGAGGTTCCCGAGGTCGTCGACCACGGTGTATTTCACCACTGTCGTCTCGCCCGTTTCCGGCTGGATCTCGACCTCGGCGATGTGGGCGCCGTTCGGGAAAGACATCTGTTCGAGTTCCCCGCGTTCATCCCACTTCAGCAGCTCTTCCTTGCCCTTGGCGCGCGCCATCTCCGCGACGTCGAGCATGGTCGGAGCCATGTTGGAGCCCGGGATGCGGAACGTCTCGTCATCGAAGGAGATCTCGGAGGCATCGACACCCTCTTCCTCGGCGAGGAAGGCAGTGAAGCCCTTGGTGATCGCTTCGACCGTCACCAGCGTGGCGTTGGTCTGGGTCGTGACCGAGCGTGAGCCGCCGGTGCCGCCACCGGTCTTGATGAGGTCGGAATCGCCCTGGATCACCTTGATCCTGTCCGCCGGGATCCCGGTCTGGTCGGCCAGGAACTGGGCATAGACCGTTTCATGGCCCTGCCCGTTCGACTGTGTGCCGACGAAGATCGACACTGTGCCGTCCTCGTTGAACTCCACCTTCGCGTTCTCGCCCGGATCGCCGAGGATCGACTCGATATAGTAGCAGAGCCCGATGCCGCGCAGCTTGCCGTCGGCCTCCGACGCGGCCTTGCGGTCGGCGAAGCCGGCGATGTCGGCCTCAACCTCGGCCCGCGCGAGGACGCGGTCGAACTCGCCCACGTCGTAGGTGACGTTGGTCGGCGAGGTGAAGGGGAAGTTGGCCGGCGCGATGAAGTTGCGACGCCGCAGCTCGAGCGGGTCGACGCCGAGCGTCCGGGCCGCGTTGTCCATCGACCGTTCGAGGACGTAGATCGCCTCCGGCCGGCCGGCACCGCGGTAGGCGTCGATCTGCACCGTGTTGGTGAAGACGCCCTCGACATGCAGGAACGCGGCGGGGATGTCGTAGACGCCGGGCATGACCTTGGAGAACAGCGTCGACTGGATGTGCTGCGCGAACCCGGAATTGTAGGCGCCGAGATTCGACACGGTGTCCACCCGGTAGGCGGTGATGCGATAGTCCTCGTCGAAGGCGAGCACGGTGTCGGAGATCAGGTCGCGGCCGCCGTTGTCGGACAGCATCGACTCGGTCCGGTCACCCATCCAGTGCACCGGCTTGCCGAGCGCGCGGGCAGCTTGGGAAACGAGGTACAGTTCCGGGTAGTCGGAGCCTTTCATGCCGAAACCGCCACCGACATCGGGCGTGGTGACGCGCACGTCGGCCTCGTCCAGCTTGAGCTTCTCGGCGATCAGGTCGCGGATGCCCCAGACGCCCTGCCCGTTGTAGCAGAGGTGCAGGCGGTTGCCCTGAAGCTCTGCGTAGCAACCGCGCGGCTCCATCGAGTTGACGATGATCCGGTTTCCGATCGCCTTGCAGCGCACGACGTGCGCCGCCTTGTCGATGGCCGCCGCGACTTCGTCCTCCGGGCCGAGGCCGAAGTCGAAGGCGCGGTTGTCGGCGACGCCGTCATGGATCGGCTCGCCCCCGACGGCGGTCTCGACATGGACGGGCAGTTCGTCGAAATCGAGCTCGATCAGCTCGGCGGCGTTCTTCGCCTCCGCAAGGCTGTCGGCGACGACGAAGGCGACGGGCTCACCCACGAAGCGGACACGGTCGCGGGCGAGGATCGGACGCTCGGGCGTGGCGCCCTTGCTGCCGTCGCGGTTCTTCACCGGCTCGGTGTCCATGCCGACGTCCATGCCGGCCTCTTCCAGATCGGCGAGTGTCAGCACGAGGTGAACGCCCGGCGCCTGCCGCGCTTCGGACACGTCGAGTGCGGTGATCGCGGCATGGGCGACGGGTGAGCGGAAGACGTAGCCGATCAGCGCCCCCTCGGGCGCGACGTCATCGACATAGGCACCGTGTCCGGTCAGGAAGCGCACGTCCTCGACCCGTTTCACCGGCTGGCTCTTGCCGAACTTCTGCATGCGATAGCTCCCCTCTGAGTCTCTTCGTGGCAAAGGTAACGGCCAACCGCCAAGTGTCCATGTGCCGCGCCGGTAAATTGCCGGTGCGCATGGCAATGATTGCCCGAGATGTATAAATAAATCGTCCACGTCCCCGCGTGCTTCCGATATTCCCTGTCGCCCCCGAAAGGACCGCCTTGCCCGAGTTCGACTGGCCCACCTTGTTGCGCGAGTTCGTCACCCTGTTCGTGGTCGTGGACCCGATCGGATCGCTGCCGGTGTTCTACTTCGCCGCCGCGGGCGTGCCTGCCGCGCTGCACTGGCGCTTTGCCGTGCGCGCGGTCGTGGTGGCGACGCTGGTGCTGCTCGGTTTCCTCGTCGCGGGGCAGTTGCTGCTCGAGGCGCTCGGTCTCAGGTTCGGCTCGTTCCAGATCGCGGGCGGGATCATCCTGTTCATCTTCGCGATGACCATGATCTTCGGCGAGAGCAAACCGGCCCGCGAGATCGAGGAGGCGGAGCGCGATCACCTCGCCGGGGCGGTCTTTCCGCTGGCGATCCCGTCCATCGCCTCGCCCGGGGCTATGCTGGCGATCGTCGTGCTGACCGACAACCACCGCACCTCCATCCCCGATCAGGTCGTGACGGCGGGGCTGCTGGTCATCGTGCTGGTCATCACGCTGGTGCTTCTGCTGCTCGCCGCACGGCTGAAGGGCGTGATCGGCACGACGGGGGCAAGCATCATCAGCCGGGTGATGGGCATCATCCTCGCCACGGTGGCGGTGGATTCCGTGCTCGGCGGGCTCGACGCGGTCGGGGTGCTGTCCCTGCCCGAGGGCCCTGCGGTGCTGGAGCCGATGGACGTCATCGAGTGATCTGATCGGGCGGGCCCGTTCAGCCGAAGACCATGGTCAGTCCGGAGACGCCGAAACCGGCAGGCGAAGGGGGACCGAGCCGTCGGAATAGATTTGCCGGCCAGCGCGGAAGGTCGCGCGAACGTGGCCCACGCCGAGGTCATCCGCGACCACGAGATCGGCAGAGAGACCTTCCGCGATCTCGCCCCGATCCGTCAGCCCGAGGACCCGCGCCGGATTGGACGTGGCCAGTCGCGTCGATCCGGCGAGGCCACGCGGATCCTGCTCTGCCAGCACAAGCACGGCGGGCAGGATCGCCGAGGGATGATAGTCCGCCGCCAGCAGGTCGAGCAGCCCGGCCCGATGCGCCTCACGCGCCGAGAGGTTGCCGGAGTAGCTCGTCCCGCGCAGCGCGTTCGGCGCCCCCATCGCGACGGCAAGACCGGCGGCCTGCGCCGCCGCCGCGGCATCGGCGGTGACGGGAAACTCGGAGATGCTCGCGCCGAGGCGCTTCATCAGCGCGACCTTCTCGTCGGTGTCGTCGTCGTGGCTGGCGAGCGGAATGCCCTGCGCGGCGCAGGCCTCGGAGATCGCGCGCAGGACGCGTTCCACCGCTCCGGCCTGCCGGCGGGATTCGGCGAGCCTGTGGTCCACCTCGCCGCGCGCCTCCTCCTCGTCGATGCCGCGCTCGTTGGCGATGAAGCGCACGAAGCGTTCGACGTCGCGGTACTGGCCCTGCCCCGGCGTGTGATCCATCAGCGAAACGAGGTCGACCGTTCCGTCGGCGATCAGCTCTTCCACGATGTCGAGCGCCTCGGGAAAGGTGATCTCCATCCGGGCGTGGACCTTGTGGTCGACCTTAAGCTCCCCCGCCATCGACTTGAGCGAGCGCAGCAGCTCGCGTGCCGTGTCGCGGTGGCGCAGGGTGCCGTAGACCGATCCGGGGTGGAAACCGACCGAGGCATAGGCCGTCGTGATCCCCGACGCCTTGAGCCGGCGGTCGAGATCGCGCAGGCCAAGCTCGACCGGCATCCGCACGCCGGGGCGGGGTTCGACCTCGCGCTCGATCATGTCGCCGTGCATGTCGATGAAGCCAGGCATGAGCAGCAGGCCGCCGCCCTCCATCGCCGCACCGGTGACCAGTCCCTCCGCGATCGCGCTGATGCGCCCGTCCTCGACGCGGACCGAGCCACGGTCGAGCACCCGGTCCGGCAGGACCACGCGGAAATCGCTGAGCCACATCTGACGTCTCTCCCGGGTGATGCCGTCTGGCGCACTATCGCGATCCTGCGGCCGAGGGCAACGCCCCGCCCGCCCCGGCTCAGATGTCGAGGAAGACCGTCTCACCCTCGCCCTGCAACCGGATGTCGAAGCGGTAGGCCCCCTCGCCCGTGCGCGTCGCCATCAGCGTATCGACTCGCGGGCGCTGCTCGATCCGCGCCAGCAGCGGGTCGGTCCCGTTATCCTCGTCCTCGAAGTAGATGCGCGTCGACAGCCCGATGTTGATCCCCCGCGCCACGATCCAGAGCGAGATGTGCGGCGCCTGCATCCCGCCGCGCCATGGCACGGGGCCCGGCTTCACGGTGCGCAGCGTGAATTCGCCTGTGTCCTTGTCGGCGGCGAAGCGGCAGAAGCCCGACACGGCGGGATCCGCCCCGTCCTGCCCGGCGAAACGGCCGGCGGCGTCGGGTTGCCAGCTCTCGATCATCGCGTCGCGCATCGCCCAGCCGGTGCCGTCGTAGACGGAGCCGGTGATCGTGATGATCTCGCCCTTCGCGCCGTCCGAGATCGGCGACAGGCCGAGGTCCTCGGGATAGACGCCATCGATGCCCGTGAAGCTCGGGATGCAGCCGATATGGACGTAAGGCCCCGCGGTCTGGGACGGAGTCTCCTGCAGGTAGGTCAGGACCTGGACCATTTCACATGCCCTCCAGCCGGTTTTCGAACATCGTCTGCCGCCGCCCGCGCAATACGATGTCAAACCGGTAGGCGAGGAAGTCGTGCGGCCGCGAATGCGCCATGTCGAGCGGCGCGACAAGCCGGTCGAGCTGGCTGCGGCTCTTCACCGTCGCGGCGATCGGGCAGAGGTCGATCAGCGGATCGCCCTGGAAGTACAGCTGCGTGATGAGCCGCTGCCCGAACGAATGTCCGAAAACGGACAGGTGAATGTGCATCGGCCGCCAGTCGTTGCCCCGGTTCGGCCAGGGATAGGCACCGGGCCGGATCGTGAGGAACCGGTAGTTGCCATCGCCGTCCGTCAGCGTCCGCCCGCAGCCCCCGAAGTTCGGATCGAGCGGGGCGAGGTAGCCGTCCTTGACGTGGCGATAGCGCCCGCCGGCATTGGCCTGCCAGATCTCGACCAGCGTCTCAGGCACGCCCCGGCCCAGCTCGTCCACCACGCGGCCATGCACGAGGATGCGCTCGCCGATCGCGGAGTCACCGGTGAAGTTGACCACGAGGTTGTTGTCATGTTCCCCGATCAGCGAGTGGCCGAACCGGGGTCCGGTCTCTTCGCTCGCCGTGCTTTCCATCGAGATCAGCGGCAGGTTGGGAGAGCGCGTGACCGAGGTCTTGTAGTCCGGGTCGTAGGGCACCGGGTGGAGCGCCCGGTTGCGCGGGATCAGGGGCCCGTCGTTGGCCATGTTGGTGGTCTCCTCCTCGTCTGCCCCGATCCAAGCATGAACCGGACGGGCACGCCAGCGCTCCGCCCCCCGTGTCATCTGGCCGAAAATACCTCTCGGGGGGTGAACCGGCCGCAGGCCGGGAGGGGGGCAGACAGCCCCCCTTCCCCGCGCGGTCTCAGGCCTCGACGCCGCCCCAGATCGTCTCGGCGGTCTTCACCACGAGCTCCAGCTTCCGCTTCTGATCATCGGCGGTGATCTTGTTGCCCTCCTCGGTCGAGGAGAAGCCGCATTGCGGCGCGATGCCGAGCTGGTCGAGATCGGCATATTTCGACGCCTCGTCGAACTTCGACTTCAGCCAGTCGACATCCTCCAGGTCCGCCGTCTTGGTCGTGATGAAGCCCGGCATGACGCGCTGCTTGCCCTTGGGCAGCAGCTTCAGCGGCTCCAGCCCGCCGGCACGGTCGGTGTCGTACTCCATGAAGAAGATGTCGACGCCGGTGGAGAAGATCGACTCGGCGGCGAGGTCGTAGGCGCCCTCGGCGGCGTAGGTCGACTGGAAGTTGCCGCGGCACATGTGCATGCCGATCACCATGTCGTCGGGCCGGTCCTTGATCGCCTCGCGCATCATCCAGCCATAGCGCTGGATCAGCCAGTCCGGATCCTGGCCAAGCGCTTCCTTGTCGGCGCGATGCTTGGGATCGCAGAGGTAGGCGAAGAAGATGTCGTCGAGCTGCAGGTAGCGGCACCCCGCGTCGTAGAACGCCTGCACGGCCTTCTTGTAGGTCGCCGCGATGTCGGCGGTCAGCACCTCGACATCGGCATAATCGGACACGTGGATGTTGTCGGGCGTGGTGCGGAAATGCAGGCAGGACGGGCCGGGGATCGAGATCTTGGGCGTCACGGTCGTATTGGCCGCGACGAACTTGAAGTGATCGAGGTGCGGGTGATCCGCCGGGAAATCGAGCTTGTCGTTGATGACGGGCACCAGCGGGGCGGTCTTCACTCCGTGGAAGGCGATGCCCTCCTCCGGGTCGCGCTTCTCGATCTCGTAGCCGGTGAGCTCGCCCATGAAGTCGTAGTGCCAGAACTGGCGACGCTGCTCGCCGTCGGTGACCGCCTTCAGCCCGACGGATTCCTGCATCGCGATCAGGTCGCGGATAGCGGCATCCTCGACGGCGTGAAGCTCGTCCAGCGGCATCGTCCTGTCTTCCAGCGCGGCGTGCCGGGCCTGTTTCACGCTGTCGGGGCGGAGCAGGCTGCCGACGTGGTCGGCGCGATAGGGCGGGGTTGGCATGGCTCTCTCCTCCGTAGGTTCGGAGAAGACTTAGCACCGCGCCGCGGCGTTGCGAAGCACGAGGGTGGCGTGGGGACACGGGTAGGATGGGTCACCGACCCATCCTACGGGATCAGATCGAGACCGCCGACAGGATCGTCTCGCGGTCGACCTCGTCGCGGGGCCGGTTGATCGTCACCGCGCCACGGTTGATCGCCACGAAGGTGTCCGCGAGCTCGTAGGCGAAGTCGAAATACTGCTCGACGAGGACGACGCAGATCTCGCCCTCCTCGCGCAGCAGCCTGATGACCTCGCCGATCTGCTTGATGATGTTGGGCTGAATGCCCTCGGTCGGCTCGTCGAGCAGCAACACGCGCGGCCTGGTGATCAGCGCCCGCGCGATCGCAAGCTGCTGTTGCTGGCCCCCCGACAGGTCGCCGCCCCGGCGATGCAGGAACTGCTTGAGGATCGGGAACAGCTCGAAGATCCGCTCAGGGACCTTGTGCTCGGACGAAGGCAGGCAGGCGAAGCCGCTTTCGAGGTTCTCCTGCACCGTCATCAGCGGAAACACCTCGCGTCCCTGCGGCACGTAGGCGATCCCCGCCCGCGCCGCGCCGTAGGCGTTCAGGTGACCGAGGTCCCTGCCGTCGAGCGACACCGACCCGCCCGAGAACGGATGCCGTCCCGCGATCGCCTTCAGAAGCGAGGTCTTGCCGACCCCGTTGGTGCCCATCACGGCTGTGATCTCGCCGGGCCTGGCGACCATCGAGATCCCGTGCAGGATCTGGCTCTGGCCGTAGCGGAGGGTAAGGTCCTTGACGTCCAGCATCGCTCAGCGCCCCAGATAGACTTCGATGACTTGCGGATTGCTCGTGACGTGGTCGAGGCTGCCCTCGGCCAGAACCGAGCCCTCGTGCAGCACGGTCACCTTGCACTCCAGCCGGCGCACGAATTCCATGTCGTGCTCGACCACCATAACCGCCCGCGTCTGCGCCGCGCGCTTCAGCAGGTCGGTCGTATGCTCGCGTTCCTGCGGGGTCATGCCGGCCGCGGGTTCGTCCACCAGCAGAAGGCGCGGGTCCTGCGCCAGCAGCATCCCGATCTCGAGCCACTGCTTCTGGCCGTGGCTCAGCTCTCCCGACGGCCGGTCGAGATGGTCGAGCAGGCCGACCTCCTCCGCCAGTTCGAGGATGCGCGCCTCCGTGCCCGACGACTTGCGCCAGAACAGCACGTCAAAGGGCCCGCGCGGGTTCTTCACCGCCATCTGCAGGTTCTCGCGCACGGTCTGCGCCTCGAACACCGTCGGCTTCTGGAACTTTCGCCCGATCCCGGCGCGGGCGATCTGGCTCTCGTTCCGACCGAGCAGCGAGATGTTGTCGTCGCCCCAGATCACGCGGCCCTCGTCAGGCTTCGTCTTGCCGGTGACGATGTCCATGAAGGTCGTCTTGCCGGCACCGTTCGGGCCGATGACGGCGCGCAGCTCGGGTTCGCCCATCTGGATCGACAGGTTGTTGATCGCCCGGAAGCCGTCGAAGGTGACGGACACGCCGGAAACTTCGAGAAGCGTCGCCATTACTCTTCCTCGCCTTCCTGCCGGCGCCATGCGCCCTTGTCGGGGCCGTAGTCGCCCTGCCGGTCCGCCTTCACCGGGCGCCAGCCGAACAGGTCGAACAGCCCGCCGATCCCCTTCGGCGCGAACAGCGTCACCGCCACGAAGGAGAAGCCGAGCAGCACGGTCCACCAGTTGGTCCATTCGATCGTGTAGAAGCCGAGGTTCACGTCCGGCGCACCGCCCCCGGTGAACCAGCTCGACAGCAGCGACACCAGCGCCGCGCCGATGACCGCGCCGTAGAGCCGGCCGCGTCCGCCGATGGCCACCCACACCGCGAGGTAGATCGACGCGATCGGCGCGATCTCGTTTGGGTTGATGATGCCGGCCTGCGGATAATAGAGCGCCCCCGCGATGCCCGCGACGATCGCGGTGACGGTGAAGACGAAGAGCTTGAAGCTCTCGACATGGTAGCCGAGGAAGCGCACCCGGCTCTCGTTGTCGCGGATGCCCCGGATCACGGAGCCCATCTTGCCTGACACGATCCACGCGAACAGCACGTATCCCGCGCCCAGCGCGAGCGCCGAGGCCCACAGGAACAGGATCGAGACCCGCGCCTGCCCGAGGTCTTCGAGGCCGGGAATATTCTGAAGCCCCGACAAGCCGTTGTTGCCGCGCAGCCCGCTCTCGTTCTGGAACAGGTAGAGCGACAGCGCGAGGGTCATCGCCTGCGTCAGGATCGACAGGTAAACGCCGGTGACCCGGCTGCGGAAGGCGAGCCAGCCGAAGATCAGCGCCAGCACGCCCGGCACCAGGACGACCAGCAGAAGCTGCAGGAACAGGCTGTCGGCGAAGTACCAGATCGGCGGAATCTCGGCACTTCCGACGACGCCGAAGATCTGGGTGCCGATCGCCTCGCGCACCTCTTCCGGCGTGGCGGGCAGGGGCTGTCCGGCGAGGCTTTCGACAACGATGGACTTGGTCCGCTCGTACATCAGCCACATGCCGATCGCGTAGCCGCCGAGCCCGAAGAACGCCATGTGGCCGAGGCTGAGGATGCCGCAATAGCCCCAGACCACGTCCATGGCGACGGCGACGAGGCAGAGGCACAGCGTCTTGCCCAGCACCTTCACGAAGGACGTGGAGATCGCGCCGCTCCCCGCGGCCTCCGACAGCAGCGTCACGCCGAGGGTGAACAGCGCGAGGCAGAGCAGGAACCACAGGACGGAGGGGTTCGAGGCGATGAAGCCCTTCCGGCGCGTAGCGCTCGCCCGCGCGAGGGGTTCGGTGACGTCGGTCATTGCATCCTCCCGGTTGGCTCGCCGCGCTGCGCGCGTCGATCCATGGGGGGCTTTGCCCCCCGCCTGCGGCCCCCCCAGAAGTATTTATCGCCAGATGAAAGAGCGGGTTGCGCCATGATCAGTCTCCCGCCGCGCGGCCCTTGAGGGCGACGATGCCCTTCGGCCGGAACTGGATGAACAGGATGATGAACAGGATCATGTAGGTCTGCGCGGCGAGCGTGTTGCCCGGGTTGAACCACTCGATCCCCTTCTGCAGGCCGCCGATCAGCGTGGCGCCCGCGAGCGTGCCCCAGACGTTGCCGACGCCGCCGACGACGACAGTCATGAAGCTCTGCACGATGTAGTTGGAGCCCATCTCTGTCGTCACCTGCGCATAGAGGCCGATGGCCACCCCCGCGATCCCGGCGATGCCGGAGCCGAGGCCGAAGGTCAGCATGTTGATGCGGTCGGGGTTGATGCCCATTGAGGCCGCCATACCGGGGTTCTGCGTCACCGCACGCACCTCGAGGCCCAGCCGCGTGCGGTTCAGCACGAACAGGATCAGCACGAGGAACATCAGGGCGAGGACGAAGATTCCGATCCGGATGTAGGCGATCGACATCACGTCGTTCACCTCCATCGCGCCGTTCAGCCAGGACGGCGAGGTCAGCGGCCGGGCCTGCGTGCCGAAGATGTTCTTCGCCAGCTGCTGCAGCGCGATCGAGATGCCGAAGGTCGCGAGCAGCGTCTCGAGCGGGCGATGGTAGAGCCAGCGGATCACCAGTCGCTCCATCGCCACGCCGGCGGCGAAGGTCACCGCGAAGGCGAGCGGCAGCGCGAGGATGATCGACAGCGTGTAGTTCGGCACCACGAGCTGCACGACGTAGCCGGTATAGGCGCCCATCATGATGAACTCGCCGTGGGCCATGTTGATGACCCCCATCACGCCGAAGGTGATGGCGAGCCCGATGGCCGCGAGGAAGTAGATCGAGGCGAGCGACAGCGCGTCCATGCCGACATCGGCGAAGCGGAACATGCCGACCTGCGTCTCGATGCCCGAGATCGCGCGGGACGCGGCCGCGGTGACCTCCGCGTCGTCCTCGACGTAGATGTCTGCGAAGACGTACTGGTCGAGCGCGGCGTCGATCTCTTCCTCGGTGAAGAACTCGGGCACCTCGCCTTCCGCGACCAGCCGGTCGTAGACCGCGAGCCGCCCCTCCTCGGTATCGAGGGTGGAGACCGGCGTGTCACCGATCCGGCCGTCCTCGATCCGCGACACGAGCGCCTGCTTCACGTCGGCGGTGGAGATGCGCGGCGCGGCGAACCCTTCGTCGACGAGGTCCTGATAGGCGTCCTCGCGCGACAGGTCCTCACTGCCGGGTTCGATGATCCGGGCGACGTTGGCACCCTCGGGCAGCGTCTCGGCCACTTCGTAAGTCGTGCGCAGCAGCTGGTTCAGCGCCGCGCGGGTGTCGAGCGAGATGTCCCCGCCGAGAGTCTCGATCGCGGCGATACGCTCCTCCGTGTCGTCGGCGAAGCGGGCGATCAGGATCTGGACGAGCGCCTCCTTGCGGGCCTTCAGCGCGTCGTTTTCCTCGCCCTCGATGGCGCCGCGCAGCGGTTCCAGCTGGTCGGCCGACGGGCTGCGGGCGATGGCGTCGACGGCGGCGGTGCGGCGGGACAGGTCGGGGTCCATCAACTGGAACTCGACAAGCGCGCCGCCGATCTCGCGGCGGACACCGGCGTTCGGGATGAGCTGCGACATGGTGCGGGGCGGCATGGTGCCGACTTCCTCGCCCGTCGCGATATCGAAGAGCGTGTAGCCCTCGTCGGTCTCCTCGACCGTGAAGAACAGGCCGTCCTCGTCGCGCTGGTAGATCTCGCGGTTCTGCCAGAGCTCGAAGAACCGGGGCACGCCCTCGACGCCGCTTTCGGTCATGCGGGTCAGCACCTCGCCGATCGTCCGGCGGGAAGGGTCGGCGACGGACTCGGCCTCGGACTGGAGAAGGTCCTGAAGCGGTCCCTGCCCGGCCTCCTGGGCGGTGGCGTGCAGCGGCACGAGTAGGATCAGGGCCAGAAGCAGCGCGGCGCGGCGGATCATGAGCACGGTTCCGATGCAGGAGAGTTGGGGTCGGGCGCGCCGGATCCGGCGCGCCCGTCGTCGTCCGTCAGGACGATCAGTAGTTCGAGGTCAGCTGCACGCAGGTCTCGGTCTCGGTGTTGTACATGCCGCAGCCGAGGCCGGGCCAGTCCGAGGTGAGCGGCGCGGAGGACGGCAGGAAGTCGGTCCATGCATCGCCCGGCACCTCTTCGGTCTGGGAGATGATGTCGAACTGGCCGTCGTCGCGGATCTCGCCGATAAGGACCGGCTTCGTCAGGTGGTGGTTCGGCAGCATCTCGGCGGTGCCGCCGGTCAGGTTCGGGAAGGTCTGGCCGACCATCGCGTCGATGATCGTGTCGACGTCGGTGGTGCCGGCTTCCTCGACGGCCTGAACCCACATGTTGAAGCCGATGTAGTGGGCTTCCATCGGGTCGTTGGTCACGCGTGCCTCGTCGCCGATGAACTCGTGCCAGGCGGAGATGAACTCGGCGTTGGCCTCGGTGTCGGCGGACATGAAGTAGTTCCAGGCGGCGAGGTGGCCGACCAGGTCGGACGTGTCGAGACCGGAGAGCTCTTCCTCGCCCACGGAGAAGGCGACGACCGGGATGTCGTCGGCGGACACACCCTGCGCGGCGAGCTCCTTGTAGAAGCCGACGTTGGCGTCGCCGTTGATCGTGGAGATCACACCGACCGGCTCACCGTCGGCCGCCAGCGCCACGACGTCGGAGACGATCGTCGCCCAGTCGGAGTGACCGAACGGCGTGTAGTTCACGAAGATGTCCTCTTCCGCGATGCCGTTGTCCATCAGGTAGGCTTCGAGGATGTTGTTCGTCGTGCGCGGATAGACGTAGTCGGTGCCGAGCAGCGCAAACTTCGTGATGCCGAGCTCTTCGAGGAAATAGTCGGTGGCCGGGATCGCCTGCTGGTTCGGCGCGGCGCCGGTGTAGAACACGTTGCGCGAGCTCTCTTCGCCCTCGTACTGGACGGGGTAGAAGTAGAGGCCGTTCAGCTCTTCGATGACCGGCAGGACGGCCTTGCGGCTGGCGGAGGTCCAGGAGCCGAAGATCACGTCGACTTCCTCGACGGTCAGCAGCTCGCGCGCTTTCTCGGCGAAGGTCGGCCAGTCGGAGGCCGGGTCGACGACGACGGCTTCGAGCTCGCAGCCGAGCAGGCCGCCGGCTTCGTTCTGCTGCTCGATGAGCATCAGCATGGTGTCTTTCAGCGTCGTTTCCGAGATCGCCATGGTTCCGGACAGCGAGTGCAGAACGCCGACCTTGATCGGCTCGTCGCAATCCTGGGCGACGGCGGCGGTGCCAAGCACCGCGAGCATCGGCAGCGCTGTGAGTGAGCGATAATTCATTGTAAGTTTGTCCCCTTGGGCCGCGACCGCACCCGGCCGGTCCGCGCGGGCGGACCGGAGACGGACGCAGCGTCTCCGCGGCATTTTCATGTCGAGGCAGTCCCCCGGACCGGCTGGCTGCTTCCGCTTCGGAAAGCTGGCCGACCCCGGTCTCGTCCGCCCCGCACAGTGGGTAGCTTTTGCCCTGCCGCCACGGAAAGGCCGCCACGCCGAACCAGGCCGCATCGGGCCTATATGCCCTATTTGTACGCAAAATCAGCGGGCGCCGCCATAAAATTGGGCACGAGACGCTCCGGCGTCGCGATATTTGGCGACTCGGCGCGCTGACGCACAGAACGGTCGCACCGGTTTCTCCGCGCGCGCGGGCGGAAATCCGGTGTGCCGCCCTTGATTTGGCATCGACGAGAACCCTTTATCCCCCAAGCCTGCTCGCGACGGCCCGACGGTCGCCGCTTGGATCAATCAACCAGTCTTACGGCGTCTGGGTGCGCTTCGCGGTGGCGGAGTCGCGCACGCCTCCGGAGTTTTCATGACCACCTTGTTTCGCGATCCGAGAGCCTACGCCCTGTTGCTGGCGGCGACCCTCACCATCATGTCCAACGCGACGATCAGCCCGGCGCTGCCGCTGATCGAGCAGAATTTCTCCGACACGCCGAACGCCGGGCTTCTGACCCGGCTGCTGGTGACCGCACCGTCCCTCGTCGTGGCCTTCCTCGCCCCCTTCGCGGGCGGCGCGGCGGACCGGTTCGGGCGGCGACGGCAGCTGCTCGTGGGCACAATACTCTACGGGATCGCGGGCACAGCCGGGCTCTGGCTCGACAGCCTGATGCTGATCCTCGTCAGCCGCCTGGTCCTCGGCGCGGCGGTGGCGATGATCATGACCTCCCAATCGGCATTGATCGGCGACTTCTACGACGGCGACACCCGCGCCCGCTTCATGGGCTACCAGATGTCGGCGGTGAATTTCGGCGGCTTCATCTTCATCTCGCTGGCGGGCTGGTTCGCGGCGATGTGGGCGATGCTGCCCTTCGCGATCTACGGCTTCGCCTTCGCGCTGCTGCCGCTGCTGATCTTCGGCCTGCCCCGGACCGAGGTGATCCCGACCGCCGACGAGTCGTCGCCGCAACACGGCGAGGGCGCGAACGGCTGGAAGATCATGGTCGGCGCCATCGCCGTCTTCTCCGCCGTCACCTTCATCCTGTTCTACGTGCTGCCGACGCAGGTGGCCTACTACCTCAGCAGCCTCGGCCGGAACGATCCGACGGAGGCCGGGCACGTCATGGCGTCGCTGACGCTCTGCGCCGGCCTGTCGGCGATGACCTTCGGACCCGTCCGCGGCGCGCTCGGCCAGTCGGGGACCCCGGCGCTTGGTCTCGCGTCGATGTCGATCGGCTTCTGGGTGCTGCACACGTCCGAGGCGATCGGCCTCCTGATGACCGGCGCCGCGATCGTCGGGATCGGCATGGGCTACGTCATGCCCTGCTTCGTGAACCTCGCGCTCGGCGCGGCCCCGCCCCACCGGCGCGGCATGGCCACCGGGATCGTCACGACCGCGATCTTCCTCGGCCAGTTCCTGTCACCGCTGGCGAGCCAGCCGGCCATCGCGGCCTTCGGCTATTCCGACACCTTCGCCGGCTCTTCGGTACTGCTGATGATCATGGCGATCGTCGTCCTGATCGGGCTGAGAGAGCGCACCCCCGCGCCCTCCTCCAGCGGCGCGCACTAGCGCAGCGCCTCCAGCAGCCGCGCCTCGAGCGCGGCTGCGTCGTAGCAGTCGAGCGGCGCGTAGAGCGACACGATCGGATGGTCGTAGACCCGCCACGGCTCCTGCGCGAAAGCATCGTCGAGACGCAGCCCCGGCAGGGGATATCCCCGGTCCGCGTGCCAGACCCGTTCGATACAGGCGTCCGTTTCCAGCCACCTGTAGTAGGCCGTCGTCAGCGGAAACCGCTCCGGCAGACGCGGCATCTGCTCCGACTGGCGGCCGGAGGACACCGCGACGAGGTCCGCCTCCGCCAGCATCGAGGCGATCCGCGCGGCCTTGTCCGCATCCTCCGCCCCCGTGATGTCGAGGTCGAGCAGCGTGAAGCGCTCTTGCGGCCATCTCTGCGGCCCTCCGGCCTCGAGCGAGACCGCCACGGGCAACCCTTCGTCCCAAGCGGATTCGTTGGCGATGACCGTCACGCCGTCTTGCGCCCAGATCCAGCGCGACGCGTCGAGCCTCGGATGGTTGCCGTCATGCAGCAGCACGGCCCCCGCCCCCCACCAACCCGCAACGACGAGCAGGAGGAGCGACACCGCGCGCGGCATCCGCGACAGCGCGAGGGCCGCCAGCGCAGCCCCCGCCGGCAGCGCGGGCGCGGCGTAGCGCAGGGCCGAGACGAAATCGAACAGCACCGTCAGCAGCACACCGACGAAGGCCACGAGCAGGATCAGCGCCCGCCCCCGCATCCACGGCACTCCGGCCAGCAGCAGCGCCACGCCCGCCGGGCCGAGCCCGAAAAGGGTGAAGTCCCGCAGGAACGCTGCCGCCGGATAGCCCGCCTCCCACTGCCATGTCGGCGGGATTTCCATCACCTTCATCGCGAAGAGTTCGCGGAAGTCCTCGACCGCCGAGGCTGCCGGCAAGAGACCGTCGAACAGGAACGGGCTCGCCAGCCGCAGGGTGACGAGCGTCGCCACAAGCCCTGCCAGCAGCTGCGTCGAGGCAAGTCGCCAGCCCGACTCCCGCGCCGACAGGCCGACCGCCAACAGCGCCGGAAAGATGAGCCACGCCCCGGTGATCTTGCAGGCGAGCGCGAGACCGAAGCCCACCCCGGCCGCCAGCGCGTGCCGCACCGATCCGCCCGGCAACGCCACCAGGCCGAGCAGGCACCACGCGTATCCCGCCACCAGCCAGGTGTCGCTGGCATAGAAGTTCGCAAGCTGCAGCGCCGTGGGCGCGAGCGCATAGACCGCCGCCGCCCCGAGCGCCGGCCAGATACGCCGGCACAGCGCGTGGGCGAGGAAGAACACCGCGAGGATCGTCGCCGTGTCGATCAGCGCGGTGACCGTCCGGCCGGCTTCGATCAGCTCTTGGAAACCCCGCGCCTCGCTGCCCGACAGCAGGCCAAGCATCGCCAGGAGTGGCAGGTCCCCATAGACGTTGAAGAACCCGATGGTCCTCGGGTTCACCGCCGCGCCCGCGCCATCAAGGATGCCGCTCAGCAGGCCGCCGTCCCCCCGGTCGGTGACCTCGAGCATGTCGGTCAGCATGAAGACGAGGTGCCGCTCGTCGGGATTGAGGAAGGCGAACCCGTCCCAGTCCGTGCCCGACAGCCTCAGCCATCCGCCCGCGATGACGAGGGCAGCGACGATGGCCGCGATCGCCAGCGGCGACTTCTCGATCCTCATGCCTGCCCTTCGTCGTGATCCCGCCCGATAGGACCCGGAACCTCCCGCCGCGGCAAGGCGATTTCCCTGTTTCGACGTCCGGCCCCGTGCTAGCACCGCCGCCAGTCGACGGGGACCGCTCCCCGCAATCGGGAACGGGCACGAACTTTGGCCAGGGACCTCTCCATCGTCATGCCGGCCTACAACGAGGCCGCCAATATCGCCGCCGCCATCGAGGAGGTGCACCGGCTGGTGATGCCCCATGTGCGCACGGCGGAGATCATTGTGGTCGACGACGGCTCGACCGATGACACCGCCGCCCTGCTGAAGGGGCTGGAAGCCAAGCACGCCGCATTGCGCGTCGTCCGGCAAGAGAACGCCGGCCACGGCCCGGCACTGATGCGCGGCATCACCGAAAGCGACGCCGACTTGCTGCTGTTGCTCGACAGCGACCGGCAGATCGACCTCGCCGCCTTCCCCGCCCACCTCGGCCGGATGAAGGCAAACGCGCTCGACGCGCTGCTCGGCGTGCGCACGCCGCGCAACGATCCGACATCGCGCCGGCTGCTGAGCCGGATGATGCGCCGGATCATCGCCGCCCGTTTCGGTCGCGCGCCCCGCGACGCAGGTGCGCCCTACAAGTTGATCCGGACCGAGACCTGGCGCCGCCATGTCGCGCCGCACGTGGCGGCCGACGCCTCAGTGCCCTCCGTCCTCGCCGCGATCATCCTGCTGAACGGCACGGAGGCCCGAACGGAGGAGGTCGAGGTCATGCACAAGGCCCGCGCCGCCGGACGCTCGACCCTGAACCTGCGGCGCATCTCGGCGCTCTCCTCCCGCGCCGTTACCGAAATCCGACAATTGCACGGCAAGCTGGGACGGCGGACGCCTTAACAATTGCGTGGACGCCGGGCGGGCGGCATAGTCTCCGTGTATTTCGCGGGGGGAATACCCATGACCAGATCCGCCGGCCGGCTTCTCGGCCTCCTGTCCGTTTTCGTCCTTGTGGCGCTGATCCTCGCGCCTGGCAGCGCAACGGCGCTCAACGTGCCCGGCTCGCCGCTGCAGGTCACACCGAAGCTGACGGAAGAGGCGACGGTCCAGCTCTCCCACGGGGTGCACGACAACGTCCGGCAGGCCCGGACGTCCGACGGGATTACGGTTTCCACCTCCGGCGTCACCGACGCGGACGGAGAGACCGATCTCACCGCCTTCGCCAGCACCATGACGCTCGACGGCGGGTGGAGCATCGTCAGCGACTACCGCTGGCAGAACATCACCCAGAATTCGGAATTCGAGGGTGACATCAACAGCTTCAGCCTGATCGCCATCAAGTACGCCACGCCGTCGCTCGGCTTCTTCGGCGGCCTGATCGGCGAAAGCTACGACGGCGATACCGACTACAACGACGGCTCCGTCTCGGCGGAGGGTCTCGGCCTGACGCTCGGCGTCGACTACATGGCCGCAGAGAACTTCTACATCGTCGCCAGCGTCGGCCGGCTCGGCATGGACTACGAGACGGTCCACTCCAACGGGCTGGTGCGGGGCGACTACAGCTCCGACGTGACCTACGCCAAGATCACCGGCGACACGAGCTTCGCCGACCCGAGGACGCTGACCTCGCTCCAGTTCGGTCTCACCTGGGTCCACCAGGAGAACGACGCCTATACCGAGAGCAACGGTCGCGCGGTCGGGTCGTCCTCGGTGACCTCGACGTACCTCACCGCGTCGTCGCGCACCGAGTTCGCGACCGGCCTGCCCGTCGATCCGTTCTTCGAGTCGCAGTTCGCCTACCAGCTGTCCGACGACGACGACCTGCCCGTCGCGCTGTTCCGCGTGAACGACGAGCGCGTCTCGGGCCGCGCGGCGTTCGGCGTGTCGAAGGCAGTCGGGGCCGGCTCCGTCGAGGCAGCGATCGGCTTCAACGTGACCGAGCAGGGCTATACCGGCATGGACGCCGTGCTTCGTGGCGTCATCACCTTCTGATCGGGGACGGCACCGCCCGCTGACGGATGTCCCCCTCGCCCTCCTGCGGGCCCTGGCGGTGCTGGGGCTCGGCTTTCTCGCCATGTCGCTCGGCCCGGTGCAGGCCGCGTTCGAAGGTCTGGCGACCGCCCTCGCCGCGCTCAGTCACCTGTTGCTGTCGATCGGGAACGGCGACCTCGTGCGGACGGGATCGGAGCTGCGCGACACGGTAGCCGGATGGGCGGTCGACGTGACCTCCGTCTGTGACGGGCACGGGCTGCTGATCGGCTGGCTCGCCCTGCTGGCCGCCCTGACGCCACCCCCGCGCCGTGCGCTGACCGCCGCGGTCGGCGGCATCCTCGCCATCCAGCTGTTCAACCTCGTGCGGATCGTCGTGCTGGCCCTGGTTCTCGGCCAGTCCGAACGGGCGTTCGTTGGCGTCCACCTGTTCGCTTTCCCCCTTCTGACCGGTATCCTGCTGGCGGCCCTCGCGCTCACCACGGCCCGGCAACCGGGCGCGCTGGTCTTCGCGGTTCTCGCCGTCGGCCTCTCGATCCTGTGGGTCCTGCTGGCGGGGCCGGCCGCGCATGTCGCCGCGCTGCTCGCCAACGGCCTGCTCGCTCTCGGTGGCCCGGCAGAGGTCGGTGAGATCGCGCAGCGTTCGGTCGGCTGGACCGTCGGGTCCTCCGTCATCGCCGAGACATCGCCGCTGGCCTTCCTGCTCGCCCCGCTCGATCCGGCGGATTTCCTGTTGCCGGCGCCGCTGCTGGTCGCCTCGCTGATCGCTGCCCGCCCCGGCTGGCGTGATGCCACACTCGCAGGGGCAGGCTTCCTGATCGCCGCTCTGCTCGCCATCGCCATCGCAGCCGTCACCTCCATCGCGGCACTGGCAGACGCTTACGGCCTGACGCAAATCGCCGTTCCCTCGGGCGCCGGAACCGTGACGGCAGAACCCTACGCCGCCCCCGGCGAGACGACGATCGCGACGCTACGCCTCACGCAGAACATGCTGGTTCACCTTAACCTGCTGGTCCTGCCCGCGCTGGTCCTGTTGTCCGGCCCACCTCGCCGATGACCCGGACCGACATGACCCGGACAGAGCGGCACTGGCTCCTCGCGGTCGTCGCGGCAGGCACGTTGCTCCGGCTGATCGGGATCGGCTGGGACGGCTGGCTCGGCCTGCATCCCGATGAATGGAACCTCGTGCAGGCGGCCTTGCGGCTCGACTGGCCCAACCGGCTGCTGCCGGATTTCTTCGCGTACAACGGTCTGGCGGTCACGCTGCCGCGGCTGCTCGGCGCAGCGATCGCGCTCGGCCCGCCGGAGGCGCATCACGTCTACCTCGCCGCGCGGCTAATCTCGGCCCTCGCCGGAGGGGCGGCGATCTTCGTCGCGGCACGTGTCGCACTGCAGCTCGCCGGCTCACGCGCTGCACTTTTGACTGCCGGGCTCATCGCGGTCTCGGAACCGCTGATCCGCTGGAGCCACTTCGGGACGACCGAGAGCGCTCTGACCCTCGCCGTGCTGCTGCTCTGGCTGTTGGCGATCCACGCGGTACGCGCGCCATCCCGCCTGCGAGACGTGATCCTGCCCGCGCTCGTCACCGGGCTCGCGCTCGGCCTCAAGACCAGTGCGGCGGCGTTCCTCGTTCTGCCGGTCTCCGCGCTCTTGCTGAACCGCGCGCGTCCGCTGCGGCTGGCGCTTCCCGACGCGGTGCTGCTGGTGCTGCTGGCGGTCGCGCTGATGCTGGCGACCTCACCGGGGATGCTGCTTGACTGGACGACGTTCCGGGCCGTCATGGCCTACGAGGGCGGCATCGTCGCGGGCACGGTGCCGGTCTTCTACACGCGCCAGTTCGACGGTTCGACGCCCCTTCTGTTCGAGCTGCGCCAGCTCTGGGGCATCATGGACGGCGCACCGCTGCTGCTTGCGCCCGTCGGCATGGTCCTCGCGCTGCGGTCCAAGAGGTGGAAGGCCGCGCTGCCAGCGCTTGGCTTCGTGCTGCTCTACGGGATCATCGTCACGGGGTGGGAGGCGCGCTTCGTGCGCTACCTCGCGCCCGTCATTCCGATCCTTCTGGTGTTCGCCGGGCTGGCCGCCGACCGGCTGCTGCGCCTGCCGTCGGTCACGGGGCGCGTGGCGCTTATCATCGCGCTCGGAGTGCCGGTCGCCTCCGGCCTTTCGACCGCTCTCGGGTTCCTCGCACAAGACCCGCGCATCGCGGCGGGGCGGTGGGTCACTGACCACGCGCAGCCCGGCGACATGGTGATGTTCGAACCGGCAGAGCCCGGCGTGGTCGCCTTTGCCAACGTCGAGTCCGCGGTCCTGCCGCTCGAAGCGGGCCTGTCGGGCGATGCGCCCCCACTGGCGGAGGCTGTCGCCGAGGCAGACATCCTGCCAATCCTGAGCCGGCGCCACTGGTCGGTGCTGCCGCGCTATCCCGGCACGCCGCTCGCCTGCGCCTATTACACCGGACTGACCGACGGCAGTTTCGGCTTTCGCCCCGTCGCGACGTTTCGGCGAGAGGCGCCGCTCGCCGGGCTGTTCTTCCCCGGCCTTGCGGCGGAGGAAACCCGCGTCGTGTTCGACCGACCGCACGTCGTCATCTTCGCCCGGACCGAGGCGGTGCCCGCCGAGACGATTGCACGCCTGCTCGATACCGAACAGACGTGCGACATCGGGCAACTGGCGGGGAGCTTCGCGGCGCGATGATCGGGCTTGACGCAACCGAGTGGGCGGAAGTCCTGCGCTGGCTGCTCTGGCAGTTCGCTGCCGGGATCCTCGTTCTGCCCGCTCTCGACCGGCTCGCGCCGGGCCTCGGGGCGGCGGGACCGTCGGTGGCGAAGATCCTCGCCCACGTCGCCCTCCCGTTCGTGCCTTGGGTCCTGTCCGTTTTCGGACTGGCGTCCTTTGCCTCCGCCGGCCCGGCAATCGGCGTTCTGACGCTGGCGCTGCTCTTCACGCTGACCCGTGAGCCGCTGCCCTGGAGGCGCATCGCGGTGACGGAGGCACTGTTCCTGCTGCTGTTCCTGCTCGGCCTCGCGGCAAGACTGGCCGAGCCGAACCTGAACACGCTGGAGAAGTTCACCGACCTCGGCCTCGTGCAAGCGGCACTCCGCTCCGACCACATGCCCCCCGAGGACCTGTGGTTCGCGGGCGCGGCGGTGAATTACTACTACGTCGGCCACGCCTTCACCGCACTCTGGACGCGGCTAGCCGATGTTCCGGCGGATCACGGCTACCAGCTGATGATGGCGTCGCTCTTCGCGCTGACCGGTCTCGGCGTCGGCGCCGTCTGCCTGCTGTGCCTGCGGCACGTTCCGCGAAGGCTGGCGGGACTGCTCGCCACTATCGGCGCGGCGCTCGCGCTTTACGCCGGCAACCTCCACTCCTTCCTCTACGACGTGCTGCGCGACTGGATGCCGACGGCGAAGGACAGCTTCTATTATCCCGACAGTACGCGCTTCATCGGCTTCGATCCCGACGTTCCGGACAAGGGCTTCACCGAGTTCACGGCCTACGGTTTCCGGGTCGGCGACCTGCATGCCCACGTGATCGCGACGCCGGTGTTCCTGCTGACGCTGGTGGTTCTATTCTCGCTGGCCCGTACCTTGCCGGAGCGTATCGAGGCGCGACAGGTGCTGTTCTTCGGCTGGCTGCTCGGCCTGCTCGGTGTCGTCAACAGCTGGGACTTCGCCATCGCCGGGCTGATCGGTGCGATGATCTTCGCGTTTCTCGTCGCACGGCCCGGTGCACGGGACCGGCTGGTGGCGATGGCACTCGGCGCGCTGGCGGTGGCCTTCGCGACGGCGGCCCCGTTCCTCGCGGGCTTCGACTCCTTCGGGCAGGGCGTACGGCTGGTCGCCGCGTCCTCCCCGCTGTGGCAGCTTGGCGTCATCTACGGTCACGCGCTGCCGGCGATCGTGGCGTTGCTCGTCCTGCTGTTCGTGATCCGGAAGCCGCCGGTGGGGCTGCTCTTCGCAGGCATTCTGGCGCTGGCGGCGGTCCTGCTGATCGTCATCCCGGAGGCGCTCTATCTCAAGGACATCTACGGCGCGGATTACGCCCGCACCAACACGATGTTCAAACTCAGCTTCCGGGCGCAGACGCTGTTGCAGATCGCGTCGCTGGTCGCCGTCGGCACACTGGCGGCGCGGGGCACAGTTGCGGCCGTGGTCGGCTACCTCGTCGCCGTGCCGCTGCTGCTGACCTTCGCCTATGCGAGCTGGACGGTCCGGCCGCCTTCGGCGATCGGTTCGCTCGACGGGCTGGCGTTCCTCGGAGACGAACGCTCGCTGGCGGAGGCACTGGCCGACCTGCCGCTCGCACCGGGCGAGGCGATCCTCGAGGCGCCGGGCGAAAGCTTCACCTCCGGGAGCCGGATGTCGACGGTGGCGGGCAAGCCGACGCTGATCGGTTGGCGCGGGCACGAGCTTCTGTGGCGCGGCCACATGGCCGACGTCGACGCACGGGTCGCACTGGTCGACCGGATCTACCGCGAGGGGTTCACGCCCGGCACCTGCCGCCTCCTCGCGCTGTTCGACGTTCGCTACATCGTCGTCGCCCGCGCGGAGCGCGACCGATACGGCGCGGAGGTTGCGGACCGGCTGGCAACCGGCACCGTCCCCGCGGCCGAAAGCGACGCGGGCGCGATCCTGCGGGTCCTGCCCGGCCCCTGCCCGGGATGAGGCGCTGGCTTACCCTTCTGCTGCGGCTGGTCGTGACCGCCGGGGCGCTCGCCCTTGCCGTGCGGCTGGCGCGGCCCGTGGCGGCGACCGAGGGGCTTGGTCCGGTGGGGCCCGTCTGGCTGCTGATGGTCGTTTGCGCGCAGCTGGCCGTTTTCGGACTGATGTCCGTTCGCCAACGGATGCTCGCCGCCCGGTTCGGAGCGCGGATCGGCGCGCGCGAGTCGCTGCGGATTACCTGGGCCGGGTTCGGGCTGTCGCAAGTCGCGCTCGGAACCGTCGGGGGCGACGCGCTGCGCATCGTCGCGCTGGAGCCCGCCTGCGGCGGCTGGCGCCGCGCCGTGCGGCTGGTGGTGGCCGATCGCGCCGTCGGGCTGATCGCCCTCTGCCTGCTCGGCAGCGTCGGGTTGTCGGTGATTATCGGCCCGCTGCCGTTGCTGCTGTTCGTCGCGCTCGCGCTCCTCGGGCTGATCGCGGCGGAGGTCGTCCGGCGCCTTTACCGGGGCGCGGCACTGCTGCCGGTGATCCTGACCGACCTCGGCTGGCTGGCCCGGACGAGAACGGGCTGGAGCGCGCTGCTCCTGTCGGTTTGCGCACATCTGTCGGGGATCGCGACATTCGTCGCGGTGAGCCGCGCCTTCGGTCTGATGCCGCCGATGCCCGAGACGCTGGCGGCTTTGCCGGGGGGCATGCTCCTCGCGGTGCTGCCGGTCTCGCTCGGCGGCTGGGGGCTGCGCGAACTGGGTCTGGCAGGCATCTACGAGGCCCTCGGTAGCCAGTATGCCGATTCTGTCACGTCTTCGGTCCTGTTCGGATTGTCCGCCGTTGCGCTGGGACTTCCCGGTCTGGTATGGTTCGTCTTGCCGAAATCATTTCAGTTCGGGCGTTTCTGGGGAAGGCGGGATCATGGTCGATAGGACGACGCTACTTGCGCTGACGACCGCCCTGGCACTTTGCGCGACCGGCGCGCTGGCCCAGACCGTGACTCCGACCCCCACGTTCGCCCCGACGCCGACAGTGACCGTCTCTCCGACGACGGTACCGACGCCGACGCCGACGGTAACCGTTGCGCCCACACCGACGAGCGCACCGACCCCGACGGCCACGACTGCGCCGACACCCACAGCGACGACGGCCCCGACCGCGACCACCGCGCCGACCGTCACGACCACGACCGCCCCGACGGACGAGCCGACCGCGACAGAGGCCCCGACCGAAGAGCCGACGGCGACCGAGGCCCCGACCAGCGAAGCACCCACGGAAGAACCGACAGAGGCACCGACCGAGGCGCCCACGGCGACCGCGACGCCCACCCCGGCGGACGTTCAGGCGGTGCCGGGCGGCAGCCCGCCGGGCCGCATGCCCTGGCTTCTGGGCTTCGGCATCCTCGCCTTCGGCGCAGTGCTGATCTGGGCCCGCCGGCGCGACTGAGCGCCGACCGATGCTGGACCTCGTCCTCGGGATCGACGTCGGCACGACGTCCGTGAAGGCCGCCCTGCTGGACCAGTCCGGCAGCGCCGTGGCCGAGTTCACCGAAAGTCAGACCATCGACCGCCCTGCCCCGGGCCATGCCGAGCAGGACGCGCTGCTCTGGACGGGGATGATCGACCGGGCGCTCGCCTCTTTCGCCGACCTGTCGCCGCGCGTCTCCGTCGGCGGGCTGACGAGCCAGGTGAACACCCACGTCTTCGTCGATGCCGACGATCGGCCGCTAATGCCCGCGATCCTCTGGCAGGACACCCGCGCGGCGCGGGAGGCGGCCGAGCTCGACTCGCGGCTGTCCGAGGCCGAGAAGATCCGCCTGCTCGGCGCGCCGATCCCGATCGACGCCTCGCACCCGCTGGCGCGGATGGCATGGGTCGCGAGGCACCGCCCGGACGTGTGGGACCGCACCGCCCGCGTGCTGTTGCCGAAGGATTTCTGCCTGCTGCATCTGACGGGCCGCGCCACTACCGATCCGCTGTCCAACATCGGACTGGTCGGAGCGGACTCCCGCTACATCCCCGAGATCCTCGCGCTTGTCGCCGGCGCGGCGGAGCGTATGGCCCCGATCACCGGCCTCACCGAGACGGTCGGAGAGATCACCGCCGGCCCGCTGTCGGGCACGCCCATGGTCACCGCCACGATGGACGGCTGGACCGGCGTCTTCGGTTGCGGCGCGAGCGCGGAGGGGCGCGAGGTCTACCTGTCGGGCACCAGCGAAGTGCCGGGCATCGCGGCGAGCGCGGTCACCCCGACACCCGGCGTCATCGTCTTCGCCCCGGCGGAGGGCGTCCGCCTCCACGTCGGGCCGACCCAGATCGGCGGCGCGGCGAAGACCTGGTTCTGCGAGGCGACCGGCACATCGCCCGACGAGATGGCGGGCCTGATCCGGCCGCGCCGCTCCGGCACACCGCTGTTCCTGCCCCACCTCGCGGGGGAGCGCGCGCCGCTCTGGAATGCCGACTTGCGGGGCGCGTTCCTCGGCCTCGACACGGGCACCGCGCTGCCCGAGCTCGCCCGCGCGGTCTACGAGGGGGTCGCCTTCTCCGCGCGGCTGGTTTTCGACGCGATCGAGGCGTCCGCCGGCCATCGGTCGGACGAATTGCTGTGCGGCGGCGGGGGGTTCCGCTCCGACGCCTGGTGCCAGATCAGGGCCGACGTGCTGGGCCGCCCGATCCGCCGCCTCGCCTACAACGAGCCCGGCGTCGCCGGGGCCGCCTGCCTCGCCGCGATGGGCGCGGGCGAGCTGTCCTCGCTGGCCGAGGCGCACGAGGCCTACGTCCGCTACGACGCCAGCTTCGTGCCCGACGCCCGGATGGTGGCGACCTACGACCGGCTCTATCCGCTCTGGCAGGAGGCGATCGCGGCGACCACGGCGCTGAGTGCGAAACTCGCGCAGTTCGAGGGCTGAAACCCCTC